>JANNZD010000207.1:0-12538 GCA_031410435.1 Betaproteobacteria bacterium | reverse complement strand
CCACAGGGCGTCCAGCAGCTCGCGCTGCATGGCCGCCAGGGTGGCCACGTCATCGGGCCGGCGCAGCCAGCGCACATCGGGGTGGCGGCGCACGATGCCCGAGGCGGTGCAAGGGGCGTCCAGCAGGATGGCGTCAAACGGGCGACCGTCCCACCACTGGGCCACGGCGCGGGCGTCGGCGCATTGCAGGGTGATCTGGCTGGCTGGGTTGGGTGTGTCCAGGTGGGCAGCGGGGGCCGGCCGATGCGGCAATTGCAGGCGGGTCAGCGTGTCCTGCACCCGCTGCAGGCGGCGGGCGTCGCTGTCCAGCGCCAGCAGGTCGATGTTGGCCAGCTCCAGCAGGTGGGCGGTTTTGCCACCAGGCGCGGCGCAGGCGTCCAGCACCCGGGCGCCGGGGCGCAAGGCCGGCACACCGCTGCTGCCACCACCCAGCAGCAAGGGTGCTGCGCGCTGGGCCGACAGGTCTTGCACCGACACCAGGCCGTCGGCAAAGCCGGGCAAATCCTGCACGCCACACGGCGCGGCCAGCGCCAGGGCTTGGATCAGCGGGTCGTGCAGCCCTTGCGCCGCGCGGCCGGCGGCGGCCAGGCGGGCCTGGTAGGCCGCCGCCGTTTCACGCCTGGCATTGCTGCGCAACACCATCGGTGGATGTTGGTTGGCGGCAGCCAGCAGGGCTTGCCAATGCTGCGGCCAGTCTTGCCGCAGCCGCTCAACCCACCACAGCGGGTGGTTGTAGGCCGCCACCGGGCTGCGTTGGGCTTGCGCCACCAGCGCAGTGCGCTCACGCAAAAACCGCCGCAGCACGGCGTTGACAAAATTGGCCGCTGCCGGGGTGCGCAAGCGGGCAGCGCTGACGGCTTGGTCCACCAGCGTGTGGTCGGCATAGGGCGGTGGTGCATCCCCCGGCCACAACAAGGCCAGCGCGGTGACCAGCAGCGAATACACCGGCGCCGGTGGGGCTTTGGGTGCCATCAGCGCCACCACCGCCTCGGCCCCGCCCAGGCAGCGCAGCACCTGGAAACTGAGCGCCTGGGTGCCAGCCCGCAAATCGGCCGGCACCTGGGCCAGCACGTCCGTCAATGACCGGCCGCTGCGCACCGCCGCCACAGCATCAGCGGTGGCTGACAACAAGCGGTGCAGCGGCGCGGAGGGGGTTGGCGGGTTGGGGGACGGGCTGGGGGACGGGTTTTTGGACAGTCGTGCGGGGGCATGCATTGGCATTGAATCAGTCTATCCCCTGCTTTGCGCCGATCTGGTGCGGCCCGCACAATCCAGGTCCCCTACCGGCCCACTCCTCCCCGCCATGACGGACACCCCCCGCATCTTCCGCAGTGATGAAGAACTGGCCCATCTGCCGGCCAGCCAGCGCATCCGTTACCGCCTGGTGGCTGCCAATTGCCGCTACCACGCCAATGACAACATTGCCGAGCACATCCGCGAAGGTGAACTGACCGAGCTGAAAGCCGAGGTGCAGGCCAACCTGCAACAGGTGTTGGAGTCATTGGTGATCGACACCCAGAGTGACCACAACACCCGCGAGACGGCCAAACGTGTGGCCAAGATGTACATCGAGGAGGTGTTCCGCGGGCGTTATGTGCCCATGCCGGCGGTCACTGAGTTCCCCAACGCGTCGCGCCTGAATGAGCTGATGATCGTGGGCCCGATCACCGTGCGCAGCGCCTGCTCGCACCACCTGTGCCCCATCGTGGGCCGGGTGTGGATCGGCATCCTGCCCAACGAGCATTCCAACCTGATCGGCCTGAGCAAATACGCGCGGGTCTGCGATTGGGTGATGAGCCGGCCGCAGATCCAGGAAGAGGCGGTGGTGATGCTGGCCGATGCGCTGCAGGAACGGGTCAAACCCGACGGCCTGGCGATCGTGATGGAGGCCGACCATTTCTGCATGCATTGGCGCGGCGTCAAGGACGCCGATACCGCGATGACCAACAGCATGATGCGTGGCGCCTTCCTGAAAGATCCCAATCTGCGGCGCGAGTTCTTGTCGCTGCTGTCCAAGAAGAACGCTGCTTGAGCACCCCGCTCCTTCAGCCCGCCATGCCTTTGGAGAATCCCGCATGCTGGTACGCCTGATGTACGCAAGCCGCACCGCTGCTGCGGTGGACCATGACGCCCTGCTGGCCATCCTGCGCCAGTGCAAGGACAACAACCCCGCCCAGGGCGTGACCGGCCTGCTCTGCCATTGCAGCAACAGCGGCATCTTCATGCAGGCCCTGGAGGGCGGGCGGGCGGCGGTGAACGCGCTTTACAACCGCATCGCCCAAGATCCGCGCCACAGCGACCTGCTGCTGCTGAGCTACCAAGAGATCACCGAGCGGCACTTCGCCGGCTGGTCGATGGGCCAGGTGAACATTTCGCGTCTGAATCCGGCGCTGGTGCTGAAGTACTCGGCCACCGCCGATCTGGACCCCTACACCATGTCGGGCGAGGTGTCGCTGGCGATGTTTGACGAGTTGGTGGCCACGGCGTCGGTGATGGGCGAACGCGCCTGAGGCCACGTTGGCCGGCGGGCGGCCGGGCTCAAAGCCGCCCGGCCTCGGCAAAGCGCAACACCGCGCCGAGCAGGCGGGTAGGGAATTGGTGGGTCGCAGCGTTGTAGGCTTCCCCGGCCTGGTTGAAGACGCGCCGCGCAAAGGCCAGCTGAGCCGGCGCGGCCGTCAATGTGGCCAGCGCTTGCGCCACGGCCGGCTTGGCGCGCAGATCCGGCTGCTGTTCCACCAGCGCCAGCACCCGCACCCAGACTGCCGCCAACACCGCATCGGCCTTGCTCAGGTCGGCCACGCTATCGGGCGCCACCGGGCGGCGGCGCGCCGCGTCCAGCGCGGTCTGCACCTGGGCCTGCGCCTGGGCCACGGCCTCCAGCGCCGCCGCTTCACCCGCCAGGGGTTCGGCCAGGTCTACCAGCAATTGGGCCAGGGCCTGCCCACGTTCACCGATCAGCTGGTCCACCGGGGTCCAGGCCGACAGCACGGCCGCGCGCAGCGCCGTGATGCGGTTGTACGCCCCCAGCATCCACAAGCCCAGCAGCACCAGCAAGGCCACCCAGGGCAGCAGGTCGCCGATCATGCGGCCAAGCGCCAGGCCTGATAACCGGCCGCGCGCAACTGGCAGGCCGGGCAGGCGCCGCATCCGTGACCCCAGGCATGGCGCGCGCCGCGCTCGCCCAGATAGCAGGTATGGGTGTGTTCAAGGATCAGGTCGATCAGCGCCTGGCCACCCAGCGCCTGGGTCAACGCCCAGGTCTGGGCCTTGCTCAGCCACATCAGCGGGGTCTCCACCACCATCGGTGTGTCCAGCCCCAGGCTGAGCGCCACCTGCATCGCCTTGAGGGTGTTGTCGCGGCAATCGGGGTAGCCGGAGTAATCGGTCTCGCACATGCCGCCCACCAGCACGCTGGCGCTGCGCCGGTAGGCCAGGGCGGCGGCGAAGGCCAGGAACAGCAGGTTGCGCCCGGGCACGAAGGTGTTCGGCAGGCCATGGGCGGCCAGTTCAATGGCACGCTCGGATGTCAGCGCGCTGTCCGACAGCTGGCCCAGCAGGCGCAGGTCCAGCAGGTGGTCCTCGCCCAGCCTGTCGGCCCAATGCGGGAAATGGGTGGCCAGCTGATCGCGCACGATCAAGCGGCAATCGAGCTCGACGCGATGGCGCTGGCCGTAGTCGAAGCCGACCGTCTCGACCCGGGCAAAGCGCTCCAGCGCCCAGGCCAGGCAGGCGGTGGAATCCTGGCCTCCGGAGAACAGCACCAGAGCGGTCATCGGGCGTAGGGATGGGTGCATGCCAGCGAGCATAACGTCGCGCTGGGTTGCACTGCCCAGCGTGCCGGCCGCGCATCAGCCCCGACCCCGGATCGAAGCCATCGCAGCGCCTCGTGAACATTGCTGAGCCAGCGGCGTGCACCCCGACAAAAGCTTGAGCCCCTGTGCCACGATCCCAGCCAAGGGTCCGGGCCAGTAGGTAGGCCCGGTGTCAGGAAAGCGGCGGGTTGAATGCATCGATGCATCGCCCGAGCCGCATGATCAGGGAGCAACAACATGCGCATGAAAGTCACTGCCAGCCTGGCAGCCGTTTCAATCTTGTCAGCCTGCGGCGGGAGTGGCGGCACTTCGACGCCGACAGACAACAGCGCGGCCGTGAGCCTGAGCGGCACGGCGGCCAAGGGCCTGATGGCCAACGCAGAAGTCAATGTGCACCCGGTCAAGGCGGCCGACGGCAGCATAGACCCGGTGGGCCTGCTGGCCACGCCGGTGCTGACCAAGGCCGACGGCAGCTACAGCTTGAGCTTTGCCGGCACCAAGGACCAGCCCTATGTCATCAAGGTCACGGCCACCGCCAACACCACCCATGCCGACGAAGTCACCGGCCAGGCGCAGCCGCTGCCGGCCGGCTTCAGCATGCGGGCGCTGCTGCTGCCTGCAAGCAGCGGCGCCGTCAGCACATCGGCAACGGTGACGCCTTTCTCCGAGATGGCGGTGTCGGCTGCGGCCAAGGCCAGCGGCGGCGTGACGGCGGGCAACGCCACGCAGGCGCTGTCCACGGTCAGCCAGCTGCTGGGCTTCGACCCGCGCAATGTGGCGGTGGTTTCGGCGGTGGCCAACGCCACACCCGAGCAGCAGAAGCTGGCGGTGATGCTGGCCTCGGTGTCGCAGCTGGCCAGCGACGGTGCCCTGGGTTGCAGCGCACGCAGCAGCGGCGGCGACAAGACCCGATGCGTGGTCGATGCGCTGTCCGCAGCCGCCAATGCATCGTCCCTCAAGCTGACCGGCGGCGACGCTGGCGCCACCGATATCTCGCTGGCCCTCAACGGCGCAGTGCAGAAGGTGCTGGCGTCGTCGAATACCTTGGCCGGCCAGGTCGCCTCGTCGCTGGTGACCGCTATCGTCGCCAATCTGGGCTGCAGCGGCAGTGCCTGCACGTCTGCCAGCGCCGGCACGACGCCGCCGGTGAATGCCCTGGCCGCCGGCATCGCCGCAGCCAAGCTGATGTTCAACGACATGACCAGCGACTGGCGCGCGATGTTCAGCCGGGGCGGGCTGCAGGCTGCCGCCAACGGCGCTGTCAACGCGCAGGCCGTGAAGCTCCGGGATGCGATGACTGCGGCCTATGTGCCGGCCGCCGGGCTGGTGGTCGACAGCGCCGTGCTGTTGAAGGGCCTGGAGATGTTCAATGCCTTCAATGCCGGCCTCGGCAGCCAGACCAGTGTGTCTGCATTCCCCGGTTTCACCAACGGGGATGGCTCCTACCCCTTCACCAGCAATGTCACGTCGTTTTGCAGCTTGTTCACCGACGCCAAGCTGAGCGCCGCGCCGGTGGCCGGCAGCAGCAAGGCCGCCCTGATGCTGTGCAATGTGGCCTACTTCGTGAGCCAGTCAGTGCTCAATCCGGGTGCCGGCACGCCCTACACGCGGTCCTTCTTCCGCCACTCCTATGTGCTGACGCCCAACGCCGACGGAAGCTACACCTGGAAGGCCATTGCCCGAAAGCTGGTCGCCAAGCTCAACTGCCCGGCCAGTGACAACTGCGACTCGATCAGCACCAATCTGGTCAACGGCCAGGTGCTCAACATCGTCGATCTGGCAGATACGCCGGTGGACATTGCTGCGGGCGTCGTCACTGGCACGGTCACCCCCAAATTCCGCAGCAATGGCAGCCCCGACGGATTCACCATCGCGGGGGACATGCCGGCAGGTTTCGAATGGAAGGGTTCGGCGCTGAGAGGCATGCGCCAGCCGGTGACGGCCAACGCCACCGGGCAGCGCGACGCGTCCGGCAATACCGTTGTCGCACTGACGCTTGAGGGCTCGATCAAGGCGCTTGACGCAGCAGGGCAAACCATCAGCAGCTTGGCCGTCAAATCTGCCAGCGCCAAGCTGATGCCGGTGGCCTACGACGCCTTTTGCAGGCCGGTCGCGCCGACCTCGCCGAAGGCGAGCAGCCTTTGCCGCAGCGGCACTGACTTCGACCTCAGCGACGCAGCCTTCGATCTGCGCTTCGAGACCGCCAGCGCCGCTGTCGAAGGCGCAGTGTCGGCCGGCAGTTCGCTCTGGGACTTGAGCGGCACCCAGAGCGTCCCGACGCTGGTCGACTTCACCGGCACGCTGTCGACCATAGCAGCCGGCACCAGCAGCGACTTCTTCGTCGGCAGGATAAGCGCCAAGGCCACCGGCCATGCGACGGGCTTCGACGCCAGCAAGCCGCTGTCTACCAGCAACGGCTACACCGAGGCGGTCAGCATCAGCGGCACCGTCACTGCACCCGGCCGGCCGGTGATGGTGCTGAGCCTGGGCGTCAGCGCCTGGACCGACAGCCACACGACACTCAACCCCAGCGCCACGGCCCAGTACAAATCGACGGCCGGCGGCAGGACGCGCAGTGTGGTCAATATCGACGCCACCCAGAGTGGCACCGCAGCCAAGCCATCCCGGAGCTTCAAGCTCACCGAATCGGTGGCCAACCTGGCCATGGCCTGGACCGACGGTGACACGATCGTCAAGCTGACCGCCGGCGGCACTAGCGAGATCGGCAGCCTCAACCTCGACAGCGGGCTCATCACCTATACCGACGGCAGCACCACCTCGCTGGACATCGGCCTGTGAACCCGCGCCCCGCCGGCCTGGCCCGGCGCGGTGCCAGCCGCGCGGCGACCGCGCTGGCGGCCGCCCGGGCGCACGCGCTGGCATACGCAAGGGCATGCGCGATGGCCGGCGCTGCAGCCTGGGGCGCCGTGGCTGCAGCGGCGCCCGCAGTCTGGCGCCTGGAACTGGCGTCCGACCACCACTGCGACGCCCTGCCCTTGTCGGCCCTGGGCGACCCGGGCTGGTCGGCGGTGATGCCGCGCAGCGGGCGCAACCTGGCCTATCTGGACGACAGCGTGGCGCTTGCCCGCGATGATGCCCACAGCGGCTGGGGCTGGTCGCTGCTGGCGCGCAGCACCCTGAGCCTGGTGGCCAGCGACGGGGCCCTGGCACTGGCAAAACAGGCCAGCAGTGGCCAGGCCCCGACGATGGACACGCGCTGGGCGGTCAAGGTGGCGTACGAGGGCTTCATCGGCGCCGGGCTGGAACTGCGCCGACGCTGGTCGCCTGGGCCGGGCTGGACGCTGACGCCGTCCTTGCAGCTGCTGCGCCTGTCACGCTGGCGTGAGCGCAGCGCCGACGGCACCGTGGCCTACCAGGCCGCAGACACCGCAGGGGCCCCGCGCTATACCGCGCAGGTCGAGACCCTGCAGGTCTTTGACGGCCTGGCATTCCCCTACCAGCAGGCCCGCGCCGCCCAAGGCCTGGGCCTGTTGCCGGGGCTGGTGATAGCACACCAGCAGGCTGACGGCTGGTTTGGCTCGCTCACGCTGCGCGATGGGGGCTGGCTGCGCTGGCCGGGTATTCCGCGCCAGACCCTTTCGCTGCAAACCGACCGACAGACGACCGACGCTGCTGGTTTTCTGGTCTACGGCCCCTTGGTCGAAGGTCAGAACAGCCAGCAGCCCGCCAGCAACCGCCGTGCCTGGCGCAGCACAGGGGTGATCGGCCTGGCCACAGCCACCGGCCAGTCCTGGTCGCTTGTGCTGGACCACAGGCCAGGCCTCGACCTGTTGCCAGCCGTGCAATGGCAAGGGCGGATCGGCCCGGTCGATCTGGGCGCGCAATGGCGCCTGCACGAAGCCCGCCTGACCGGCACGCTGGCCTGGCAGGGACTGAGCCTGCGCATGGGGGCCGACCGGCTGGGTGCCGGCAGCCGCTCGCGCGAGATGGCGCTGGCCTGGTCCTCCGGCTTCTGAGCAATTCAATCAGGCCGGCGCTGACCCGGGGCTGCCTCCAGCCGAAACCGCGGGCAGCGGCTTTGTCTGCCCTCAGCCCCGCACCTCGCCCTGCCCCAGCACCACCCACTTCATCGATGTCAGGCCTTCCAGGCCGACCGGGCCGCGGGCGTGGAACTTGTCGGTCGAGATGCCGATCTCGGCACCCAGGCCGTATTCGAAGCCGTCGGCAAAGCGGGTGCTGGCATTGACCATCACGCTGGCCGAGTCGACCTCGCGCAGGAAGCGCATCGCGTTCGGGTGGTTGGTCGTCAGGATCGCATCGGTGTGGTGCGAGCTGTAACGGTTGATGTGGTCAATGGCCTGGTCCAGGCCCGCCACGACCTTGATGCTGATCACCGGCGCCAGGTATTCCTCGGCCCAGTCGGCCTCGGTGGCATCGACCAGCACCGCCCCGGGCAGGCCCGACAGCAGCGCCCGGGCGGCCGGGCAGCAGCGCATCTCCACCCCCTTGGCCGCGAACACCGCCCCGATACGCGGCAGAAAGGCCGTGGCCTGGGCCTGGTGCACCAGCAGCGATTCGGCCGCATTGCAGGGGCTGTACTTCTGGGTCTTGGCGTTGTCGGTGACGCGCAGCGCCTGCGCCAGGTCGACCTCGGCGTCCACATAGACATGGCAGTTGCCGTCCAGGTGCTTGATCACCGGCACCCGGGCCTCGGCGCTGATGCGCTCGATCAGGCCCTTGCCGCCGCGCGGGATGATCAAGTCCACATACTGCGGCATGGTGATCAGCTGGCCCACCGCGGCGCGGTCGGTGGTCTGCACCAGCTGCACCGCGTCGGCCGGCAGGCCGGCCTCGACCAGCGCGGCCTGCACCAGGGCCCACAGCGCCAGGTTGCTGTGCAAGGCCTCGCTGCCGCCGCGCAGGATGGCCGCGTTGCCGCTCTTGATGGCCAGCGACGCGGCCTCGATGGTGACATTGGGCCGGCTCTCGTAGACCATGCCGAAGACACCCAGCGGCACCCGCATCTGGCCCACGCTGATGCCCGAGGGCCGGCGCTTGACGCCAGTGATCTCGCCGATCGGGTCGGGCATCGCGGCCAGCTGCTCGCAGCCCTCGGCCACCGTGGCGATGGCGGCCGCATCCAGCTTCAGCCGGTCCAGCAAGGGGCCGGCCAGGCCGGCCGCCCGGCCGGCGGCCAGGTCGACCGCATTGGCCTCGGCCAGCGCGGCCGCGCCTTCGCGCAGGCGGCGCGCCAGGGCCCGCAGCGCCAGGTTCTTGGCCGCGGTGCTGGCTGAAGCCATGCTGCCGGCGGCAGCGCGGGCGGCCACGCCCACATGGGCCATGTAGGCAGGGATGTCGGTGGGGGTCATGCCGCGATTTTCCCAGATCGGCCGGGCCTTGTCGCCAGGCACGCAGCGCAGCGTCCCGGCCAGGCCCGAGTGCAGCACCGCGCGGGCGCAGAATGCGGTCGATCCTGTCCGCCCGAGGCCCCGATGCGCACCCTGCCCCTGATCCTGCTGACCACCGCCCTGCTGCTGGCCTGCGATGCCAAGCGCATCGAGAAACTGGAAGAAGGCGTGGCCACCGAGGCCGATGTGCGCCAGCAGTTCGGTGACCCGGTGACCATCACCGAGAAGGCCGACGGCAGCAAGATCATGGAGTACCCGCGCCAGCCCGAGGGCACGACCAACTACCTGATCACGATCGGCGCGGACGGCAAGATGAGCGCGCTGCGCCAGTTGCTGACACCGGCCAATTTCGCCAAGGTGCTGCCCGGCCTGTCGAAGAACGAGGTGCGCGCGATGCTGGGCAAGCCGGCCAAGACCCAGCGCTTCGCGCTCAAGCCGGACGAGGAGATCTGGGACTGGCGCTTCATCGACAGCGGCGTGCCCAAAGTGTTCTCGGTGACCTTCAATAAGGACCAGCGGGTGATGTCCAGCGTGGTCGGCAATGACCCGCGCGAAACGCATACCGGCGGCGCTTGAGGCTCAGCGCTCAGCCCACCCAGGCCAGCAGCGCCAGCCAGAGCGGCGCCGTCAGCACGAAGCCCAGCGTCGACAGCACGATGGTGGTGGTGGCTTCGGCCTCGAAGCAACGGTAGCGCTGGGCGAAGATCAGCGCATTGCTGCCGGTGGGCAGCGCGGCCATCATCACCGCCACCTGCAGCGGCAGGCCGGACAGGCCCAGGCCCCAGTGCGCCACCGCCAGCACCGTGGCCGGCAAGGCCAGCAGCTTGAGCCCCGAGATCAGCAACGCGCTGCGCACCGCGCCGAACACCGTGCGGCCGGCGGTATAGGCCAGGGTGATGCCGATCAGCACCAGGCACAGCGGCGCCACCGCGGTGCCCAGCAGCTGCAGGGTCTCATCCAGCGGTCCGGGCAGCGGCCAGCCGGTGGCGTTCCAGCCCAGGCCGGCCAGCACCGGCAGCACCACCGGGTGGATCAGCGTGTTGCGCACGGTGTTGCGCAGCGTGCGCAGCAGGCCGGCGCTGGCATCGTGGGCGGCGCGGGCACGGGCCAGGTCCAGCTCCACCAGGATGGTCAGCGTAGACAGCAGGATCAGCGCATGCACGCTGGTCAGCGCGATGTGGATGCCCAGCCCGGCCTCGCCGAACAGCGCCCCCGACAGCGGGATGCCCACCTGCACCGAATTGCCGAACACCGCCGCGATCGAACGCGCGGTCGGCGCGGCTGCGGCACGCTCGCCGGCGTCCAGGTCGGCGGCGCGTTGGCCGCGTTGCCGCCAGCGGCCGGCGCCATACACCACCAGCAGGATCAGCAGCACCGGCCCGAAATAGGCCAACACCGTGGCCCAGGGCATGGCCGAGATCTGCAGCCGCGCGGTGGTGCGGAACAGCAAGGCCGGCACGAAGATATAGAAGGCCGCATTGCCCAGCAGCCGCGCCGGGTCGACCCCGCCCACGGGCTCGCCCAGCCAGCGCATGCGCCCGGCCAGCCAGCCCAGGCCCACGGTGCAGAAGATGGCCAGCAGCTTGTTGAAGACGATCCAGGACATCAGCCGGCTGTCCTGCGTGGGCTGGGTCGCGCGCCGGCGCCGGGCGCCGGGTCGTCAAGGGTCAAGCGGCCTCGCCAGCGTCGGCTGCCAGCCGGCCAACCCTTCGCGCCCGCACGGCGCAGCGGCGGCGCTCACTTCTTGGCCACCTTGCGCGCGGCCTTTTTGGCCGGCGCCTTCTTGGCTGCGGCCTTGTAGGCCGCCTTGTAGGCCGGCGCCGCGGCTGCCCCCGCCGCGCTGGCACCCGCCTTGGCCGGGAACTTGGCCGCGCGGGGCTCGAACTCGAAAGTGACCTTGCCTTCCCCTTCGTCCCAGGCCAGCCGTGCCTTGAACTTGCGCTTGGTGCGGTTAGACACAAAGCCTTCCAGCAGGTCGGTCTTGCCGGTGGCCAGCAGCTTGGTCACCTGCTCGGCCGCCACTGGCTGGGTCAGGATGATCTTGCCGGTCTTGAAGTCGCAGGTCACCGGCGCGCTCACCGCATGCTGGCAGGCGTAGTTGCTGCCATGCTCGTAGACATGGCCCTTGCACTTGGGGCAGGCGCCGAAGGACGGCTGGCCGCTGAAGTCGATGGTCTCGGCCTCGCCAGCGGCGCCCTTGGCATCGTCGCCAAAGTCAAACTCCAGCTTCCAGTTCTTGATCTCGTCGTCATGCACCAGCTTCAGTTCTGCGCTGAAGGGCCAGCCCGCCTTGGACCGGAAGCCCTCCAGCGGCCCCACCTTCTTGTCGCGCAGAAAGGTCTCCACCTCGGGCAGCTCGAAGCTGCGGCCGGCCGGGATCTTGGTCATGCTGAAACCACAACCTTCAGACTTGCCATCGGCCCCGGTACAAGTAAAACGCCGGTAATTCTCCTTGACCACCCCGCCGCAGTTGGGGCAGGGCGTGGCCAAGGTCGCGTAGTCGCCGGGGATGGTGTCGCGGTCGTACTCCTTGGCCTTGCGCACGATGCGCTCGGCCATCGCCGCGATGTCCTTCATGAAGGCCTGGCGCGACAGCCGCCCATGCTCCATCTCGGCCAGCTGGTATTCCCAGTTGCCGGTGAGCTCGGGCTTGGTCAGGTCCTCGATGGCCAGGCCGCGCAGCAGGGTCATCAGCTGGAAGGCCTTGGCGGTGGGGCAGAGCTCGCGGCCCTCGCGCAGGATGTACTTTTCGGCGATCAGGCCCTCGATCACCTGGGCCCGGGTAGCAGGCGTACCCAGGCCTTTCTCGGCCATGGCCTCGCGCAACTCGTCGTCGTCGATCAGCTTGCCGGCGCCCTCCATCGCGCTCAGCAAGGTGGCCTCGGTGTAGCGCGCCGGCGGCTTGGTCTTGAGCGCATTGATGTCGACATACTCGTTGGCCACCGGCTCGTTGGCGCTGACCGGCACCAGGTTGGCGTCCTCGTCCTGGGCCTCCTTGCCGTAGACCGCCAGCCAGCCCGGGTTGACCAGCACCTTGCCATTGGTCTGGAAATGCTGGCCCGCCACCAGGGTGATGCGGGTGGTGACCATGAACTCGGCCGAGGGGTAGAACACCGCGATGAAGCGCTTGACCACCATGTCGTAGAGCTTGGCCTCGATCTCGGTCAGGCTGCGCGGAGCCTGCAGCGTGGGGATGATGGCAAAGTGGTCCGACACCTTGCTGTTGTCGAAGACCCGCTTGGTGGGCTTGACATAGCCCTCCTTCAGGCCCTTGCGCGCATGTTGAGCGAGCTCGCGCAGCGGGCCGGGCAGGTCCTCGCCGGCGATCATCTCGAAGGTCTGCTTCACCGTGGGCAC
>JANNZD010000206.1:0-11220 GCA_031410435.1 Betaproteobacteria bacterium | reverse complement strand
TGTGCTTCATGCCCTGGTGCACCGCCTCCAGGATCAGCCGGTCTTCCTCGAAGGCGGCCTTGGCGCCGCTGGCATTGCGCTGGGTGATGCCCTCGTCCTGCGGGTCGGTGTTGCGGTGCTGCAGCCAGAAGTACAGGGTGTGGTCGTCGTCGACCGGGGTGAGGAAGTTGTACGACACCATGCGGTAGGTGTCGGGTGCGTCCACGCTGCCCGGGCCACCGGCGCCTGCCGGGGTGTAGACGCTCTTGTTGATCGCCACCGAGGGGTAGCGCACCTCGTAGTGCTGCAGCCGGTCGGCCGGGCCCTTGAACTTGACCAGCGGGGCGTAGAAGGGCGGTGGCGGCTGGTTCAGCAACCAGCGGCTGCTGATCACGCCGGTGTCGGTCACGCTCAGTTCCAGTGGCGTGCGGTCGGTGCCCGCGCCGGCAAAAGAGCCGCGATGCACCCAGGCCACATGCGACGGGTCGAGCAGGTTGTCCACCAGCCACAGGTAGTGGCAGGCGCAGTGCAGGCGGTCGCCGGGGGTCAGGTGCCAGGCCGGGTTGTCGTGGTCCGGGATGTCGATCACGTCTTGCGTCAGTGCGCCGGCCGGTTCACCCATCCAGATCCACAGCAGGCCGTAGCGGTCGCGCACCGGGTAGCTGCGCACCCGGGCCTTGGGCGGGATGCGGTCCTGGGTGGCGGCGTCGATGCACTGGCCGCTGCGGTTGAAGGTCAGGCCGTGGTAGCCGCACTCCACCGCGTCGCCCTTGAGGCGGCCCATCGACAGGGGCAGTTTGCGGTGCGGGCAGGCGTCTTCCAGCGCCACCGGCAGGCCGTCCTGGGTGCGGTAGACCACTACCGCCTCACCCAGCAGCTTGAGCGGCTGCAGGCTGCGGCCCACTTCGCCGGACAGTGCGGCGACGTACCAGGCATTCTTTAAAAAATCCGACATGGTGATGCTGCTCGGTTCAAGGACGGGGGCAGGGCGCGCGGCGGGTTCAATGCGACAGGATCTGGCTCAGGAAGAGCCGGGTGCGATCCGATTGGGGTCGGTTGAACAACTGCTCGGGTGGCGCCTGCTCGACGATGCGCCCGGCGTCCATGAAGACCACCATGTCGGCCACCTTGCGGGCAAAGCCCATTTCATGCGTCACGCAGATCATCGTCATGCCCGATTGGGCCAGGTCGACGATCACGTCGAGCACCTCCTTGATCATTTCCGGGTCCAGCGCCGAAGTGGGCTCGTCGAACAGCATCACCTTGGGCTCCATGCACAGCGAGCGGGCGATGGCCACGCGCTGCTGCTGCCCGCCCGACAGCTGGCCCGGCCGCTTGCCGGCCTGTTCGGGGATCTGCACCCGGCGCAGGTAGTCCATGGCCTTGGCCTCGGCCTCGGCGCGCGGCGTGCCACGCACCCGGATCTGCGGCAAGGCGCAGTTCTCCAGCACCGACAGGTGCGGGAACAGGTTGAAGTGCTGGAACACCATGCCCACGTCGCGGCGGATGGCGCTGACATGGGTGGTGTCCTGGTTCAACTCGACCCCATCGACGGTGATCACGCCACTGTCATGCGCCTCCAGCCGGTTGATGCAGCGGATCAGCGTGGACTTGCCCGAGCCCGAGGGGCCGCAGATCACCAGGCGCTGGCCGCGCTGCACCTGCAGGCTGACGTCGCGCAGCACATGCTGCTCGCCAAACCATTTGTTGACGGCCTGCAGATCGATGATGGGGGGCGTCATGCGGCTTTGGCGTAGTGGCGCTCCAGGCCCGCGAACAGGCGCGACAGCGTGCCGCACAGCACCAGGTAGACCAGCGCGACCAGGACGAAAACCTCGAACACCCGCTGGGTCGTGACCTGCACATCCTGGGCGGCAAAGGTCAGCTCCTGGATCGAGACCAGCGACACCAGCGAAGAATCCTTGATCAACTGGATGAACTGCCCGGCCAGCGGCGGCAGCACATTGCGCCAGGCCTGGGGCAGCACGATGAAGCGCAGGATGTCCGGTCTGGACAAACCCAGGCTGTGGCCGGCCTCGATCTGCGCTGCCGGCACCGACTGGATGCCGGCGCGCACGATTTCGGTGACATAGGCGCCCGAGAACACCGCCAGGCAAAGCAGGCCCAGCACGAAGTTGTCGAGCAGGCGCAGCGGCCCGAACAGCAGGCTCACGGCGCCTTGCGCCAGCGCCGGCCAGGCCTGCACCCGGTCGGCCAGGCCCGGCGTGGGCATGATCTGGCTGGCGATGAAATAGACAAAGATGAAGACGAAGACGATGGGCGGGATGTTGCGCACCAGCATCACATAGGCGCCGCCGATCAGGCGCCAGAACAGGCGCTGGCTGCTGCGGGCCCAGCCCATCCCGGCGCCGATCACGCCGGCCAGCAGGATGCCCCACAACGCCAGCCGCAAGGTGGTGAGCAGGCCGTCGAGCAAGAGGTTGGACACCCAGCGGCCGCTGGCGCTGTCGAAGCGCAGGATGAAGGGCCAGATGCTGTGCCAGTCCCAGCGGTAGACGAAGACGCTGTTCACGCGCCAGGCCAGACCGGCCGCAGCGGCGGCCAGCAGGGCCAGCAGCAGGCTGTCCAGCCAGCCCCAGCGGCGCGCCGCCGCCGGGCGGCGGCGCGGCGCCGGCCGCGCTGGCAGGCTGAGCATCGGCATGCCTATTGCGGTACCAGCGCGGCCCAGTCCTGGGTCTTGAACCAGTAGCTGTGGCGCTGCTGCAGCCAGTCCTTGTTCTTGCTGATCCAGTCATTCAGGTAGGCCAGCATCGCCGGGTTGCCCTTGCGCACGCCAAAGCCGTCTTCGCCATTGCTGACATTCACCGCGCTCGGCTTGAACAGCCGGTCGGGGTTCTTCAGCGTGAAGAAGGTCGGCTTGGGCTCGCTGGAGATCACCGCATGGGCATTGCCGTTGATCACCTCCTGGAAGGCGATGGCATCGTCGTCGAACTGGCGCAGCGTGGCCTTGGGCCAGCGCTCCTCGATCAGCTTGCAGGCGGCGATGCCGCGGCGGCAGGCGAAGGTGACGTCGGCGCTGTTGTAGTCGTCCGGCCACTTCAGCTTGCCGGCCGCCTGCTTGGACGCCGCCACACCCTGGCCCGACACCGCATAGGGCTGGCTGAAATCGATCTGCTCCTTGCGCGGCGCGGTGATCGTCATGCCGTTGAGCATGTCGAACTTGCTGGCGATCATCGACGGGATGATGGCGTCCCAGGCGGTGGGCATCAGCTCGATCTGCACGCCCATGTCCTTGGCCAGCTTGGTGGCCACGTCCACCTCGAAACCCACCCATTGGCCCTGCTTGTCGCGCATCGCCCAGGGCACGAAGCTGCCCACCCCCACCTGCAGCCTGCCTCGCTTCTTGATGGTGTCGACCAGGTTGTCCTGCGCCTGCGCCGGGGCGAAGCAAAGCAGGCCCAGCAAGGCCAGAGTGGCCGCGCCCAGGCGCCGTTTCCAGTGGTTCATGACAATCTCCTTTGGGGCTTGCAAACCAGCACAGTATCTGCGCGCTTGGGGGTCAGCCGACCCGGTAGCGCCGCTCCAGCCAAGCCACGCCGAGCGACAGGGTGATGGTGACGGCCAGGTAGATCGCAGCAGTCGTCAGCCAGATCTCGAAGGCCATGTAGGTGTCGGACACCAGCGTGCGGGCCTGGGTGGTCAGGTCGAACACCGCGATCACGCTGACCACCGCCGAATGCTTGACCAGGTTGACCAGCACCCCGCCCAGCGGCGGCAGCATCAGCGGCAGGGCCTGGGGCAGCACGATGTCGCGGTACAGGTCGCGCTCGGCAAAGCCCAGGCTCAGCCCGGCTTCCCATTGGCCTTTGCCTACCGCCAGGACCGCGCCGCGGATGATCTCGGCGGCAAAGGCACCCTCGTAAAGCGCCAGGCACAGAATGCCGGCCCAGTCGCGCGGGATGCCCAGCGCCGCTGCAACGATGAAGTACATGATCAGCATCTGCACCAGGATCGGCGTGTTGCGGATCAGCTCGGTATAGACCCAGGCCAGTGCCGTGCCCAGCACCGACCGGGACAGGCGCAGTAGCGCGGTGGCCAGGCCGATCAACAGGCCCAGCAGCCCGGCCAGCGCGGCAATGCGCAAGGTGACGCCCAGGCCCTTGATCAGCGGCCCCCAGATCAGTTCGCCGTCGACTACCCGCAGCAGGTAGCGCGGCATCTTGTCCCACTTCCACTGGTAGTTCATGCTCTGCGCGCCATGCACGATCAGCCAGCCCAGGGCCAGCGCCAGCAGGCCGAACTGCAGCACATCGAACCAGGCCGACCGGTGCCAGGGCGGTGGCCGGCGCAACGGGCGGGGGGTTTCGGTGTGCGGGGCGGGCATGGGCATGAATAAGCAGGCGGGCGGCGCCTGCGCTCAGCGGTAGACCAGCGTGCCGTCGTCCAGGTCGGCCGCCGGCAGTTCGTGGCGCTCGGCGGCGTAGTCCTGGCTGTGCAGCCAGGGCGGGTGGCTGCCTTGCTGTGGCAGCAGGGCCACGCCCCGGTTCAGGTAGCCCGGGTTGAAGTTGTCAGGGGTGATCCAGGGCGCCAGCGCCATGCCCTGGTCCTGCGGCCGCAGCCTCGGCAGCACGCTGTGCGCGCCCAGGGCGTCCATGTGTTGCAGCAGCCGGCAGACAAAGTCGCCCATCAGATCGGCTTTCAGGGTCCAGCTGGCGCGCAGGTAGCCGAAGACCCAGGCCAGGTTGGGCACGCCGCTGAACATCGCGCCGCGCCAGGTGACGGTCTCGGCATAGTCCAGCGCCTGGCCGTCGATCTCGAAGGCGATGTCGCCCAGCACATTCAGGTGGAAGCCGGTGGCGCTGACGACCAGGTCGGCCGCCAGGTGCTGGCCCGATTGCAGCTGGATACCGGTTTCGGTGAAGGTCTCGATCTGGTCGGTCACCACCGAGGCCTGGCCCGAGCGAATGGCCTTGAACAGGTCGGCATCGGGCACGAAGGCGATGCGCTGCTGCCAGGGCCGGTAGCGCGGGTTGAAGTGCTTGTCCACCTCGGCCTCCAGGCCGGGGCCCAGCGCGGTGCGCACCCCCGCCAGCAGCTCTTGCCGCACCAGCTCGGGCTCGGCCACGCAGCGCCGGGTGAAGTTGGCCTGGTCGAACAGCACCTTGCGGCGCACGATCTCATGCGTCCATTCGGCCGGGATGTCGAGCTGGCGCAGCGTGTCGGCCAGCTCGTTGGCGTTGCGGCCGGTGATGAAGAAGGTGGGGCTGCGCTGCAGCATCGTCACATGCGCGCACTGGCCGGCAATGGCCGGGATCAGCGTGGCCGCGGTGGCGCCCGATCCGACCACCACCACCTGTTGGCCGGCCAGGTCCAGGCCCTCGGGCCAGGCCTGCGGATGCACGATGCGGCCTTTGAACTGCGCCATGCCCGGCCACTCCGGGGTGTAGCCCTCGGCATGGCGGTAGTAGCCCTGGCACATCCACAGGAAGCGGGCCTTGAAGTGCACCGCTTCGGGCGTGACGCTGTCGGCGCCCGGCCGCGTGGCCTCGACAGTCCAGCGTTGCTTGGCGCTGGACCAGCGCGCTGCGGTGATGCCGTGCCGGTAGCGGATGTGCGGCGCCAGCCGGTGCTCGGCGATCACCTCGCCCAGGTAGGCCAGGATCTCGGCGGCGGTGGCGATGGGCTTGCCCATCCAGGGCTTGAAGCGGTAACCGAAGGTGAACAGGTCGCTGTCGCTGCGGATGCCAGGGTAGCGGTGGGTGCGCCAGGTGCCGCCGTAGCCAGCCTGAGATTCGAGGATCAGGTAGCGCTGGCCGGCGCACTGCTGCTGCAGGTGGCAGGCCGCGCCCAGGCCGGAGATGCCGGCGCCGACGATCAGTACATCGAAGTCTTCCAGCGCAGGCGCACGGGCGGTGGCCGAGGGCAGTGTGGCGTTGTGCATCGCGGGCGCCGGCTCACTCGAACCCAGGCTCGTCCCACCAGGGGAAGAAGCCCGGCATGTCGGTGGACACCTTGTTGGGGTAGCGGGGCGTGCGCTTCTCGAGGAAGCTGCTGACGCCCTCGCGCGCATCGGCCGACTGGCCGCGCGCCTGGATCGCCCGGCTGTCCACCCGGTGCGCCATCATCGGATGGGGTTGGCCGGCCATGTGCCACAGCATCTGGCGGGTCAGCGCAATCGACACCGGCGCGGTGTTGTCGGCGATCTCGCGGGCCAGCGCGCGCGCCGCCGGCAGCAGGTCGGCCGGGGCGTGCAGGCTGCGCACCAGGCCTTTGTCCAGCGCCTCCTGGGCATTGAAGAGGCGGCCGGTGAAGCACCATTCCAGCGCGGTCTGCATGCCCACCAGCCGGCTCAGGAACCAGGTGGACGCGGCCTCGGGCGTGATGCCGCGGCGGGCGAAGACGAAGCCGAAGCGGGCCTCGGTGCTGGCCAGGCGGATGTCCATCGGCAGCTGCATGGTCATGCCGATGCCCACCGCCGCGCCGTTGATCGCGCCGATCACCGGCTTCAGGCTCTTGAACATGCGCAGCGTGGTGATGCCGCCGCCGTCGCGGTAGACCTCGCCCACTTTGTACTTGTCGCGCGCCGATTCGCCGCGCGCGGCGTAGTCGAAGGTCTTGCCGCCGGCCGACAGGTCAGCCCCGGCGCAGAAGGCGCGGCCGGCGCCGGTGATGATCACCGCCCGCACCGCGTCGTCGGCGTCGGTGGTGTCGAACACCGCGATCAGTTCGTCGCGCATCTGGGTGTTGAAGGCGTTGAGCTTGTCGGGCCGGTTCAGCGTGATGGTGGCAATGCCGTCGTCAACGCTGTAGAGCAGGGTTTCGAAGGTCGGCTGGGTCATGCGCTGTCTCCGGTGGGGGAAGGGAAAGGGGCGGCTGCTCAGGCGGGGCCGAAGACCACCGCGGCGTCGATCAGGCGGGCGATTTCGGCCTCGGGCCAGCCGGCCTCGCGCAGCAGCTCGGTGCTGTGCTGGCCCAGCGTGGGCGCCGGGCCCGGGGGGCGCTGGGGGCTGCCGTCCAGCGACAGCGGGCTGGCCACGGTCAGCCCGCCGTGGTGGGGGCAGGGCAGCAGCGCGCCGGTGGCCTGCATCTGCGCGTCGTCGGCCATGTCGTCCAGCGTGGCCACCACGCCGAAGGTGATGCCGGCCAGATTGAGCTGTGCCGTCCAGGTGGCCAGGTCGCGCTGCGCGAAGGCCGCGTCCAAGGCCGCGATCAGCGTGGCCGGGTGGGTGGCGCGGGCCTCGGGCGTGGCAAAGCGCGGGTCTTGCGCCAGCACCGCCAGCCCCAGCACGTCCAGCAGCGCCGGCCATTGGCGGGCCTCGTTCAGGATCACCAGGCTGAGCCAGCGCTCGTCGGCGCAGCGGTAGATATTGCTCAGTGGGTTGGGCGAGGCATGCCGGCCCTGGCGCGGCGCAAAGCGGGCCCCGCTCAACTGGGCCTGCACCTGGATGGCGTTGGACCACAAGCCGTTGGCCATCAGCGAGCTGCGCACCTCGCCGCCCAGGCCGGTGCGCTCGCGCCGGTACAGCGCCATCGTGATGCCGGCAAACAGCGTGGTGGCGCTGGGGTGGTCGCCCATGCCGGCCACCGGTCGGGTGGGCGGGGTGCTGTTGTCGGTGCGCACCAGGTCCATCAGGCCCGAGCGGGCCCAGTAGGCGGTCACGTCGAAGGCCGACTTGGCCGCCTCGGGGCCGGTCTCGCCATAGCCGGTCATCGACGCATAGACCAGGCGCGGGTTCAGCGGCCGCAGTTGCCCGGCGCCTATGCCCAGGCGGCCGCGCACCGGCAGCGGCAGGTTGGTGATGAACACATCGGCCTGGGCCACCAGCCGGTGCAGCACGGCCTGGCCGGCCGGCTGTTTCAGGTCGAGGCTCAGGCTGCGCTTGTTGCGCGAGTTCAGGTCCCAGATGAAGTTGCGGCTGATGTCATGCGCGCCCACGCGCTGGTAGAGCTCGCGGTGCGGGTCGCCGCCGGGCGGCTCGATCTTGACCACGTCGGCGCCGAAGTCGCTGAGCAGCATCGCGGCGGCCGGCGCGGCGATGTAGCTGGCGCAGTCGATCACCTTCAGGCCGGCAAAGGGGCCGGCCTGCGCGTCGGCGGGCGCAGCACTCACGCGCCGCGCTCCAGCCGGTGCACCGCGGCCTCGGCCAGCGCCAGTGACTCCTGGATCGAACGCAGCAGGCCGTCCAGGTCCACGCCCACGGTGCTCTTCTTGCCCTCCAGGTAGCGGGCGTAGACGCCATGCACGATGGCGGCCGATTTCCAGCGGTTGAAGCCGATGTAGAAATCCAGCCGCGACAGGTCGCGCCCGGTGCGCTGGCCATAGCGCTCTGCCAGCGCGCGCCGGGGCGGAAAGCCCGGCAGCGTGGTGGGCGGCACCTTGCGCACCGACGGCGGGTCGCCCGGCTCGGCCCATTGGTTCAGCGCATAGGCCAGGTCGGCCAGCGGGTCGCCCAGCGTGGAGATCTCCCAGTCCACCACCGCCGCGATCCGGCCGTCGGCACCCACCAGGGTGTTGTGCAGGCCGTAGTCGCCATGCACCACCCGCGCCGGGCCCTGGTCGGGCGTGTGGGCCAGAAAATACTGCTGCAGCGCATGGGCGCGCGGGTCGTCGTATTGCGCCCCCTCGATCGACGCATTCCAGGACCGGTACCAGGTCTTCAGCTGCCGGCCGATGTAGTCGTCCGGCTTGCCCAGGCCGCCCAGGCCGACCGCGTCGGGGTCGACCGCATGCAGGCTGGCCAGCACGTCAATGAAGCTGTGGGCCAGCGTGACCCGCCTGTCTTCGGGCAGCCAGCGGCGCGCGTCTTCGGCGTTGTAGAGCGGATGGCCGTCCACATGGCCCATCACGTAGAAGGCCGCGCCGGTGACGGCCACATCGGCGCAGAAGCCCAGCGCCCGGGGCACCGGCACGGCGCTGGGGCCGAGGGCGCTGATCAGCGCCCATTCGCGCGCCATGTCGTGGGCCTTGGGCAGCAGTTCACCCAGCGGCGGGCGGCGGATCACGGCCTTGCGGCCTTGTGCATCCTCAATCAGGTAGGTGAGGTTGGAATGTCCGCCTTCCAGGCGGGTCCAGGCCAGCGGCAACTGCAGGCTGGGCACATGCTGGGCGATCCAGGCCTCGACGGCCGGGGTGTGATAACCGGCGGGCTGCTGCGGGGGGTCGAGCGGCATCAAGCGTCTCCAGAAGGCCGGCCGCCAGCGTAACGGCCGGCCTGCCGGGCCACTGTCACCGGGCGGACTGTGGCGCCCCGCTGCAGCACCCCACAATGCCCGCCAGCGTTGCCCCCGGAGAACCCCATGGACCTGAGCTACTCGCCTGAAGAACTGGCCTTTCGCAACAACGTGCGCGATTGGCTGGCCAACAAGCTGCCAGCCGACATCCGCGCCAAGGTGGTGGGTTACCAGAGCCTGAGCAAGGCCGACATCCTGCGCTGGCACAAGATCCTGGCGGCCAAGGGCTGGTCGGTGCCGCACTGGCCGGTGGAATGGGGTGGCACCGGCTGGGACATCACCCAGCGCTACATCTACGACGAAGAGTTCGGCCTGGCCGGCGCCCCCGGCCTGCCGCCCTTCGGCCCAGCGATGTGCGCGTCGGTGCTGCACCGCTTTGGTACGCCCGAGCAGAAGGCGCGCTTCCTGCCGCGCATCCGCGAGGGCGATGATTTCTGGGTGCAGGGCTACTCCGAGCCCGGCGCGGGCTCGGACCTGGCCGCACTGAAGACCCGGGCTGACCGGCAAGGCGACCATTACCTGGTCAACGGCCAGAAGATCTGGACCACCCTGGGCCATTACGGCGACTGGATCTTCTGCCTGGTGCGCACCGACGCCAGCGCCGAGAAGCGGCAAGAGGGCATCAGCTTTCTGCTGATGGACATGAAGACCCCCGGCATCACCGTGCGCCCATTGATCCTGATGGACGGCGGCCATGAGGTGAACGAGATCTTCTTCGACGATGTCAAGGTGCCGGTGGAGAACCTGGTCTACCAGGAGAACAAGGGCTGGACCGTGGCCAAGTACCTGCTGGGCCATGAGCGCATGGGCTCGGGCAATGTGGGCGGCAGCAAGCGCGAGCTGGCCGCGCTGAAGGTGCTGGCGGCCAAAGAGCAGAAGAACGGCAAGCCGCTGCTGGACGACCCGCGCTTCCGCGACCGGCTGTCGCGCGCCGAGATCGAGCTGGAGGCGCTGGAGATCACCTCGATGCGCTTTCTCGACAAGATGCGCCGCAGCGGCCAGCCACCGGGGGCCGATGTGTCGATGCTCAAGATCCGCGGCACCGAGGTGCAGCAGGCGATCACCGAGCTGATGATGCAGGCGGTGGGCCCGATGGCCCAGCCCTTCAAGGCGGTGGACAGCGGCAGCATCGACTTCTACACCTCGCGCCTGTCGCCGCGCTATTTCAACTACCGCAAGGCCAGCATCTATGCCGGGTCCAACGAGATCCAGCGCAACATCATCGCCAAGATGAGCCTGGGCCTGTGAGAGGAACACCATGAACTTCGAATACAGCAGCGAACAGCAGCAACTGGCCGACAGCCTGGGCAAGTACCTGGCCGGGCATTACGACTTCGACAAGCGCAAGGCCATCCTCGCCTCGGCCAGCGGCGTGAGCGATGCCGCCTGGGCCACCTTTGCCGAGATCGGGCTGATGGCCATCGCCGTGCCCGAGGCCGACGGCGGCTTCGGTGGTGGCGCGGTCGACCTGATGGCGGCGATGGAGGCCTGCGGCGAGGCCCTGGTGGTCGAACCGCTGCTCGACAACATCGGCCTGGCCGGCCGGCTGGTGGCCAAGCTGGGCAGCGACGCCCAGCGTGCAGCGCTCTTGCCCGGTCTGGTGGACGGCACGCTCAGGCTGGCCTTTGCCAGCCTGGAGCCGGGCCGCCGCTATGAACTGGCGCCGCTGACCACCACCGCCCAGGCCGAGGGCAGCGGCTGGGTGCTGAACGGCGAGAAATGCATGGTGGTCGGCGCGGCGGGAGCGCCGCGCCGGATCGTCTCGGCCCGCCGTGGGGGGGGCCGCGGCGCAGGGAGCCGCCTGGTCATAGTCGAGCCGGCGGCGGCCGGGCTCGAGGCTGGCAAAGGCCAGCCTGAGCGTGCCGTCCACCAGGCCGGGCAAGAGCGCGGCACGCTGGGCGTCGCTGCCCAGCTTGGCCACCAGCCGGCTGGCCAGGCCGATGTTGTCGAGCAGCGGTTCGACCACCAGGGCCTCGCCGCAGGCCTCCATCGCCGCCATCAGGTCGACCGCGCCACCGCCGAAGCCGCCGTCGGCCTCGGGCACGGCGA
>JANNZD010000205.1:0-32547 GCA_031410435.1 Betaproteobacteria bacterium | reverse complement strand
CCGCCCGAACTGGCCACCGACCTGCCCGGGGCCCAGTTGCGCGGCAGCGCGGTGATGCGTTTCTTCGGCCTGCATGTCTACGACATCCGGCTCTGGACTGCGGCCAACGCCGCCGACCCGGGCCAACCGCCGCTGGCGCTGGAGCTGGTCTACGGCCGCAGGCTGGTGGGCGCACAGATCGCCAGCCGGTCCATCGACGAGATGCGCCGGGTCGGCCCGGTCAGCGAGACCCAGGCCAGCCAGTGGCTGGCGGCCATGACCCAGCTGTTCCCGGATGTGCAGGCCGGCGACCGGCTGACCGGCGTGATGCAGGCCCAGGGCACGGCGCGCTTCCATTTCAACGGGCGGCTGCGCGGCGATGTCAGCGATGCCGAGTTCAGCCGGCTGTTCTTCGGCATCTGGCTGTCACCGCGCACCGCCGAGCCGCGGCTGCGCGAGCAGTTGCTCGGGCTGGTGCGGTGAAACCGGTGTTGGCGCTGGCCCCTGGTGGCAGCCCGGCTGCGGCCGCGCTCTCGGTCTGGGACGGCCTGCGCTACGGCGCCCTGGGCGCACCGCTGGCCTTCGCCGCGCTGCCGCTGTATGTCTTGCTGCCCAGCCATTACGGCGGCCGGCTGGGCCTGCCCCTGGCCGCGTTGGGCGCGGTGCTGCTGGGCACCCGGGCGCTGGACGCCGTGATTGATCCCTGGCTGGGCCGGCTGGCCGACCGCGCGCTGGCCCGGCCACGCCGCGATGCCCTGGCCTTGGCTGGATTGGCCGCGCTGCTGATGGCGGCAGGCTTCGCCGCGTTGTTCTTCCCGGCCGTCAGCGGCACCACCGCGCTGCTGTGGTGGTGCGGCGCCAGCCTGGTACTCACCTGTCTGGGCTACAGCACCTTGGGCGTGCTGCACCAGGCCTGGGGCGCCAGGCTGGGCGGCGGCGCGGCCACCCAGGCGCGCATCGTCAGCTGGCGCGAGGGCCTGGCCCTGGCCGGTGTGCTGGCCGCCAGCGTGTTGCCGGCGCTGGCCGGCGTCGGCCTGATGGTGGCGCTGTGCGCCGGCCTGCTGCTGCTGGCCTGGTGGGCCCTGGCCTATGCGCCCTACCGCCTGGCCACACCCCGGCTCGCCGCCACACCGGCGCCCTCGGCCGCCGGCCGCGGTGATGCCTGGATGGCCTGGCGCGAACCGGCCTTCAGGCGCTTGATGGCGGTCTTCCTGCTCAATGGCGTGGCCAGCGCGGTGCCGGCCACCCTGGTGCTGTTCTTCGTCCGCGACCGTCTGCAGGCCCCGGCCTGGGAACCGGCGCTGTTGGGTGCCTATTTCGCCGCTGCCGCCTTGTCCATGCCGCTGTGGGTGCAAGCGGTGGCGCGCTGGGGCCTGCTGCGCTGCTGGCTGGCGGGCATGGGCCTGGCCGTGGCCGCCTTTGCCGGGGCCGCCGACCTGGGCCCGGGTGAGGCCCCTGCCTTTCTGGCCATCTGCCTGGCCAGCGGCGCTGCGCTGGGGGCTGATCTGGCCATTCCGGGCGCCTTGCTGGCGGGGGTGATCCGGCGTGCCGGCCATGCGCTGCACCACGAAGGCCACTACTTCGGTTGGTGGACCTGCATCAACAAGCTCAACTTGGCGCTCGCCGCCGGCCTGGCCCTGCCCTTGCTCCAGGGCCTGGGCTACGCGCCCGGGGCCCGCGATGCCGGCGCGCTGGCCGCGCTGGCCCTGATTTACGCCACCCTGCCCTGCCTGCTCAAGCTCGCGGCAGCCGCCCTTCTGTGGCACCACCGCCACGCCCTGGACCTGCCATGAACCCTGATCCGCGCCGCCTGTTTCGCCCCACCCTGGCCGCCTTGATGCTGGCCTGCGGCATCGGCCTGGCCGGGTGTGCCAGCCCGACGCCGGCCGATTACGTCAGCCAGACCCCGCTGCTCGACCTGCGTGATTATTTCAACGGCCGATTGCTGGCCCATGGCATCGTCACCGACCGCAGCGGACGCGTGACCCAACGCTTCACGGTGCAGATCACCGGCACATGGCAGGGCGACCAGGGCACGCTGGACGAACAGTTCAGCTATGCCGACGGCCGCCGCGAGCAGCGCATCTGGCGCCTGGTGCGCGGCGCTGACGGCCGCTACACCGGCCGCGCCGACGATGTCGTGGGCCAGGCCGACGGCCAGGCCCGCGGCAATGCGCTGAACTGGCGCTACACCCTGCGGGTGCCGGTGGACGGCCGCAGCTGGGAGGTTGAATTCGATGACTGGATGTTCCTGGTCGACCCGCAGGTGATGCTCAACCGCGCAGTGATGAGCAAGTTCGGCATCCGCCTGGGCGAAGTGCTGCTGTCGTTCCAGCGCCTGCCCGGCTGACCGCCCGCCCGCAACCACTTCCAGAAGCCGCATGCCATGTCCTTGAATCCTCGCATCACCCAATGGGCCGGCAAACATGTCTGGCTGGTCGGTGCATCCACCGGCATAGGCCGCGCCACCGCCAGCCAACTGCACCGCCTGGGCGCGCAGGTCACGCTATCGGCCCGCAGCGCCAGCGCGCTCGACAGCTTTGTGGCCGAGCACCCGGAAGCGCAGGCCCTGGCCCTCGATGCCACCGACAGCGGGGCGGTGCAAGCCGCAGCACAGGCCCTGTGGCGGCAGCATGGCGGGATCGACCTGGTGTTGTACTGCGCCGGCCATTACCGGGCGATGCAGGCCGACAGCTTCGACCTGGCCGATGCGCTGCAGCACCAGCGGGTGAACTATGTCGGCGCGCTCAACCTGCTCGCCGCCTGCCTGCCTGCGCTGCTGCGCCAGGCCGACAGCGGCCAGCCCGCCCACCTCAGCCTGGTGGCCAGCGTGGCGGGCTACCGTGGCCTGCCCAATGCGCTGGCCTACGGGCCGACCAAGGCCGCGCTGATCAACCTGGCCGAGGTGCTGTACATGGACCTGAACCCACGCGGCGTGGGCGTTTCCCTGATCAACCCGGGCTTTGTGGAAACCCCTTTGACGGCCCAGAACCACTTCCATATGCCGGCGCTGATCAGCCCGGACACGGCCGCCCGGGCGATGCTGCAGGGCTGGGCCGCGGGCGATTTCGAAATCCATTTCCCCAAGCGCTTCACACGTTTTCTGAAGGCCCTGCGCGCCCTGCCTGACGCCTTGTACTTTGCCGGGGTGCGCCGCGCTCTGGGCGCCTGAGAACGCGATGCCAGACCGCCCGACCGAGCGCCCTTCGGACCCCCGCATCACTGCGGTGGTGCAGTTCTACCAGACCCTGGCACCCCAGGATCTGGCCCCGGACGGGCGCCTGGCCCGGATCTACGCGCCCGACGCCCGCTTCAAGGACCCGTTCAACGAGGTGCAGGGCCTGGCTGCGATCAGCGCCATCTTCGGCCACATGTTCGAGGCCCTGATGCAACCGCGCTTCGTGGTGCTGCGCGCGGTGGCCGGGGTTGACGAAGTCTTCTTGACCTGGGACTTTCATTTCCGCAGCCGGGGTCGCGGCGCCCGGGCCCTGTGCATCCACGGCGCCAGCCACCTGCAGTTCAATGCCGCCGGCCAGGTGCAATACCACCGTGACTACTGGGACGCGGCCGAGGAGCTGTACGAAAAACTGCCGGTCATCGGCGCGCTGATGCGCTGGCTGAAGCGCCGCGCGGCCCAGGCCTAGTGCTGGCCTTCGGTCAGGGTGTCGAGCTGGAAGTTGCCGCCCTTGTGGACCAGCCAGATGTCCACATAAGTAGCCTTGCCGGCCTTGGCCGGTGGCGGGAAGGGCGCAGCCTTGCGGATCATCTGCTGGATCCAGGGTCCGACTTCGGCGGCACCCGGCGGCCGGCGCAGCCGCACCTCGACCACCCCGCCTTCGGCGTCCACGTCGGTCTCGACGATCGCCACACCGTACAGCAGGGGCGGCATCTTGCCCTTGTATATCCGCATCGGGTAGGCGGCATAGAGGTGCTTGGCTGCGTCGCGCTTGTACTCGTCGTCGGTGCTGGCCTCGCTCGGCGCCGGGGCGGCCAGCAGCGGCGCCGGCACCATCGCAAACTGGGCCCGTGCAGGGCCGGCCACCAGGCCCAGGTAGAGGGCCAGCGCGATGGGCAGGCCGGTGCGGAGTGCGGTCAGGGGCAGGTTCATGGCAGCGCCAAGTCTAGACCCGATAGACAGTGCTGGCGCGTGAAACGCCGCACGGCTACAACACTTGCACCGGCCTCGCGTCCCAATCCAGGTGGATACGCGCTCACCGAAGCCAGCCCTTGCGGCGGAAATAGATGAAAGGCGCGGCCACCGAAGCCACCATCAGGCCAATGGCAAAGGGGTAGCCCCAGGGTTGGTCCAGCTCGGGCATGAACTTGAAGTTCATGCCGTAGATGCTGGCGATCAGGGTGGGTGGCAACAGCGCCACGCTGGCCACCGAGAAGATCTTGATCACCTTGTTCTGGTTGATGTTGATGAAGCCCACCGTGGCGTCCATCAGGAAGTTGATCTTGTCGAAGACGAAGGCGGTGTGCGAATCGAGCGAGTCGATGTCGCGCAGGATCTGCCGCGCCTCCTCGAACTGCTCGGCATTGAGCATGCGGCTGCGCATCATGAAACTCACCGCCCGCCGCGTGTCCATCACATTGCGTCGGATCCGGCCGTTCAGGTCTTCTTCCTTGGCGATGGCGGCCAGCGCGGCACCGGCGGCCTGGTCGTCCACATCCTGCTTGAGCACCCGCGCACTCACCTTCTCGAGGCTGTCGTAGATGCCTTCCAGCGCGTCGGCCGAGTACTCGGCATCGGCGTCGTAGAGCTTGAGCAGCACATCTTTGGCATCGCCGATCAGGGCCGGGATGCGGCGCGCACGCAAGCGCAGCAACCGGAACACCGGCAGGTCCTCGCCATGCACCGAAAACAGCACGCCGTCCTTGAGGATGAAGGCCACGCGCACATTGCGCGGGGTGACATCGTCATCGATCAGGAAGTCGGACCGGATATGCAGTTCGCCGTTGTCCTCTTCATAGAAGCGGGCAGATTCCTCGAGATCGTCATCGACGATGTTGTCGGGGATGGCCAGGCCGAAATGGGCCGCAACCCAGCCCTTTTCCAGGGGCAGCGGAGACTCCAGGTCGACCCATACCGGCCGCACATCGGCCAGCTGGTCGGGGTGGTCGATCTCCTGCTGCACCAGCCTGCCTTGGGCCAGCGTGAACACATTGAGCATGCAAGTCTCCAGCGCGGGGCGGCCCCTGCAAGGGGAGCCGGCATCAGCCGCGGGGGCAGAAGGTTTTTATCGACCGTCTCACCCCAGACCTGGCCTGGCGCGGACGGTCACCGAGGGTGAACAGGGTCCAATGCGGTGCTCCGAGAACAACGGTGGGAGATTATGGGCCATCGCCCACGGACGGCCTGGCCCGTCGGGGCCGGCCGTCCGTGGGCCGCTAGCGGCCGGTGCGCGCTCAGCGGCCCGGCAGCAGCCGTTCGATCGTCTCGACCAGTTGCAAGGGGCTGAAGGGCTTGATCAGGTATTCGTCGGCGCCGGCCAGTTCGCCGGCCTCCCGGTCACGCACCTGGCCGCGCGCCGACAGCAGCAGCACCCGCATGCCGGCCAGCCTGGGGTCGGCGCGCACTGACCGGCAAACCTGCAGGCCGTCCAGTTCGCCGGGCATCATCACGTCGAGCAGCATCACCTCCGGCACGATCTCGCCGGCCATGCGCAGCCCGGTCACGCCATCGGGCGCCTCAAATAATTCATAGGGCTCGAATTCCAGCGTCATCCGGATCAGCTTGCGGATGTCTGCCTGGTCTTCGACGATCAGCACGCGCTTCATGGCGATGGAGTTCCGCAATCGTTCGGGCAACAAACCGCCGATTGTTCAGCGCCAAGACGCCGCTGGGCAGGCTTTGAGCGCCAAATAACACCGGATTGCGGGACTGCAGGCCCGGCGCCCACCGCCCTCAAGCGGCCAGGGTCATGGCCGTCACCCGGTCGCGCACCAAGGACTCGATCGCGTCGAAAGGCGCCGGCTTGTGGAACACCTTCACCCCGACGGGGAGTCCGCCGCGGTGCTCGATCTCGTCCGCCGCCAAGGCCGTGACCACCACGATATCCATGTTCTCGAAGGCCTGCCCCACGCTGCGCAGCGAGGCGATCATCTTGAAACCGTCCATGCCCGGCATGTTCAGGTCGGTCACCAGCAAATCGGGGCAGCGCTGGCCCATGCGCAGCAGTGCCTCGAAGCCGTTGCTCGCGGGCGTCACCGTGACCGGCAGATCCCAGCCGGCGATGACCATCGTGAACAGCTTGAGCAGTTCGGGCTCGTCCTCGACCACCATCACCTGCAGGCGTGCTTCAGGATGGGCCGGCGCGGGCTCGGGTGCGGGAAGCGGGTCGCCCGACAGCGCTGAGGTGCGCTCGCGGATCAGCCGTTCGACCGCCACCCGGGATATACGGCGGTGTCCGCCAGCGGTCTTCCAGGCGGGCAGCACACCGCCTTCAACCCAGAGTTGCACCGTCCGCAGTGCCACCCCCAACCGCTCTGCGGCCTCCCGGGTGGACAGCACATCGTCATTGGTTGCGCTTTTTCTCATCCTGCTGGCAAAACAACAGCCTCCAAAGGGCACTCGATCATCGCGCAGACGACAGGCCGCCGAAACCTCAAATTGTTCAAAAAGGCCGGAAACAATTTGAATGAACCCGAAGCCCTTGGCTTCAAGGCAATATTCTTTGCACTTTACCGTGTTTGAAGCGGCCTGGGTAAACCACCCCTAGCCTGCTGATGCGCGCCTGTAACACCTTGCAGGTGTTGGCCGCATTGCGCCTGCGCGCGCTCGGCGCCTGCCTTTGGCCGCATTCCAGCACACCGGAAAGCAGGCCATGCACTTGTCACGCGGCAAGGATCGGGAGCACACTGGGGCCGGACGGGGGCTGTGAATGCTGCGTCGGCCCGGTCGCCGCAGCGCCCGTCCTGTTGCTTAGAAACCCCTTTGAAAGGACGCTCTGATGAACCTGACAATCAGCGGACACCACCTGGACGTGACCCCGGCCTTGCGTGAATATGTACTGACCAAGCTGGACCGAGTCACCCGGCATTTTGATCAGGTGGTCGACATCAGTGTTCTGCTGACGGTTGAAAAGCTCAAGGAGAAGGAACGACGGCAAAAAGCCGAGGTGACATTGCATGTCAAGGGCAGGGACATCTTCGTCGAGCAATCGCATGAAGACCTCTACGCTGCGATCGACCAGTTGATGGACAAGCTGGATCGCCAGGTCTGCAAGCACAAGGACCGCTTGCAGGACCACCATCACGCCGCACCCAAGCGGCTTGACGCTGGCGTGGTGTAGGCCGCCTGACTGCCTGCCTCGGCAAGGCCCCTGACGGGGCCATTTTTTTTCGCCCCTGTCGAGCAGAACGGCGACGGCGTGACAACATGCTTGCCGTTTGCCCGACATACCCCGCAGTTGGGGGAGCGTTCTACATTGCAGTGCAGCATTGCGTTTCTATAATCACTTTTCTGTCACAGGACCCGCGGTGAGCTGCCGATGCCGCCGTCACGCGGGGAGAACGCCATGAACCGCCTCGCCGCCATCCTGCCCCTCACCAATGTCGTGGTGGATGTGGACGTCACCAGCAAGAAGCGGGTCTTCGAGCATGCCGGCATGCTGTTCGAGAACCACCATGCGATCGCCCGTGCCATCGTCACGGACAACCTGTTTGCGCGGGAGCGCCTGGGCTCCACCGGTCTGGGGCATGGCGTGGCCATACCGCATGGCCGGATCAAGGGTTTGAAGAATCCGCTCGCGGCGGTGGTGCGGGTCAGGCAGCCCATCCCTTTCGATGCACCCGACGACGCACCGGTCGAGCTGCTGATCTTCTTGCTGGTGCCCGAGGCGGCGACCCAGCGGCATCTTGAGATCCTGTCCGAGATCGCCGAGATGCTGTCCGACCGCGATCTGCGCGAAAGCCTCAAGACCTGTGCCGATGCCGTCACGCTGCATGGGCTGATTGCCGGCTGGGCCCCCTTGAAGTCCGTGGCCTGATGCCGGCCCGATGAAACCCACCTCGATCAGCGCGGAAGCGCTGTTTGAAGCGCAACGCGAGGTCTTGCGCTGGGCCTGGATCGCCGGCCATGCCCACCCGGAACGCCGCTTTGACGAGGCTGCCGTGCTGGATGCCCGGTCGGCCGCCGATCTGGTGGGCTACCTGAACTACATCCACCCCTACCGGGTGCAGATCGTCGGCCGGCGCGAGGTGGCCTATCTCTCGGGCTCATCGCCCGAGGACCAGGAACGCCGCATCTCGCGCATCGTCACGCTGGAGCCGCCGGTGCTGATCGCGGCCGACGGCGTGATACCGCCCGATCGGCTGGTGGCGATGTGCGACCGCGCCGAGATCCCGCTTTTCGTCACCCATGAATCGGCCGGCCAGGTGATCGACACCGTGCGGGCCTACCTGGCGCAGTTGTTTGCCGAGCGCATCACCCGCCATGGCGTCTTCATGGACATCCTCGGCCTGGGTGTGCTGTTGACCGGCGAATCCGGCCTGGGCAAGAGCGAACTGGGGCTGGAGCTGATTTCCCGCGGGCATGGCCTGGTAGCCGATGACGCGGTCGATTTTTACAAAATCTCACAAAGCGCGCTGGAAGGCCGCTGCCCCGAACTGCTGCTCAACCTGCTGGAGGTTCGCGGCATTGGCCTGCTCGACATCCGCGCGATCTTTGGTGAGACCGCGGTGCGCCGCAAGATGCGGCTCAAGCTGATCGTGCACCTGGTGCGCAAGGAGACGATGGAGCGCGAGTTCGAGCGCCTGCCGCATGAGCCCTTGTACGAGGATGTGATGGGCCACCCGGTGCTCAAGGTGGTGATCACGGTGGACGCCGGGCGCAACCTGGCGGTGCTGGTGGAGGCGGCGGTGCGCAACACCATCCTGCGCCTGCGCGGTATCGACACCTACCAGGAATTCATCCAGCGCCACCAGCAGGCCATGCACCTGCCGTCCGACGGCTGAGCGCGCCCGCAGCAGGGCCGGTCAACGCCCACGGTACGGGCAATCGGTCTTGGTGCAGACCGCATACAGCGACAGTGCATGGTCGTGCAACTCGAAGCCTTTGGCCATGGCCACAGCGCGCTGGCGCTGCTCGATCTCGGCATCGAAGAATTCTTCGACCCGGCCGCAGCTCAGGCAGACCAGGTGGTCATGGTGCTGGCCCTCGTTGAGCTCGAACACTGATTTGCCTGATTCGAAATGGCTGCGCGACAACAGGCCGGCCTGCTCGAACTGCATCAGCACACGGTAGACCGTGGCCAGGCCGATATCGGCGCCTTCCATCAGCAAGGACTTGAAGACATCCTCGGCCGTCATGTGGCGCTGGCTGCTGCGCTGGAAGACCTCCAGGATCTTGATGCGCGGCAAGGTGGCCTTCAGCCCGCTGCTCTTGAGTTCGTCGGCATGCGTCATGGCGGGTGGCGGCCGGGCGGCCGGGCCGTTTGGGGGGGTGGCTAGAATCGACGGATCATATCCAGCCCGGCATGGCTTGCAGATCAAGCCGCTGTGAGGCGCAACCGCATGGCAGGCCCCGTGACCCTTCTCCCTCTTGTTCGCAGCATCACCCCGCTGGCCCTGCTGGCCGGCCTGGCGGGCTGCTCCATGCTGCCGTCCCTGCCCTCGCTGACCAGCGGCGACAGCTTTGCCGGCCTGATCACGCCCTATCGCATGGACATCGTGCAAGGCAATGTGGTCACCAAGGAGCAGGTTGCCTTGATCAAGCCCGGCATGCCGCGTGCCCAGGTGCGCGATATCCTGGGTTCGCCGATGCTCACCGACCCCTTCCATGGCGACCGCTGGGACTATGTCTTCACGATCCGCCGCCCCGGCACCGAGCCGCAACGCCGGGTGGTGGTGGCCTATTTCAAGGGTGATGCGCTGGATCGGCTGGACGCACCCGACCTGCCGGGCGAGCGCGAGTTCGTGGCCTCGATCAGCAAGCCCCTGCCCGGCACCAAGGTGCCCGCGCTGGAATTGACCGCCGAGCAGAGGAAGGCCCTGCCGGTGCCGCCGCCAGCGCCGGCGCAGCCCGTGGTGCCGATGGGCGCGCTGCGCAGCTACCCGCCGCTGGAACCTTCATGAGCGGCGCGGCGCCGCTGCGCATCGCCGTCGCCGGGGCCAGCGGCCGCATGGGCCGGATGCTGATCGAGGCGGTGCTGGCGGCGCCCGACTGCGTGCTGGCCGGCGCGCTGGACATCCCGGGCAGCGCGGCCCTGGGCCAGGATGCTGGCGCCTTTGCCGGCCGGCCCACCGGGGTGGCCATCACCGACGATTTGCGCGCCGGCCTGGCTTCGGCCCAGGTGCTGATCGATTTCACCCGGCCCGAGGGCACGCTGGCCCACCTGGCGGTGTGCCAGGCGCTGGGGGTTAAGGCGGTGATCGGCACTACCGGTCTTACCGCCGCCCAGAAGGCCGAGGTGGCGGCCTTCGGCCAGCGCATCGCGTTGATGATGGCGCCCAATATGAGCGTGGGCGTGAATGTGGTGCTCAAGCTGCTGGACCAGGCCGCGCGGGCCCTCAGCACCGGCTACGACATCGAGGTGATCGAGGCCCACCACCGCCACAAGGTGGACGCGCCCAGCGGCACCGCGCTGAAGATGGGCGAGGTGCTGGCCCAGGCCCTGGGCCGCGAGCTCCAGGATTGCGCGGTCTACGACCGCCAGGGCGTCACCGGCGAACGCGACCCGTCGACCATCGGTTTTGCCACCATCCGCGGCGGCGACATCGTGGGCGACCATACCGTGCTGTTTGCCGGCATCGGCGAGCGCATCGAGATCACCCACAGGAGCAGCAGCCGGGTCACCTATGCCCAGGGCAGCCTGCGGGCGGCGCGCTTCCTGGCCGGGCAGGCGTCAGGCCTTTTCGACATGAACGACGTGCTGGGCCTGGCTTGATGCCCGGCATCACCGCACGGGCCTGAGCGATGGGCGGGCTGCTGCAGTTCTGGGCCGAGACCGATGCGATCGGCCGCAGCGTGGCGGCCTTGCTGCTGGCGATGTCGGTCAGCGCCTGGGTGTTGATCCTCTGGAAGGGCCGGGTGCTGGGCCGAGCCCGGCGCGACATCGGCCTGGCCGTGCCCGCCTTCTGGGCCGCTGCGTCGCTGGACGCCGGCCAGGCCCGGCTGGCTGCACTTGACCGCGAGGCGCTGCTGCGGCCGCTGCTGGAGGCCGCCATCACCCCCGACCTCAGCGGCAGCCTGGCGACCCGCGCTGCGGCCGGCTCGCAGCTCACCCGCCGGCTGCGCGACGCCCTGCACCGCGGCCTGGCGCATCTGCAGTTTGGCCAGGTGCTGCTGGCCTCGATCGGCAGCACCGCACCCTTCATCGGCCTGTTCGGCACCGTTTGGGGCATCTACCACGCCTTGCTCAGCATCTCGGCGGCCGGCACCATCACCATCGACAAGGTGGCCGGGCCGGTGGGCGAGGCCCTGGTGATGACCGCCGCCGGCCTGGCCGTGGCGATCCCGGCGGTGCTGGCCTACAACCTGTTCGGCCAGTGGATCGCCGGCTGCGAGGCCGAGCTGGAAGGCTTTGCCCACGACCTGCGTGAAATGGCCCTGGACACCGTCGCCGCGCCGCCGCCCGCGGCCGAAGGCTGACCCGCATGGCCTTCGGCCGCCTGGAGCGCAGCGACAGCGCCAAGCCGATGAGCGATATCAACATGACGCCACTGATCGACGTGATGCTGGTGCTGCTGGTGATCTTCATCATCAGTGCGCCGCTGATGAGCAGCAGCCTGCGCCTGGACCTGCCCAAGGCGCCAGGCGCAGCCGCCGGCAGCGCGCCGCTGTTCGTGGCCGTGGCGGTCAACCCGGCGGGCCAGCTGTTCTGGGGCGACGAACCGGTGACGGAGGCCTTGCTGCAGGCCCGGGTACGCCAGTCGGCGCAGCGCAACCCGGCCACCGAGGTGCAGCTGCGCGCCGACAAGCAGGTGCCCTACGGCCGCATTGCCGAGCTGATCGGCCTGGTGCAGGATGGCGGGCTGAGCCGCATCGGCTTCGTCACCGAAGCCGCCGCCAGCCCCGCGGCCCCGCCCCGCTGAGGCGCGGCGCCGGCGCTGCGGGCGCGCGGCACCCCCCTTCTACAATCGTCGGATGAACGAGAAATACGCTCCCGCCGAGATCGAGGCTGCGGCCCATGCCCATTGGGCCCAGCCCCTGTGGAACGGCCATTCGGCCTACCGCGTGACCGAGGACGCCAACCGGCCCAAGTACTACGCCTGCTCGATGCTGCCCTACCCGAGCGGCAAGCTGCACATGGGCCATGTGCGCAACTACACCATCAACGACATGCTGGCGCGCCAGCTGCGCATGAAGGGCTTCAATGTCCTGATGCCCATGGGCTGGGACGCCTTCGGCCTGCCGGCCGAGAACGCGGCGATGAAGAACGAGGTGCCGCCGGCGCCCTGGACCTACGCCAACATCGCGCACATGAAGGCGCAGATGCAGGCCATGGGCCTGGCCATCGACTGGTCGCGCGAGTTGGCCACCTGCACGCCGCAGTACTACAAATGGAACCAGTGGTTGTTCCTGAAGATGCTGGAAGCCGGCATCGCCGAGCGCCGCACCCAGGTCGTCAACTGGGACCCGGTGGACCAGACCGTGCTGGCCAACGAGCAGGTGATAGACGGCCGCGGCTGGCGCTCGGGCGCGCTGATCGAGAAGCGCGAGATCCCCGGTTACTACCTGAAGATCACCCAATATGCCGAGGAATTGCTGTCGGCAGTGAACAACCCGGCCGACCCGAACTACCTGTCAGGCTGGCCCGACCGGGTGCGGCTGATGCAGGAGAACTGGATCGGCAAGAGCGAGGGCGTGCGCTTCGCCTTCCCGCATGCGATTGCCGATACGACGGGCGCGCTGATCGGCAACGGCCGGATGTGGGTCTTCACCACCCGCGCCGACACCATCATGGGCGTGACCTTCTGCGCGGTGGCCCCCGAGCATCCCTTGGCCGTGCATGCGGCCGCGTCCAACCCGGCCGTGGCCGCCTTCATCGCCGACTGCCAGGCCGGCGGCACCACCGAGGCCGAGCTGGCCACGCAGGAGAAGAAGGGCGTGCCCACCGGCCTGCAAGTGCAGCACCCGCTCACTGGCGAGGCCGTGGACGTCTGGGTCGGCAACTATGTGCTGATGAGCTATGGCGACGGCGCGGTGATGGGCGTGCCGGCGCATGACGAGCGCGATTTCGAATTCGCCTGCAAGTTTGGGATCCCAATCAAGCAGGTTTTTGAGAACACGTTGGTCTATTCGGCAGACGGAAAGGCAAAGTACCCGCGCGCCAGCTACGAGGCGTACTACTTTGATGACACGCAATGGAAGGCTTGGTACGCATCCAAGAGCGCAGATGACGTGTTGTCGATCAACTCCGGCAAGTACGACCGCCTGTCCCACAAGGAGGCGGTGAGTGCGGTAGCAGCTGACTTGGCCGACAAGGGCCTGGGCGAGAAGAAAACCACCTGGCGCCTGCGCGACTGGGGCGTCAGCCGCCAGCGTTACTGGGGCACGCCCATCCCCATCATCCATTGCGACACGCATGGCGCGGTGCCGGTGCCCGAGGCCGACCTGCCGGTGGTGCTGCCCGAGGACTGCGTGCCCGACGGCAGCGGCAGCCCGCTGACCAAGCGGGCCGATTTTCTGCAGGTTGCCTGCCCGGTCTGCGGCAAGCCGTCGCGGCGCGAAACCGACACCATGGACACCTTCGTGGATTCGTCCTGGTACTTCATGCGCTATTGCGACCCGGCCAACACCGGGCAGATGGTGGCCGAGGGCACCCGCTACTGGATGGGCAACGGCGGCATGGACCAGTACATCGGCGGCATCGAACATGCCATCCTGCACCTGCTCTATGCCCGCTTCTGGACCAAGGTGATGCGCGACCTGGGCCTGGTCACGGCCAGCGAGCCCTTCAAGCGCCTGCTCACCCAGGGCATGGTGCTCAACCACATCTACAGCCGGCGCGGTGCCAGCGGCGGCATCGAGTATTTCTGGCCGCATGAGGTGGAAGACATCCACGACCCGGTCAGCGGCAAGGTCAGCAGCGCCCGGCTCAAGGCCGATGGGTCGATCGTCGACTACGAGGGCGTGGGCACGATGTCCAAGTCCAAGAACAACGGCGTCGACCCGCAGGCTCTGATCGACAAATACGGCGCCGATACCGCCCGGCTGTTCGTGATGTTCGCCAGCCCACCCGAGCAGACGCTGGAGTGGAACGACGCCGGGGTGGAGGGCGCGCAGCGCTTTCTCAAGCGGGTCTGGGCCTTCGGTGCGCGCCAGGCCGATGCGGTGCGGGCGGCCGGTCCGCTGCCAGGCGATCTGCGCGCCGAGGCCCGGGCCCTGCGGCGCGAGGTCTACCAGGTGCTGCGCCAGGTCAGCCACGACTATGAGCGCCTGCAGTACAACACCGTGGTGTCGGGCTGCATGAAGCTGCTCAACGCGCTCGAGGCCTTCAAGCCCGACGCCAGCGCCGGTGATGCGGCGGTCATGGCCGAAGCGCTGTCGGTGCTGTTGCGGGCGCTTTACCCGGCCTGCCCGCACATCAGCCACGGCCTGTGGTCGGCGCTGGGCTATGCCCAGGCCCAGGGCGACTTGCTGGACGCGCCCTGGCCGGTGGTCGACGAGGCCGCCCTGGTGCAGGACCAGATCGAACTGGTCCTGCAGATCGCGGGCAAGACCCGCGGCGTGGTCAGCGTGGCGGCGGCGGCCGACAAGGCCGCGATCGAAGCCGCCGCACTGGCCTCGCCCGAATTCGCCAAGTTCGGCGCGGGCCGGCCGGTCAAGAAGGTGGTGGTGGTGCCGGGCCGGCTGGTCAATGTGGTGGTCTGAGTTGCGGCCCGCCGCAGCCGGGCGCCGGCGCTGGCTGGGCCGGGCCCTGGCCTGGGCTGTGGCGCCGGCCGTCGGGGCGGTCAGCGGCTGCGGCTTTGCACTGCGCCAGACCCCACCGCTGCCGTTCAAGAGCATCGCCCTGGTCGGCCTGGCCGAGCGCTCGCCCCTGGGTGCCGAGTTGCGCGAGCAGCTGGCCCAGACGGTGCAGGTGCTGGCCCAGCCCGGCCCGGCCGAGGTGCAGCTGCAAGTGCTGGCCGACCGGCGCGAGCGCAGCGTGGTGGCATCCACCACTGCCGGCCAGGTGCGCGAGCTGCAGCTGCGCACCCGCTTCGAGTTCAGGCTGATGGCCCCGGGCGGGCTCGAACTGATCCCGGCCACCGAGCTGATGCTGTCGCGCGACATGAGCTACAGCGAAACCTTTGCCCTGGCCAAGGCCCAGGAGGAAGCCGGCCTGTTCGGCGCGATGCAGTCCGACATCGTGCAGCAGGTGCTGCGCCGGCTGGCCCGGGCCGATGTCAACCCGCCGGCCCGGCCCGCCGCCGTGCCGGCTGCGGCCCGCGCGCCGCAACCCTGATCGCCCGAAGGCCCGGCCATGCAACTCCGCTCGGATCAACTCGGCGCCCATCTGGCCCGCGGCCTGCAGCGCCTCTACACCATCTACGGCGACGAACCCCTGCTGGCCCAGGAGGCCGGCGACGCGCTGCGGGGCGCCGGCCGGGCCGCCGGCTTCACCGAGCGCAAGGTGTTTGCGGTCAGCGGCGGGCACTTCGACTGGTCGGGGCTGCTCGGCGCGGCGCAGGCCATGAGCCTGTTTGCCGACCGCCAATTGATCGAGATCCGCATTCCCAGCGGCAAGCCGGGCAAGGACGGCTCGGAGGCCCTGCAACGCTATTGCCAGCAGCTCAATGACGATGTCCTGACCCTGGTGCACCTGCCCAAGCTGGACCGCCAGCAGATGCAGGGCGCCTGGTTCAATGCGCTGGACGGCGCCGGTGTGGTGCTGCGGGTTGATCCGGTGGAGCGTCGCGCACTGCCGGCCTGGATCGCCCAGCGCCTGGCCGCGCAGGGCCAGCGCGTCGCCGAGGGCGAGGCCGGCCAGCAGACCCTGGCCTTCTTTGCTGACCGGGTGGAGGGCAACCTGCTGGCCGCACACCAGGAAATGCAGAAGCTGGGCCTGTTGTTTGCGCCGGGTGAATTGAGCTTTGATCAGGTCGAGGCCGCCGTGATGAATGTCGCCCGCTATGACGTCTTCAAGCTGGGTGAGGCGGTGCTGGCGGGCCAGACCGGCCGCGTGCTGCGCATGCTGGATGGCCTGCGCGCCGAGGGCGAGGCCACCGTGCTGGTGCACTGGACCCTGGCCGAAGACATCCGCGGCCTGAAGCGGGTGAAGGACGCGATGGCCCAGGGCAAGCCTCTGCCGATGGCGCTGCGCGAGGCGCGTGTCTGGGGCCAGAAGGAGCGGCTGTTCGAGCGCGTGCTGCCGCTGTTGACGGCGCAGCAATTGGCCCATCTGGTCGAGGCCGCCAGCCTGTGCGATGGCATCGTCAAGGGCCTGAAGCACCCGCTCTGGCCGCTCGACCCCTGGCAGGCGCTGGCCCGGCTGGCGCTGATGACGGTGCAGGCCGTGACCACGCCGTCGCCGTCACGCGGCAAGACCCCGGCCACGCGCGGCGCGCCACGCATCGCGCTGCAGGCCTAGGCCACTTCCGCTTCAGTAGCCGGCTGCACGCAGCACCTGGTGCAAGACCGGCCGGCCGGCGGCCAGGGCCTCGACATTGTGGGCCACCACGGCCGCCGCGCTGCGTGCATCGGTCATCGCCGCAGCATGCGGCAGCAGCGTCACCTGCGGGTGCTGCCAGAAGGCATGGCTCGGCGGCAGCGGCTCGGTCTGGAACACGTCCAGCACGGCATGGCCGATCTGGCCGGTGGCCAGCGCAGCCAGCAGGTCGGCCTCGACCAGGTGGGCGCCGCGCGCCAGGTTGACCAGGGCGGCGCCGGGCGCCATCCGCGCCAGCCAGGCGGCGTCGATCAGGCCGTGGGTGGTGGCGGTCAGCGGCAGCAGATTGATCACGACCCGGGCGCGGCTGCGCGCCCGGTCCAGCGCCGCCGGCCCTTGCAGGACCTCGACGCCCGGCAGGCCCGCCGCGGGCACCGCCGGCGCGACGCGACGCCAGGCCTGCACCGGGTAGCCCAGCGGGGCCAGCCGGCCGGCCACCGTGCGGCCCATCTCGCCATGCCCCAGCACCAGCACCGGCCAGGCGTCGGCCCGGGTCTGGGGCTGCTGCAGCCAGCGGCCCTGGGCCTGCTGGCGCGCATAGGTGAAGAAGCCCCGGTGCAGCGCCAGCACGGCCCACAGCGCGGTCTCGGCCATCGCCGCGTTCATCAGCGGGTCGACCATGCGCGCCAGCGGCACCTGCGCTGGCAGGGTGGCATCGGCCAACAGGCGGTCGACCCCGGCCCAGCGCGACTGGATCAGGCGCAGGCCGGGCAAGCCGGCCAGGCTGCCCGGCGCCGGGTTGGCGACGATCGCCACCTCGATCGCGGCCGGGTCGGGCGCGTCTTCGCGCCGCAGCCAGAGCGGGTGGCCGGGCAGCGCCGCGCGCAGCGCCCGGGCCCATTCGGCCTGCTCGGCCGGCTCGAAGTCGCCGCTCAGCAGCAGCTGCATGTTCAGGCTGCGTGGCCGCCGGCGCTGCTGGCGCTGCTGGCGCTGGCGGCGCTGGCGGCGCTAGCGGCGGCAACGGCGGTGTCGGCAGTCTCGGCGAGGCGGTCGATCAGGCCCTGCAGCGCGCTGGCCACCGTGGCCAGGCGCACGGCGGCGCGGTCGCCTTCAAAGCGCTGGTGCTGGGTCAGGCTGCAGGGCTGGCCGCTGCGGTCGCGCCAGGCCCAGGCCAGCCAGACCGTGCCCACCGGCTTGTCGGCGCTGCCGCCGCCGGGCCCGGCCACGCCGGTCACAGCCACTGCCAGGTCGGCCGCTGAGCGGCGCAGCGCGCCTTCGGCCATGGCCCGGGCCACGGCCTCGCTGACCGCGCCCTGCTGGGCGATCAGGCCGGCGTCTACCCCCAGCAGGTCGCATTTGGCCGCATTGCTGTAGGTGACGAAGCCGCGCTCGAACCAGTCGCTGGACCCGGCCAGATCGGTGCAGAAGCCGGCAATGCGGCCGCCAGTGCAGCTCTCGGCGGTGGCGATGCGCCAGCCGCGGGCGCACAGGCCATCGGCCAGCAGTGCGACTTCGGCCTGCACCAGGTCGGTCATCAAGGCGGTGGGGGTCATGCGAAGGTCCTTTGCCAGACGGCGATCACCAGCAGGGTGCAGCCGGCGGCCACCAGGTCGTCAAAAAGAATGCCAAAACCCTGGCGCCAGCCAATGCGCTGGCCGGGCCGCAGCTTGAAACGCCGATCGGCCCAGCCCACCGGGCCGGGCTTGGCGGCATCGAAGTAACGGAACAGGCCGAAGGCCAGCGCCTGGGCCAGCAGGCTGGCTGGGGTCAGCAGCCACAGGATCAGCCAGAAGGCCAGCACCTCGTCCCAGACGATGGCGCCGGGGTCGGCCTGGCCCAGGTGCTGGGCGCAGCGGGTGCAGGCCCACTGGCCGGCCAGCAGCGCCAGCGCCAGCAGGCCGGCCCAGCCGGGGTCGCCCCAGGCGCCGCGCACCCAGGGGTCGAGCACCAGGAAGGACGCCCAGGCCCACAGGGTGCCCACGGTGCCGGGTGCCACCGGCGACAGGCCGCTGCCGAAACCCAGCGCGATCCAGTGCGCCAGATGGCCGCGCATGAAGCGCGCGCTGGCGCGGCGCACCGCCGAGGCGGGCACCGGGCCGACTGTCAGGCCGGTCGCACCAGCGGGCCGGGCCGTCTCGCCTGCGGCGGCCGTCATGCGGGCTCTGCCCTGAAATGGTCGAAGCCCTGCGGCGCCAGCGGCTGGGCCTGGCCCTGCGCGTCGAGCAGGCGCAGCCCGGCCTGGGCCTCGATGCGGCCGATGCAGGTGACTGCCACCCCGGCGCCGGCGGCGGCGGCCAGCACCCGGGCCCGGTCTGCCGCAGCGGCAGTGAACAGCAGCTCGTAGTCATCGCCGCCGGCCAGCGCGCATTGCTGGCGCCGGGCCAGCGGCTGGGCCGCCAGCACCGGGCTGAGTGGCAGGCAGTGCAGATCGATGCTGGCGCCCACGCCCGAGCGGGCCAGCACATGCCCCAGGTCGCCCACCAGGCCGTCGCTGAGGTCGATGGCCGCGCTGGCCAGGCCACGCAGCGCCAGGCCCAGGGCGACCCGCGGTGCGGGTTGCTCCATGGCCCGGCGCACTTGCTCGAATGCGCCCGCGTCCAGGCTGCAATGGCCGCGGAAGACCTCCAGCGCCAGGCGCGCGTCACCGATGCCGCCGCCGATCGGGTGGCTGACCCAGAGTGCGTCGCCAAGCCGGGCGCCGTCGCGGCGCAGCGCCTGGCCGGGCGGCACTTCACCGATCACGGTGATGCACAGGTTCAAGGGCCCGGCGGTGGTGTCGCCACCCACCAGGGCGATGGCGTGGGCATCGGCCAGCGCAAACAGGCCGCGGGCCAGGCCGGCCAGAAAAGCTTCGTCAGCCCTGGGCAAGGCCAGCGCCAGGGTGAAGGCCAGCGGCCGGGCACCGCAGGCCGCCAGGTCGCTGAGGTTGACTGCCAGCGCCTTGTGGCCCAGGCGCTCGGGCTGCACCGTGGGCAGGAAGTGCCGGCCTTCGACCAGCATGTCGGTGGACACCGCCCACTGCATGCCGGGGGCCGGCTGCAGCAGCGCGCAATCGTCGCCTATGCCCAGCACCATGGCCTGCGCCGGGCTGGCGGGCATGGGCCGCTTGAAGTACTTTTGGATCAGGTCAAACTCGCCGAGCGCCATGGGCAGGGATTGTGGCCCAGCGCCCCGGGCGGCCAGCAGCGCCCACGCTCAGGGCGGCGGATCGCGCAGCAGGTTGGCCAGTTCGACCGCCGACCGCACGTTCATCTTCTCGAACATCCGGGCCCGGTGCACTTCCACCGTGCGCACGCTGATGCCCAGCTCATCGGCGATCAGCTTGTTGGCCAGACCGGCGATCACCCGCGCCATCACCTCGCGTTCGCGCTCGGTCAGGTCGGCCTGTGCCTTCAGCACGCTGCGTTGCTGGCGCCGCTTGACGATGACCTCCGCGCTCAGCGCCAGGGCTTGCACCACCCGGTCGACCAGGGCGTTGTCGGAGAAGGGTTTCTCGACAAAGTCAAAGGCGCCGCGCTTGACGGCGGCCACCGCCGTGGGCACGTCGCCATGGCCGGTGAGAAAGATCACCGGCAGGGCGGCAGTCAGGCCCTGCTCGACCAGTCGATCGAACAGCACCAGGCCACTGGTGCCGGGCATGCGCACGTCCAGCAACAGGCAGGACGGCGCATCGGGCCAGCCCCCCTGCAGATCACGGCTGGCCAGAAAGGCCTCGAAGGCTTCGGCATGGGCATAGCCCTCGGACAGCAGGCGGCGCGAGCGCAGCAGCCAGGCCAACGCGTCGCGCACCACCGCCTCGTCGTCCACCAGGTAGACCACCGGAATGCCCAGCAGCGCACCGGGCAGCTGGGCGCTAGAGCTGGCAGGGGGCCTCATGGCGCCAAGTATCGGCCAAGCCTGGCCGGGCGCGCCAGCTGCGTCAACCGGTCGGTCAAGCGGCCGCCCGCAGCTGGGCCCGCGGCAGGTTCAAAGGCAGGGTGAAGCGGAACTCGGTGCCGGCGGCCCGTCCGCCCGGGCCGCCCGCCGCGTTGTGCGAGGCGGCCGGCAGCACCGCGAAGTCCATCGCGCCGCCATGCTGCTCGATCACGGTGCGGCACAGCGACAGGCCCAGGCCCATGCCCTCGGGCTTGGTGGTGAAGAAGGGCGTGAACAGGCGCGGCGCCACGTCGGCAGCGATGCCCGGCCCGGCGTCGAGCACCGAGAAGACCACCCAGCGCCCCTGCCCGTCGGGCGCCATGCGCACCCGCAAGGTCAGCACCCGGTCGGCCAGCGGCGTGTCGGCCTCCATCGCCTGCAGGCCATTGCGGGCCAGGTTCAGCAGCACCTGTTCCACCATGGTGCGGTCGACCTTGACCCGCGGCGCGGGCTGCAGCAGGTCCAGTTCGACCCGGGCGCCGCATTTGCGCGCCTGCAGGCGCACCAGCGGCAGCACCGACTCGATCAACAGGTCGGTGGCGATCACCTCGTGCGCCTGGTGGCGCCGGCGCACGAAATCGTGCACGCTCTTGATCACCCGGCCGGCGCGCTCGGCCTGCTCGGCGATGCGGGTCATGGCCTGGTGCATCAGCCCCAGGGTCTGGCCGTCGGGCTCGGCCATCAGGTTGAGCGACCCGGTGGCATAGCTGGCGATGGCCGACAGCGGTTGGTTGAGTTCGTGGCTGAGCAAGGACGCCATCTCGCCCACGCTGGCCAGGCGGGCGGTGGCCTGCAGCCGCTCCTGTTGCTGGCGCGACAGGTCCTCGGCCCGGCGCTGGGCCGACAGGTCCAGCACCGCGCTCATCCAGCCGGTGTGCTTGCCCACGCCGTCGACCAGCGGGGCCTCATAGATCATCACCGGGAAGCGTTCGCCATTGCGGCGCATGAACACGGTTTCGTAGCCTTCCAGGGCGGTCACGGCGGTCACGGTGGTCAATGCGGCCGGGTCGGCCGGGTCGGGCAGGCTGGCGCTGGGCGGCGCCAGGCGCTCGGCTTGGCGCCGCCGGTACTCGTTGGCCTGCTCGGGCGGCCAGTAGGGCGGGCTGTCGGCGCGCAGCAGTTCATCGGTGCTGAAGCCCACCATCGCGCAGAAGGCCGGGTTCACGTAGACGATGCGGCCTTGCCGGTCGCGGGCGCGCAGGCCGGTCAGCAAGGAGTCTTCCATCGCCTTGCGGAAGGCCAGGGCCTCGGCCAGCAGGGCTTCGGCGCGGGCCCGGCGCCGGCCGTCGCGCAACAGCAGCAGCACCAGCACGAACAGCCCGATCGACAGGCCCAGCACCAGGGCCGTGGCCAGGTTGGGGATCAGGCCCGGCGCGCGCTGCACCGCATCCACCCGCAACTGCAGCGTGGCGCCTGGCAGGTCCACCAGCCGGTCGATCACGAACACCCCGCCGCCGCGCATCGCGCCGCTGCGCGCCAACCGGGTGCCGTCGGCCTCGACGAAGGACAGCTCATGGCTGCGCCCGGCCTCGGCCACCTTCAGCTCGGCCAGCAAGAGCGGCAGCACCACGCTGGCCACGGTATAGCCGACCAATTGCCCGGCCTGCTGCACCGGCACGCAGGCATCCATCACCTCGGCGCCCACGCCACCGGGCAAGGGCACGAACTGGCTGCGGCCGAAGTTCGGCGCCATGCTGCGGCGCGCGGTGGCGCAGGCCAGCTCGGCTTCCTGCACCGCTTCGCTGCGCGGCCAGCGGCTGAACAAGGGCTCGTGCAGCGGCGAATCCGCCGCTGCGATGATCTGCAACTGGTGGTCACGCCACTCGATGCGGCCGATCTCGCGGTGGCTGCGCATCAGGGCGTCGGCCTGTTGCAGCCAGTCGGCGCTGCCCTTGCCCTGAGCCTGCAGGCCTTGCAGGCTTTGCAGCATCAGCTGGCCGCGCCGGCGGAGCTCACCCAAAGCCACGGCGGACACTTCGTCGCTGCGTTCCTGGGCCAGCGCCTCCTCGTGGCGCAGGGTCAGCACCACCAGCAAGGTCTGGGCCACCAGCAGCAAGGCCACCAGGGCCGACCACAGCAGCGCGCGCGGCATGCTGCGGCCGTCCCGGCCCAGGGCCAACACGCGCGAGATCGATGCGCGTCGGCCGGCCGGTGGCGGCGGGCTGCGCGGGGGGCTTGCCGGGTCGATCATGGAATGCACAGTATTCAACGGCCGGCGGCGCGGGCCACTACGCAGTTTCGCGCAGCGCGGCAGGGGCCGGCGCGCGGCACACTCGGGCCCTGACAGCCGCGCACCCGGCCTGACGGTCTTGTCCCGCACGCGACAAGACCGACGGCGCTCCTTAGAATCCCGCTCCCGTTGACCAGGACCTCTCGATGCCCAATCAAGACGACAAACGCGCCGAACTGCGCCGTGCTGCACTCGAATACCACGAGTTTCCGACCCCCGGCAAGGTGGCCATCGCCGCCACCAAGCAGATGGTCAACCAGCATGACCTGGCGCTGGCCTACTCGCCCGGCGTGGCCGCGGCCTGCGAGGAGATCGTCGACGACCCGGCCAATGCCTGGCGCTACACCTCGCGCGGCAACCTGGTGGCGGTGGTCACCAACGGCACCGCGGTACTGGGCCTGGGCAATATCGGCCCGCTGGCGTCCAAGCCGGTGATGGAAGGCAAGGGCGTGCTGTTCAAGAAGTTCGCCGGCATCGATGTCTTCGACCTGGAGATCAACGAGCTCGATGTCGACAAACTGGTCGACATCATCGCCGCGCTCGAGCCCACCTTCGGCGGCATCAACCTCGAGGACATCAAGGCACCCGACTGCTTCTATGTCGAGCGCAAGCTGCGCGAGCGCATGAAGATCCCGGTCTTCCATGACGACCAGCATGGCACGGCCATCGTCGTCGGGGCGGCGCTGCTCAACGGCCTGAAGGTGGTGGGCAAGAAGATCGACGAGGTCAAGCTGGTCACCTCGGGCGCCGGCGCGGCCGCGCTGGCCTGCCTGAACCTGTTGGTCAAGCTGGGTCTGCCGCGCCACAACATCTTCGTCACCGACCTGGCCGGCGTGGTCTACAGCGGCCGGGTCGAGCTGATGGACCCGGACAAGACCGAGTTCGCCCAGCACACCCCGCACCGCACGCTGGCCGAGGCCATCGCCGGCGCCGACGTGTTTCTCGGCCTGTCGGCCGGCGGCGTTCTGAAGGCGCCGATGGTGGCGTCGATGGCGGCCCGGCCGCTGATCTTCGCGCTGGCCAATCCCAACCCGGAGATCATGCCCGAGGAGGTCAGGGCGGTGCGCGACGACGCGATCATGGCCACCGGCCGCACCGACTACCCCAACCAGGTCAACAACGTCCTGTGCTTCCCCTACATCTTTCGCGGAGCGCTTGATTCCGGCGCGACGACGATCACCGACGAGATGGAGATCGCTGCGGTGCGCGCGATCGCCGAGCTGGCCCAGGCCGAGCAGAACGACGTGGTGGCGGCGGCCTATGCGGGCGCCACGCTGAGCTTCGGGCCCGAATACCTGATCCCCAAGCCCTTCGACCCGCGCCTGATGATGATGATCGCGCCGGCGGTGGCGCGCGCTGCGGCTGCCTCGGGCGTGGCCCAGCGCCCGGTGACCAATTTCGAGGCCTACGAGGAGAAACTGCGCAGCTTTGTCTACGCCTCGGGCAATGCGATGAAGCCGATCTTCTCGGTGGCCAAGCGCGCCAAGCGCCGCAACGTGGGCTATGCCGAGGGCGAAGACCGGCGCGTGCTGCGCGCGGTGCAGGTGGTGGTGGACGAGGGCCTGGCCCGGCCCTGGCTGGTGGGCCGCGCCAGCGTGATCAATGCGCGCATCGACAAGCTCGGCCTGCGCCTGCAGGCCGGGCGCGACTTCGACATCGTCAACATCGACGACGACCCGCGCTACCGCGACTTCTGGCAGACCTACCACCGGCTGACCGAACGCAAGGGCGTGACCGAGCAGTTTGCCAAGATCGAGATGCGCCGCCGCCTGACCCTGATCACCGCGATGCTGCTGCACAAGGGCGAGGTCGACGGCATGATCTGCGGCACCTGGGGGTCGACCACCCAGCACTTGGCCCACATCGACCAGATCATCGGCCGGCGTGCCGGTGTCAACACCTATGCCTGCATGAACGGGCTGATCCTGCCAGGGCGCCAGGTCTTTCTGGTCGACACCCATGTGAACTACGACCCCACGGCCGAGCAGCTTGCCGAGATCACCATCCTGGCGGCCGAAGAGATGGTGCGATTCGGGGTTGCGCCCAAGGCCGCGCTGCTGTCGCATTCCAGCTTCGGGTCCAGCAACCAACCCTCGGCCCTGAAGATGCGCGAGGCCCTGGCCCTGGTGCAAGCCCGCGCGCCCTGGCTGGAAGCCGACGGTGAAATGCACGGCGACGCGGCGCTGGATGCCGACCTGCGGCGCGAGCTGATGCCGCGGTCCACCCTGACCGGTGAAGCCAACCTGCTGGTGCTGCCCAACATCGACGCCGCCAACATTGCCTACAACCTGCTCAAGACCGCAGCCGGCGGCGGCATAGCCATCGGGCCGGTCTTGCTTGGCGCGGCCAAGCCGGTGCACATCCTGACGCCGTCGACCACGGTGCGCCGCATCGTCAACATGACCGCCGTCACGGTGGCCGACGCCAACGCGGCGCGTTGAGCCTGCGCGACCGGCTTGAAGCCGCCCCAAAGGCGTGCAAAAAGCCGCATGCGTCCGTTGGGCGACCTCAAATTGTCTCGAAAACCCCCTTGACAGCTGTCAATTGACGAGAAACGTCTGCGATTCATGCTGGTGAGCGCCCACTGATACCCCTTCGGCCATGCCCAAAATTGAGGCATCGGCTTGAGTTTTCAGAGCCCTTCCGGTAACATCGACAGCATCGAATTCAGGGTATACCAGTGAGCAATGTGCGAAATTCACCCTGGGGGTTGGCACTGCGCAAGCTGGGATGTGGGGCGGGGTTGGCGGTGGCGGTGGCGGCTTGGGCCGCCAGCCCGGCGCTCGCCAAGGGTCCGGTCGACGGCGTGGAGACAGTGGCCCTGGCCACCTTGCCCGCCGAAGCCCGGCAGACCCGGCACTTGATCCAGGCGGGGGGGCCGTTTCCCTTTGCCAAGGATGGCGTCACGTTCGGCAACTTCGAGCGCAAGCTGCCACGGCGTGAGCGCGGTTTTTACCGCGAGTACACCGTGAGCACCCCTGGCGCTCGAGACCGTGGAGCGCGGCGCATTGTTTGCGGGGGCCGTCAACCCACACAGCCTGAAGCCTGTTACTACACAGCGGACCACTACGCCAGCTTCAAGCTGATCGCGCAGTGAATTGCGCTAAGTTGAATTTATTCTGTATTTAACTGACTCTGGAGGAACGTGACCATGCTGCTGCAGACTGTCCGTCCCAATATCGTGCAGGCCATCCGCGCCTACCGAGTAGAAGATCTGATGCAGGCTGCCGAAGGCGCGGGCCAGCATTTCCTGTATGCCAACCTGACGGACGCCCAGTCCAAGCAAGATGTGCTGGACAAGATTGCCGAGTCCTTCCTGTTCCCGGCGCATTTCGGCAAGAACATGGATGCGCTGTTCGACTGCATGACCGACCTGGTCAACCGCGCCGGCAGCCAGCCGGGTTTCGTGGTGGTGCTCGAGCAGTTGCCCGACAGCGTCAAGTTCGACCGCGAAGCGCGCGAGCAATTGCTCGACGTCTTCCGCGACACGGCTGATTTCTGGGCCGAGCGGCGCATTCCGTTCCGTTGTTTCTACTCATTTGCGGTGGCTCGCAGCGCCGAAGCCAGCGCCTGGGAGCGGGTCAACGAGGTGGCGCAGGTGCCCGAGAAGCCGGCCGCCAAGACCGTGTCCAAGAGCGGGGTCAACCCGAACTTCGGCATGAACATGCCGATGATGAGCAGCGCCTTCGACACCGCCATGTGGCTCAACGCCGCCTGAGAGACTGAGCGTCGCGCTACTGCCACCCCAGCCCAGCACAACAAGCGCCCTGCGGGGCGCTTCGTCGTTCAGGGCCCGGGCTGACTCAACAGGCCAGCCCCAGGTCGGGCCGGCAGGGTCTGGGCCAGGGCCACGTACTCGGCCACCGCCACCTCTTCGGCGCGGCGCTGCACATCGAAGCTGCCGGCCATGCCCTGCGCGTCCAGCCAACGGCCCAGGGTGTGGCGCAAGAGCTTGCGGCGCTGCGAGAAGGCCAGTGCCACCAGGGCCTGCAGCCGCATCTCGTCCAGCACCGGCGGCAGCGCCAGGGGTTGCATGCGCACGATCGCGCTGTCCACCCGAGGCGGCGGGTCGAAAGCCGCCGGTGCCACGTCGAACAAGGCCTCAATGTCATAGCGCCACTGCAGCATCACGCTGAGGCGGCCGTAGTCTTTGCCGCCGGGGCCGGCGGCCATGCGTGCCACCACCTCTTTTTGCAGCATGAAGTGCTGGTCGCGCACCCGGTGCGCCACCGCCAGCAGGTGGAACAGGATAGGGGTGGAGATGTTGTAGGGCAGGTTGCCCACCACCCGCAAGGGCTGGCCGGCGCTGTCGGCCAAGGCACTGAAATCGACCTTGAGCACATCCGACTCGACCACCTGCACACCCTGACGCTGGCGCCAGCGGGCGGCCAGGTCGCGGTCCAGTTCGATCACGGTAAGGGCGCCGCAGCGTTCTAGCAGCGGCTGGGTCAGCGCGCCCAAGCCCGGGCCGATCTCGACCAGGGCCTCGCCCGGCCGGGGCGCGATCGCGCGCACGATGGCGTCGATCACCCCGTGATCCACCAGAAAATGCTGGCCGAAGCGCTTGCGGGCGGTGTGGCTCACCGGGGGCTGCCCCGGCGCCGGCAGGCGCTCACAGCGGCGGCTCGCGAATCTCGATGTAGGCGCGCAGCCGCAGCTCCTTGATCCAGTCGAGGTAGGCCTGCTCGTAGCGGGCCTCGCGCAGCACATTGCGGGCTTGTTCGCGCACTTCCTTGGGGTCGGCGGTGACGCTGCGCCGGTCCTGCACCTGCACCAGATGCACCCCGAAGCGCGAAACCACCGGGGCCGACAAGGCCCCCAGCGCCAGCTGGTTCACCGCCTGCTCGAACTCGGGCACGAATTGCCCGGGCGAGGACCAGCCCAGATCGCCGCCGGCCGGGGCCGAGCCGTCCTCGGACACCTCCTGGGCCAGGTCCTCGAACTTCTTGGCGCCGCTCTCGATCTGGCGCCGCAGCTCCTCCATGCGGCGCACCACCTGCGGCGTCTGGCCGCGGTCGGCCACGCGCAGCAGGATGTGTCGCACATGCGATTGGGTGACCTTGAACGGGTCGGCTTGCTGGCGGTCCACCAGCTTCAGGATGTGCAGGCCGGCGGCGCTGCGCAGCGGCTGGTCGGTGAACTGGCCCACCGTCAGGCCCTTGACGCCGTCGACAAAGAGGTCGGGCAGGCGCGAGGCCGGCCGCAGGCCCAGCTCGCCGCCGGCCTCGCGGTTGGCGTCTTCGCTGAGCTCACGTGCCACCCGGGCAAAGTCTTCACCGGCGCGCAGCCGGGCCAGGGCCTGCCCGGCCCGGGCCTGGCGCTGGGCCAGCAGCTCGGGGTTGGCCCCTTCGGGCACCGTCACCAGGATCTGCGCCAGGCTCAGCTGCAACTCGCCCGCCGACTTGCTGCGCTGCTCGTCGACCTGGCGGTCGATGTCGGCATCGCTGATGCGGATGCGGTTGCCGACCTCGCGCTCGCGCACCCGCTCGACCATCACCTGGTCACGCAGATTATTGCGAAAACGCGCCATCTCCAGGCCCTCGCTGCGCAGCCGGTCGCGCAGCTGGGCCAAGCTGAGCTGGTTCTGCGCGGCCACATTGGCGACTGCGCGGTCGATCTCGGTTTCGTCCACCTTCTGGCCGACCTCACGTGCGAAGGTGATCTGCACGCGTTCGTCGATCAGCGCATCGAGCACCTGCTGGCGCAGGGTCTCCGCATCGGGCAGCGGGGCGTTGGCGCGTTTGGCATCGACCTGGATGCGATCGATGCGCTGCACCACCTCCATCGAGGTGACGGCCTCGGTGTTGACCACCGCCACGATATGGTCGCCCCTGATGAGGCCGCGCGCTGCTTGTGCAGCCGCCGGCGTGCCGGCCAGGCCGCCCAGCAATGCCAGACCCCAGGCCACGGCCGTGCTGCGCCAACTCGGATTTTTCAGGGTAAAGGTCATGGCGGGGGGGAGGGGATCGAAGGGTTGCCGGGCTCACGCAGCAGCCGGTAGCCGGGGATATTGTCCTTCAACACCTGCAAGGGGTTGGCACCGAGCCGCGACAGCCCGCTCAGCTCCAGTTGCAGCAGCAGCCGGGTTGCAGCCTCGACCCGGCCGGTGGACAGCCGCTCGGCCACCACGCGGCCGATCCAGCAGCCGGTGTCGTACTCGATGCCGGCCATGGAATCGGTGGCCCGGCTGTCCTTCAGGCTGTAGTTCATGCGTCCCACCGCATAGAGCGTGCCGCCGCAGCCCCCCGACGCACCCACCGGCCTGGCCGTGCCGCGGTAGACCGGCCATTGCCAGCCCAGTTCGATCTGTTCGGACAAGTCTTTGGCCAGGCGGTAACGCGCGCTCAGGGTGTGGAAGGGCGCCGGGGTGTAGCGCGCGCCAATGATCGACCGCACCACGCGGCGGCTGTCGGGGTTGTATTGCAGCGCAGCGTCGAGTGACCAGGGCTGGAAGACCGAGGTCGCGCCCTCGACCAGCACGTCGGACACGCGCCGCTGCAGGCTGTCACCGCTCAGCACCACCTGCTGGTCGCGCAGGCGGATGCGCTGGGCCAAGGCCAGGCGCAGGGTTTCGGCGCCGGTCCCGGCATCCACCAGCCGGGTGGTGAAGCCGGCAGTGACCTGGTGCGCATCCGAAACCCGGTCTATGCCCGAAAAGCTGTTGTCGGCATAGATCGACACCGCATTGAAGTCACGCTCGGCAGCGTCGAAGTTGGGCAGTGCCGATTGGTCCCGGAAGGGCGTGTTCAGGTAGAGCACGCGCGGCTCCAGGGTCTGGCGCTGCGGCCGGCCGGACCAGCTGATGCGGCGCTCGAACACCAGGCCGCTGTCCAGGCTGAAGCTGGGGATGAGCCGCGCCGACCGGGCGGCCATGCCGGCGGGCAGGTTGCGGCTGTCCAGCGCATAGGCGGCCGCATTCAGGCTCAGGCTGGGGTTGAGCCAGCCCCAGGGCCGGGTGAAGGGCCGGCTGAGCTGGCCCAGTGCATGCCAGCGCCAGCCGGTGGGCAGGGCCGTGCCCAGGGTCAGTGCATCGGCCGCGCCCGGCCGGGTGAAATGGTTGAACTCGGTTTCGAGCGACAGGCGCAGGCCCGCGCCCAATCCCGGCACCAGGCGCAGCCCGATCTGCGGGCTGCGCTGGTAGGGGGCCGTGATCAGATCGCTGCCGCTGCCGGTCTGCAGCACCTGCCAATGCTGGGCCCTGGCATAGGTGTGCAGCAGCCCCAGGGCGCTGACCTGCTCGCGCTCGGCGCCGAGTTCCTGTGACAGCAGGCGCTGCACCAGGTTGTCGGGCAGGGCGCGCGGAAAATCCTGCCAGTAGGCATCGTCGGAGACCTGGCGCAGATGCGCGCGGTAGCGCCAGAAACCCGGCCATTGGCCGTCACCGTCCAGCTCCCAGGCCAGGCGGGTGCGGCCGGCCACCCGGTCCTGGGGCAGCCAGTTCAGCCGGGCCCGGCCGGCATGGCCGGTTTCGAGGTAGCGGAACTCGCTGTCCAGGGCCAGGCCGCGCTTGGCATACAGGGTGGGCACCAGGGTGGCATCGCGCTGGGGCGCGATATTCCAGTAGTAGGGCACGGCCAGGGTGAAGCCGTTGCGGCTGTCCAGCGGCACCACGGTGGGCGGCAGCCAGCCGCTCTTGCGGTCGTCGCTCAAGGGGAAACTCAACACCGGAAGGCCCAGGATGGGCAGCCCCAGAAACTGCAGTACCGCGCCCTCGGCAATGCCCTCGTTGGCGGCAAAGTCGAGCCGGATGCGGTCGGTGCGCAGCAGCCAGTCGGGTTCGGTGTTGTCAGCCCGGCTGCAGCTGGTGTAGGTGGCGTGGCTGGCGCGCAGGCGGTTGCTGTCGAGGAAGTCGATGCGCTCGGCCCGGCCGCCGGCACCCAGGCGGGTGAACTCGAAGCTGGGTTGCAGAAAATAGCCTTCGAAACGCTCCAGCTGCAGTTGCAGTTCGGGCCCGCTGTAGCGCACGCCCTCGCGCGCGATCTCGACTGCGCCGCGCGCCGTGGCCAGGTCTTGTGCGGTGTCGTACAGCAGCCGGTCGGCCCGGATCACCGTGCCGGCACGGCGCAACTCGACCGCACCTTCGGCCGTGGCGCCCTGATCGGGCCGCACCTGCAGGGCGTCGGCGCGCAGGATGATGGGTCGCTGTTGCAGATCTGCACCGGCTGGCACCGGCCCCAACGCGGTGCTGGCCTGCAGCGGCAGGGCCGGGCCGCCCGACCCCGCATCGCGGGTGCCCGGCACCTGGCCATCGGCCTGCACCAGCACCTGCGCCTGCGCCGGAAAGCCAGCCGACAGCGCGGCGCACAGGGCCCAGCAGGCGAAGGGCGACCTTGCGGGCGGCATGGCGCTGGGCGGGCCGCCCGGACCGCAGGCTTGCCGCGCCGACCTTGCCCGCCCGCCGCTGGCAGGAGGCGGGGCCGGCGTTGCGGCAGGGCGGCGGGCAATCCGAGAGGCGGCAGCGGGCAAGGGTGGGGGCGAGGTGCGCGGGGCGCGCCGGGCAGGCCCACCCGTGCCGCAGGGGCTGACAGCGCCTGCGGTTCGTAGAATCGCCAGATTATCCATGAGCCCCCTGCGGCTGCCGGGCTGCCGGGTGGGGCCCGGCAAGGGTCAAACCGGCCCGCCGGCCCGCCCCCACCGTCCATGACAACTGCCGCCCCACCCGCCGCCCCTGGTGCCGCCATCGCCTGGCCCGATGCCCGGCGCGAGACTGCTTTCTGGCAATGGTTCGGGCCGCTGGCGGCTGAGCGCCAACTCGACCCTGCCAGCCTGGCGCCGGCCTCGGCGGACGCCAGCTTCAGGCGTTATTTCCGGGTGCTGGGCGCGGGCGGGCGCAGCCTGATCGTGATGGACGCGCCGCCGCCGCAAGAAGATGTGCGGCCCTTTGTGGACATCGCCGCGCGCATCCGCAGCGCCGGCCTGCATGCGCCCGAGGTGCTGGCCGCCGACGTCTCGCTGGGCTTTGTGCTGCTGGCCGATCTGGGCTCGGCGCTCTACCTGGCGGCCTTGCAGCAGGCCGACCCGGCGCGCGCGGATGCGCTGATGCGCGACGCGGTGACGGCGCTGGTGCAATTCCAGCAGCGGGTGGACGGCAGTGGTTTGCCGGCCTATGACGACGCGCTGCTGCGGCGCGAGCTGGCGCTGTTCCCGGACTGGTGCGTGCAGCGCGAGTTCGGCATCACCTGGACGGCGGCCCAACAGGCCGTATGGCAGCGCCTGTGCGACAGCCTGGTGGCCAGCGCACTGGCCCAGCCGCAGGTCACGGTGCACCGCGACTGGATGCCGCGCAACCTGATGCTGGCCGAGCCCAACCCGGGCATCCTCGACTTCCAGGACGCAGTGCGCGGGCCGATCACCTATGACATCGCGTCGCTGCTGCGCGATGCCTTCCACTCCTGGGACGAAGCCCTGGAGATCGACTGGGCCGCGCGCTGGTGGCAGCAGGCGCGCGCCGCCGGCCTGCTGGGTGCGCATGCAATGGCCGAGGATTTTGGCGAAACCTGGCGCGCGCTGGAATGGATGGGCCTGCAGCGCCACCTCAAGGTGCTGGGCATCTTCTGCCGGCTCAAGCACCGCGACGCCAAGCCGGCTTACAGCGTTGACCTGCCGCGCTTTTTCGCCTATGCCACCAAGGTGGCCTTGCGTTACCGCGAGCTCAAGCCGCTGGTGGCGCTGATCGAGCCGATGAGCGGCCCGCTGACCCGCACCGGCTTCTCGATGAGCTGAGCCCGCGCCGAGCAGGGCCTGCGGCCCTGCGAGTGGCGGGCGAAGGCTCTGCCCGCATACTTGCGGGCAAGCGCTTGAGCCCGCTCAGGGGCAGGCCGCGATCACCTGGGCCACCGCCGCGGTGAGGCGTTTGGCATAGGGCACATGCAGGAACTCGTTCGGCCC
>JANNZD010000204.1:0-6133 GCA_031410435.1 Betaproteobacteria bacterium | reverse complement strand
CGTGGCCGCCTTGATCTGGCCGTCCAGCTCGGTCTTGCGCGCCTCCAGCGCCGCCAGCGCATCGACAAACCCGGCCATCAAGAACTTCACCAGCTTGTGGTCCAGCGGGTCGCCCTTGGTTTCGGCATCGTCCAGCGCCGTCAGGATGCTGGTGCGCCAGGCGTCCACCACGCCCCGGGCGCCGCGCGCCATCAGCGTCATGAAGGCGAATTTGGCATCGTCCCAGAAGCCGGCCACGATGCCGCGCACCTGAAAGCGGCCCAGCTGGCCCACAGGCTCCAGCGCGGCGCTGAAGCTGTGCAGCAGCTCATTGCGCAGGCCGACCAAACTGGCCTGGCTGGCCAGCGCGGTGATGCGCGGGCTGTGCGCCAGCCACCAGGCGTCAAACGCATCGCGCACCGCCTGCTCTCGGGCCAGCAGGCCGGGATGCGTCTCTATCGCCGGCTTGATGGCCTGGCGGCTGGCCAGCCCGGGCCGGAAGTCAAAGTAGCGGGCATCGCGCTCGGTGAACAGCGCCAGCGGGTCCAGCCCGTGTGCGGCAAACAACGCAGCCTTGGCCGCCACCTCGGCCTTGGGCACACCGCCCAGCAGGTGGGCGCGCACGTCATGCGGCTCGGGCGGCGGCGCGTTGTCGGCGTAGCGGCGGATGTTGAGGTTGTGGTCGTTCTCCGCCAACGTGGTGTTGGCCACGATGGCGCTGAAGCCCGGCACCTCGGCAAAGGTCTCGAAGGTGTTGACGATCTTCTCGATGTGCTCTGGCAGCAGGTGGTTTTGCGCCCGGCCCTCAAAATATTCACGGTCAGCATTGATGAACAGCACCCGGCCTTGCCGCTGCGCTGGCTTGCCGCGATTGTTCCCAGTGACTTTGCCCAGCCGCTGGCGCAGCACCAGCACGCAGGCGGGGATGCCGGTGCCGTAGAACAGGTTGGCGGGCAGGCCGATCACGGCCTCCAGCAGGTCGGCCTTGATCATCGCGGAGCGGATGCTACGCTCTTCACCGCCCCGGAACAGCACGCCGTGCGGCATCACCGTCGCCAGCAGGCCGCCGTCGCGCAGCACCGCCACCATGTGCTGCAAGAACATCAGGTCGGCCTTTTTGCTGCCCAGCGCCACCTCGCCGTAGCGGAAGCGCTCGGCGCGGAACTTGGGTGCCCAGACGGACTTGGCGCCGGTATCTACCTCTTTGGCACCCCAGAGCTGAGAGAAGGGCGGATTGGACAGCACGCGGTCGAAACGCATCAACTCGCCGCCCTCCACATGCTGAGGGTCGGCCAGGGTGTCTTCGTTGCGCAAGTCGGCGCTGGCGATGCCGTGCAGCAGCATATTCATCTTGGCGATCGACCAGACCGTGCCGCTGTCCTCCTGCCCGTACAGGTCGGCCTTGCGGCCGTCGCCGCCGTGCTCGTCGATGTAGTCCTTGGCCAGGATCAACATGCCGCCCGAGCCGCAGCAGGGGTCGTAGATGCTGTGCTGCTGCTCGGGCTTGACCAGCCGCACCATCATGCGCACGACCGAGCGCGGGGTGTAGAACTCACCGCCCTTCTTGCCCGCTGAATCGGCAAACTCGGCGATCAGGTATTCGTAGGCGGCGCCCAGCAGATCCGGGAACTCAAAGTCCTCATTGCGCAGCCGGTGGCCGCTGAAATGGCTGATCAGCCGGCGCAGCTTGATGTCGGGGATCTTGCTCTGGCCCACCTTGCGCGAGAAATCGATGTGTTCCAGCACCTCGGCCAGGCTGCTGTTGTTGCTCTCCAGCCCGCCCAGCGCGCGGTTCAAGAAGCCGCCCACGTCCACATGGGCCTCGTTGACCAAGTGGTCCCAGCGCGAGGCATGCGGCACGTAGAAGGATTGGCCGTACCAACGGCGGGTCTCGGCGCTCAAGTGCGCGTCCAGCTCGCTCTTGCCGGCGGCCCTCTCTTGGGCGATCACCTGCTCGCGGCGTTGGTAGAAAACATCCGAGCAGCGCTTGAGGAACAGCATGCCGAAGATGTATTCCTTGAACTCCGAGGCGTCCATCTTGCCGCGCAGGATGTCAGCGGCCTTGAACAGGTGGCGTTCCAGCTGGGGCAGGGTCAGGGGCATGCGAGGGGATGTTAAAAAAGCGCCGCCGGCGCGTGATGCACCGGCGGCGCCTGGCCAGCGGGGGGCGGTAGTGGCAGCAGTGGCGCCGGGCTTACTTGTCGCCAGGCACCTTGCCGTCCACGCCCTTGACATAGAACTTGATGCCGCCAAGGAAGGCGTCATCGGCGGCCTTGTCTTTTTCCAGCACCACTTTGCCGGCGTTGTCGGTGAGCGGGCCTTTCCAGATCACGAAGCTGCCGTCCTTCAGGCCGGCCTTGATCTCGTCGACCTTCTTCTTGATGTCGGCCGGCACGTCGTCGGCGATCGAGACGAAATCGATCGCGCCTTCCTTCACGCCCCACCAGCTCTGGCCGGTGGCCCACTTGCCGTCCAGTGCATCGCGGGTGGCCTTGATGTAGTAGGGCGCCCAGTTGATTACCGCCGAGCCCAGGTGGGCCTTGGGGCCGTAGGCGGTCATGTCGCTGTCCCAACCGAAGGCGCGCTTGCCCTTGTCCTGGGCGGTCTTGAGCACCGCCGGCGAGTCGGTGTTCTGCATCAGCACGTCGGCGCCGCCGTTGATCAGCGCGGTGGCGGCCTCGGTCTCTTTCGGCGGATCAAACCACTTGTTGACCCACACCACCTTGGTCTTGACCTTGGGGTTGACGCTCTGCGCACCCAGGGTGAAGGCATTGATGTTGCGGATCACCTCGGGGATCGGCACCGAACCCACCACGCCCAGGTTGTTGGTCTTGGTCATCGCGCCGGCGATCACGCCGGCCATGTAGGCGCCCTCGTAGGTGCGGCTGTCATAGGTGCGCAGGTTCTCGCCGGTCTTGTAGCCGGTGGCATGCTCGAACTTCACGTCCTTGGCGTCGGCGGCCACCTTCATCATCGGCTCCATATAGCCGAAGGTGGTGCCGAAGACCAGCTTGTTGCCCTGGCCGATCATGTCGCGGAAGACCCGCTCGGCATCTGCCGACTCGGGCACGTTCTCGACGAAGCTGGTGACGATCTTGTCGCCGAATTCCTTTTCCAGCGCCTTGCGGGCGTTGTCGTGGGCGAAGGTCCAGCCGCCATCGCCCACCGGGCCGACATAGGCGAAGCCGACCTTCAGCGGTGCAGGCGCGGCCGGCGCGGCCGCGCTGGCCGGTGCGGCGGCCACGGGCGTGGCCTCTTCCTTCTTGCCACAGCCCACCAGGGCGGCAGTGGCCGCCAGGGTGGACCAGCCGGCGAGCTTGAGCAGCGAGCGCTTCGAATTGAGCGTCATGGTTTCTCCAGGTTTTGAGACAGGAACGGTGAACAAAGACTTGCAAATTATGCGGTGCGTCACGAACCGGGGAAGAAGGACTTCCCCAGACTGGCCGGCATGTTGACCCGTATCCAGACCGGGTTGCGCGAGATCAGCACCAGCACCACGATGGTGGCCAGGTAGGGCAGCATCGACAGCCACTGGCTGGCGATCTGCACCCCTTCGCCCTGCAGGTGGAACTGCAGCATCGTCACGCCGCCGAACAGGTAGGCCCCCAGCAGGATGCGCGCCGGCCGCCAGGTGGCAAAGGTGGTCAGGGCCAACGCGATCCAGCCCTTGCCGGCGATCATGCCCTCGACCCACAAGGGGGTGTAGATCACCGAGATGTAGGCCCCGCTCAGGCCGCACAGCGCCCCGCCCACCACCACCGCGGCCAGGCGGATGCGCCGCACCGGATAACCCAGTGCATGCGCGGCCTCAGGCGACTCACCGACCGCGCGCAGCACCAGGCCGGCGCGCGAGCGGTAGAGAAACCAGGCCAGCGCGGCCGTGGCCAGCACGGTCAGGTAGACCATCGGATGCTGGCGGAACAGCGCCGGACCGAAGAAGGGGATGTCGGCCAGGCCGGGGATCTGAAAATTCAGCCGGTCGCCGATCTTGGCCTGGGTGTACTGGATGCCGACAAAGGCCGAGAAGCCGGCGCCGAACAGGCTGAGCGCCAGGCCGGTGGCGTACTGGTTGGTGTTGAGCCAGATCACCAGCAGGCCGAACAGCGCCGCCAGCAGCGCACCGGCACCCATGCCGGCGCCAAAGGCCAGCAGATCGCTGCCGGTGTGCACCGCGGTGGCAAAGCCGGCGATGGCCGCCACCAGCATGATGCCCTCGGCACCCAGGTTGAGCACCCCGGCGCGCTCATTGATCAGCAGGCCCAGGCCGGCAATGGCCAGCACCGTGCCGGCGTTGAGGGAGGCGGCGATGAGCAAGGCGATGGCATCCATGGCTCAGGCCCCCTTTTGCAGCCGCACGCGGTAGTGGATCAGGGTGTCGCAGGCCAGCAGCGCGAACAGCAGCAGGCCCTGGAACACCCCGGTGATCGATTTGGGCAGGCCCAGGCGCGATTGCGCCAGCTCGCCGCCGATGAAGAACATGCTCATCAGGATGGCCGAGAACACCACCCCCAGCGGGTGCAGGCGCCCCACGAAGGCCACGATGATGGCCGCGAAACCATAGCCGGCCGGCACATGCGGGGTCAGCTGGCCCAGCGGCCCGGCCGCCTCCAGCCCGCCGGCCAGCCCGGCCAGGCCGCCCGAGATCAGCAGCGCCAGCCACAGCATGCGGCGCGACGAGAAGCCGGCATAGCGCGCCGCCGCCGGCGCCAGGCCGCCCACCTGCAGTTGAAAGCCGGCATAGGTGCGGAACAGCAGCAACCAGCCCAGCACCACCGCGCCGAAGGCGATCAGCACGCCGATGTGGGCGCGCGAGCCCTCGATCAGCTTGGGGATCTTGGTCACCGCCTCGAAGGTGATGGTCTGCGGGAAGTTGTAGCCCTTGGGGTCTTTCCAGGGGCCGTAGACCAGCCAGCCCAGCAGCAGCTCGGCCACATAGACCAGCATCAGGCTGACCAATATCTCGCTGGCGTTGAAGCGGTCGCGCAGCAGCGCCACGATGCCGGCCCAGACCATGCCGCCCAGCACCCCGGCGGCCAGGATGGCCACCACGATGGCGCGCGAGCTGTCGGGCCCGGCCAGCATCGCCACCCCGCCGGCAAATACCGCGCCCATGATGAACTGGCCCTCGGCGCCGATGTTCCAGACATTGCTGCGGTAGCAGATCGACAAGCCCAGCGCGATCAGCGCCAGCGGGGTGGCCTTGATCGCGATCTCGCCCCAGGCATAGCCGTTCTTGATCGGCTCGACGAAGAACATCTGCAGGCCGCGCAGCGGGTCTTTGCCGAGCAGGCTGAACAGCAGCACCCCGGCTAGCACGGTCAGGGCCAGGGCCATCAGCGGCGAGGCGATGGACATCGCCTGCGAGGGTTGCGGCCGGGCTTCAAGCTTGAGCATGGTGGCCCTCCTGCGCTGATGCCGGCGCTGGTGGAGGTGCTACCGCGTCGCCCCACAGCCCGCTCATCCACTCGCCGATCATCGCCACCGTGGCCTGCGCCACAGTCACGCTGGGCGAGACCCGGCCCTGGGCGATCACCAACAGGCGATCGCTGATCTCGAACAATTCGTCCAGCTCCTCGCTGACCACCAGCAGCGCGCAGCCCGCGTCGCGCAGCTTCAGCAGTGCGCCGCGGATCTGCGCCGCTGCGCCCACGTCCACGCCCCAGGTGGGCTGCGAGACGATCAGCAGCTTCGGGCGGGCGTCGATCTCGCGGCCGACGATGAACTTCTGCAAATTGCCGCCCGACAGACTTTTTGCCGCCGCGCCCGGCCCGCCGGCCTTGACGCTGTAGCGGCGGATCAGCGCCTCGGCCAGCTCACGCACCGCAGCGGTGTGGATCCAGCCGCTGCGCGCCACCGCCTCGGTGCGGGTCAGCAGGGTGTTGTGGGCCAGGCTCATCGTCGGCACCGCGCCGCGGCCCAGGCGCTCCTCGGGCACGAAGTGCAGCCCGCCCGCCCGGCGCTGTCGGGGCGGCGCCTGCGCGATGTCCTGGCCGAACAGTGCGACGCTGCCGCGCGGCGCGCGCGTGTCCTCGCCCGACAGCGCGGCCATCAGCTCTTGCTGGCCATTGCCCGAGACGCCGGCCACGCCGACGATCTCACCGGCGCGCACCTCGAAGGCGATGTCGGCCAGGCTCATGCCGAAGGGGTTCTGCTT
>JANNZD010000203.1:0-21417 GCA_031410435.1 Betaproteobacteria bacterium | reverse complement strand
GACGACGAACGCGGTGGGCTTCTACGAGTTTGTCGGCCTGCGTCCGGGCAGCTACACGGTGACCGAGACCCAGCCTGCGACCTATGTCGACGGCAAGGACACGGCGGGCTCCACCGGCGGCAGCACGGTGGTCAACGACGTGATCAGCAATGTCACGCTGGTGTCGGGCGCGAACAGCACCGAGAACAACTTCGGCGAGCTGCCGAAGGCGCAGATCAACGGCTTCGTCTACTGCGACGACAACAACGACGGCATCAAGCAGGGCACGGAAACGGGTCTGAGCGGCGTGACGGTGACGCTGACGGGCACCAACGACCTGAACCAGTCGGTGACGGTGACCACCACCACCGACGGCACCGGTGCATACAGCTTCACCGGCCTGCGCCCGGGCACCTACACGGTGACCGAGAGCACGCAGCCCGCGGACAAGCTCGACGGCAAGGACACCGCCGGCACGCCTGGTGGCGGCACGGCCGGCAACGAGGTGATCAGCAACATCGTGCTGACCCCCGGCCTGGTGAGCAACGGCAACAACTTCGGCGAGATCCTGCCGGCCAAGCTGTCGGGCTATGTCTATGAAGACGTGGGCAACGACGGCGTGCGCAACAACGAGGCGCCGATCGCGGGCGTGACCATCACGCTGACGGGTCTGAACGACCTGAACCAGGCGGTGACGGCGACGACGACGACGAACGCGGTGGGCTTCTACGAGTTTGTCGGCCTGCGTCCGGGCAGCTACACGGTGAGCGAGCCGGTGCAGCCCACGGGCAAGCTCGACGGCAAGGAGACCGCGGGCACGGCCGGCGGCAACACCACGGTCAACGAGGTGATCAGCAACATCGTGCTGACCCCCGGCCTGGTCAGCACCGGCAACAACTTTGGTGAAGTGCTGCCGGCCAGCCTGGGCAACAAGGTCTGGGTCGATATCGACAAGGACGGCGTGCAGGATGCCAACGAGCCCGGCGTGGCCGGCGTCAAGGTGTCGCTGCTGGACGGCGCCGGCGCGGTCATCGGCAGCCCGCTGACCACCAACGCAGCTGGCGAGTACCTGTTCTCCAACCTGTCACCCGGCAGCTACAGCGTCAAGTTCGACCTGGCCACGCTGCCGACCGGCTACACCGTGACCAGCAAAGACGTCGGCGGCAACACCGCCGCCAGCGACCTGATCGACAGCGATGCGGATGCAGGCACCGGCCGCACCATCACCACGGTGCTGGATTCGGGCGAGAACGACCTGAGCTGGGACATGGGCATCCAGGCCAACGTCGGCATCGACATAGAGAAGTTCGTGCGTGGCGAGTACCTGGTGCAGAACGCCGGTGGCGGCGAAGGCCTGACCCCGGGCTTCTGGAAGAACCACAGCAGCTATGGCCCGGCACCGTTGTCGGGCTGGCCGGAAAGCGGCCTGTCGCCGGATGCCAGCTATGAGTCGATCTTCGGCGTGGACGTGCCGGGATCGGCCCCGACCCTGCTGCAGGCCCTGGCCGAGGGCGGCGGTGCGGTGGACGCGCTGCTGCGCCATTCGACCGCAGCCCTGCTGAACGCTGCCAACCCCTATGTCGACTATGCCTACACCCAGGCGCAGATCATCGCCATGGTGCAGGCGGCATTTGCCGGCGGCAGCTACGAGAGCACCAAGAACCTGTTTGCCACCCAGAACGAGCTGGGCGCCGACCTCAACACCCCGGCCACCAGCGGCACCACCACGGTGGTGACGCCGGACTATGACGCCGACACCCCGGGGTCGGGCCCGATCATCCCGGTGGGCGGCAAGGCCGTGTTCACCTACCTGGTGAAGAACACCGGTTCGACCGAGCTCATCAATATCGCGGTCGTGGATGACCGCATCGCGGCGCTGACCTTCGTCGGTGGCGATACCGACAACGACGGCAAGCTCGACCCCACCGAGACCTGGAAGTACACCGCCACCGAGACGGTGCTGTCCAACACCCAGTACGTCAATACCGGCACGGTCACCGGCCTGGACAGAACCTCGGGCCTGACCGTCACCGACCTCGACAAGGCGCACTACAACACCCCGGCCCTGGGCCAGAGCCTGGGCGACCGGCTGTGGCTGGACAAGAACGCCAACGGCGTGCAGGACGCCGGCGAGCTGGGCGTGGCCGGCGTGACCGTGCAGTTGAAGAACACCGGCGGCACGGTGTTGCAGACCGCCGTCACCGATGCCAGCGGCAACTACCTGTTCGATGTGGCGGCCGGCAGTTACCAGGTGACCTTCCTGACCCCGGCGGGCTATGTCGTCACCGGCAAGGACCTGGGCGGCAACGACAACACCGACAGCGACATCGATCCGACGACCAAGACCACCGCCACGGTCACCATCGCGGCAGGCCAGCAGAACCTCAGCGTCGATGCCGGCATCTACCAGACCGCCAGCCTGGGCGATCGGGTCTGGCTGGACACCAATGGCAATGGCCTGCAGGACCCGGGCGAGAGCGGCAAATCCGGCGTCACGGTGCAGTTGTACACCTGCGTGAACAATGCGCTGGGCACCTTGGTGGCCACGCAAGTCACTGACGCCAATGGCAACTACAACTTCGCGGGCCTCAAGCCGGGTGATTACCAGGTGAAGTTCGGCGCGCCCACCGGCACGCGCTTCACGTCCACCGATGTCGGGGTCAACGATGGCGCCGACTCGGATGCTAATGCCGGCGGCGTGACGGCTTGCTACACGCTGCAAAGCGGTGATGCCAACATGTCGGTGGATGCCGGCCTGGTCCAGGTTACCAGCGGCGGCGCCATCCGGGTGGTCAAGGCCACCAATGCCGTGAATCCGATGAGCCCGACGGCCGCCGAGGATGCCAACACGGCGCCCGGCTTGGCCGTCGTCACTGGGTCCCAGGTGGTCTGGACCTACCAGGTCTTCAACGACGGGTCCGTTCCCCTGCAAGTCACCACGCTGGTGGATGACGCGGGCACGCCGCAGACGGCGGCCGACAACTTCAACCCCCTGCCGGTGCTCGCCAGCGGGTTCAACGTCGGCGATGCTGATCGCGACAACCTGGTCGACCCGGGCGAAGCCTGGCTGTACACCTCCACCGGCGCGGCCGGCGGCGCCTACCAGGCACAGCCTGGGCTGGTCAGCCTCGCGCCTTCGCTGAACTTCAACTGGAGCCAGGCGGGCAGCTATGCCATGCTGGGCATGGACAACGGCAACGTCAGCATCAATTCGGCCACCACGGTGGTCGGTGATGTCGGCTACAGCCAGGGCGTGACCAGCACCTCCAACTTGAAGATCGGCGAGGACTTTGTCGGCCAGTGGAACGGCACGTCGTATGTGCACACTGGCGTTGCCAATTTCCAGTACAGCAGCAAGGACTACCTGCCGGGCGGTGGCATCGTCAGCAATGCCGGCGAGAGCTCGCGGCTAGACACTGCCAATGCCGAGGCATTGGCGGCGTCGCAGAAGTTGGCGGCGTTGGCGACGACCCAGAACCTGGGTGTGATCAACGACACCAGCGTGTCTGTGGGCGGCGTGAACGGTGTCGCCAACCTTAACGTGCTGCAGGTCAGCTCGCTGAACATGAACAGCGACACCCTGACCCTGACCGGCGACGAGCAGGACTACTTCGTCATCAACGTCCTGGGCAACTTCAACTTCTCGCAGAGTGCGGTGGTGCTCAATGGCGGCTTGACCGCCAACCATGTGATCTTCAACTTCCCGGTGGCGGGTACCCAGACCTCCAACGTGCTGATCAACAAGAGCACATCGGTGTTCAATGGCACCATCCTGGCGCCGGACCTGGACGGCAATGCGGTCGAATACCACAACCCGGCGGTTTTCAACGGCGCGATCATTGCCAAGAACGTCACCGTCCATTCCGACTTCAACCTGAACTGGGCTCCGTTCCAGACGGTCTACACCAACACCGCGACGGTCACCGCCTCGCAGCCGGGTACCACCAACGTCTTCACCGACACCGACACCAGCAGCCATTACGGGGTTGTGGGTGCATCCTTGGGCGACCGGGTCTGGAACGATGTCAACGGCAACGGCATCCAGGACGTGGGCGAGACCGGCAAGCAGGGCGTGACCGTCCAGCTCTACAGCTGCGTGAACAACGCGCCGGGCGTGCTGCTGGGCACCAAGACCACCGATGCCAATGGCAACTACGCCTTCACCGGCCTGGCGCCTGGCGACTACATCGTCAAGTTCGTCGCCGCTGACGGCTCGGTGCTGACCCAGGCCAATGTGCTGAGCGACCTGTTCGACTCTGACGCCGGCGTCAACGGTTTCACCGGCTGCTACAGCCTGAGCTCGGGGCAGAGCAACACCACGGTGGACGCCGGCTTCCTGCCGATCATCTCGCTGGACCTGCAGAAGACCGTCCGCGTCGACACGGCAGAGACCTGCCGGATCGGGCCGATGGGCTCGGTGGACACCAACAACGACGGCGTGCCCGATACGGGCATCAACCTGGGCAACCTGACGAAGTACCTGTTCGTCTTTGCCAACGGCAGCACTGATGCCAACTGGCAGGGTGCCTCCAAGGGCTTCTCCGGCGACGTGGTGGTGGACGGCTTGCAGGCCACAGAGCGCACCTCCGGCACCGTACCATTTGCCGGCACGCTGTACACCAACGGCGCGACCGCCGGGGTCTGGCAGAACATCGTCAACAGCAATGGCGCGCAAGCATCCGCCGCCGTGGGCAAGACGGCATTGGTCAGCGGGTTGGAAACCGACCTGAACAACGCCTTCAGCCAGATCAACTCACTGACGGCCACCACCGGCTACACCAGCGTGTCGGCCACCTCGCTGAACGGGCTCAACACCCAGGACGGGGTGAGCAAGACCTACGTGATCAACGTCACCTCGGGCTTCTCGGTGTCGTCGGCCATCAATATCACCGGTGATGCGGGCGATGTCTTCGTGCTGCGCTGGGACACCAATGCCAATGCGGCTGACGGCTACCAGGGCCAGGTGAAGTTCCAGAGCGGCGGTGGCATCAATCCGCTCGGCGGCCTGACGGCTGGCAACTTCATCCACGTGGCCGGCGACATCAATGCCTCGGGGGGCGGCAGCAACCTGTCTGGCCTGCCGCAAGGCCCGATGGATGCCAGCGGCAACCTGATCACCGGGGGCGCCAATTACAGCGGTGGCGGCTTCTTCACCGGCTACTGGCTCACCACCGGCGATGCGGTCAGCGGTGATACCGCTCCCCTGAGCAACGCCATCTTCAACGGCGGTTGGTACACCCTGTCGGACAAGTTCAGCCTGACCTCGGGCACCAGCGGCATGCATGTGTGCGCCAATCCGGCCACGCTGGGTGCCCCGGCATTCAACCCCAACGACATCGGGACCCAGATCAGTTCCGCCCAGGTGGGCAATGACCTGGTGTACACCTACAAGGTCATCAACACCGGTCTGGCCGCACTGTCGAGCCCGAATGTGGTGGATGACAACGGCACGCCAGGCAACACGGCCGATGACTACGTGCCGGCGCCGGTGCTGGCGGGCGGGTTCAACTACGGCGACGCCAACAAGAACAACCAGTTCGACATCGGTGAGTCCTGGTACTACCAGAAGACCATCGTGGCAGGGGCCGCCGGCACGATCACCAATATCGCGAAGGCCAGCGCGTCTGCCTTCGGCCAGTCGGTGTCCGACACCGACACGGCCACGGTCTTGGTGTCGGGTCAGAAGGCCAGCATCGGCAACTTCGTCTGGCATGACGTCAACGCCAACGGTGTGCAGGACGCGGGTGAGGCGGGTATTGCCGGCGTCACGGTCAAGCTGCTCAGCGCTGCCGGCGCCACCGTGGCCACCACCACCACGGGTGCCAACGGCGATTACCTGTTCAGCAACCTCACGCCGGCCGACTACAAGGTGCAGGTCAGCACGCCCACCGGCTATGTCATCACCGGCAAGGACCTGGGCGGCAATGACGCGCTCGACAGCGACATCGACGCCACCGGCACCACCATCACCACCACGCTGTCGGCCGGCGAGAACGATCTGAGCTGGGACGCGGGCTTCTACAAGACCGCCGCCATCGGCGACCGGGTCTGGCTGGACTGCAATGCCAACGGCGTGCAGGATGCGGGCGAGTTGGGTGTGGCCAATTTCGAGGTCAAGCTGCTCAACGCAGCCGGCGCCGTGGTGGCCACCCAGAACACCGATGCCAATGGCAACTACCTGTTCTCGGGCCTGGTGCCGGGCAACTACGCAGTGCAGTTCGGCACGATGTCGGGCTACAGCTTCACGGGCCGAGACCTGGGCGGCAACGACGCCAACGATTCCGACGCCGACCCGGCCACCGGCAAGACCGTCCAGACGACGCTGGACTCGGGCGAGACCGATCGCAGCTGGGATGCCGGCCTGCTGCCGGCCTGCCGCCCGGTGACTTTCGATTTCACCGGCAATTCGGCCACGTCCGGCAGCGCGGGCAACAGCCGCAGCTACACCGACGCGCTGACCGGCGTGTCGGTCACCGCGCGTGCCTTCAGCCAGGACAAGGACCAGACCACCAACGCGCCGTCCAATGTCTGGCAGACCGCCTACCTCGGCGCCTATGGCGGCGGCCTGGGGGTCACCGACTCGTCCGAAGGCACCGGCGCCAACGACATGCACACCATCGACAACGTGGGCCGCAATAACTACGTGGTGCTGCAGTTCTCGCAGGCAGTCGAGTTGGACAAGGCCTACCTGGGCTATGTGGTCAACGACAGCGACCTGCAGGTATGGATCGGCAATTCGTCGACGCCGATCACGACGATGAACAACGCGGTGCTGGCCAGCATGGGCTTCACCGAGGTGAATGCCACCACCCTGACCAGCGCGCGCTGGGCCGACCTGAATGCCGGCGGCGCCGCCGGCAATGTGATCATCTTTGCCGCCGACACCACCGACACTACACCCGAGGACCGCTTCAAGCTCGAGCAGGTGGCGGTGTGCGCCCCCGACCTCTGCGCCCCGGTGGCCAAGGCCAGCATCGGCAACTTCGTCTGGGAGGACAAGAACTACAACGGCGTCCAGGACGCCGGTGAGGCGGGCATCGCCAACGTCACCGTCAATCTGCTCAGTGCGACAAACACCGTGCTGGCCACTACCACCACCGATGCCAATGGCCAGTACGGCTTCGGCAACCTGAACCCGGCCGACTACAAGATCCAGGTGGTGGCGCCGAGCGGCTACCTCGTGACCCAGAAGGACAAGGGCGGCAACGACGCGCTCGACAGCGACATCGACGCCACTGGCACCAGCGTGGCGACAACCTTGACCGCGGGCGAGAACGACCTCAGCTGGGACGCGGGCCTGTACCGCAAGGCCAGCGTCGGCGACACGGTGTGGGAGGACAAGAACCACAACTTCGTCAAGGATGTCGGTGAGCCCGGCATCGGCGGTATCCGCGTCAAGCTCTACAGCGCGGGCAATGACGGGGTGTTCGGCAACGCCGACGATGTGCTGGTGGGCAGTGCGGTCACCAACACCAGCGGCAACTACCTGATCGCCAACCTCGACCCGGGCACCTACCGCCTGCAGTTCGACAAGAAGGACGTGATCTACAGCGGCATCAACATGAATGCCTGGTACTGGGCCGGCAAGGACCAGGGCTCGGACGACACCATCGACAGCGATGTCGGCACGCCTGGGGTTCGGATCCTGGACAACGTCAGCTACACCGACAGCTTCACGCTGAGCTCGGGCCAGAACGACATGACCCGCGATGCCGGCATCACCCCGATCGTCATCGACCTGGACGGCAATGGCATCCAGACGATCAGCCGGGCCAACAGCCTGGGCGCCTTCGACCTGTTCGGCAACGGCTCGGCCATCCAGTCGGGCTGGATCTCGGGTGGCGACGGCTTCCTGGCGGTGGACAAGAACGGCAACGGCAAGATCGACAGCATCAGCGAGCTCTTCGGCGGCACGGCCAAGGGCGCGGGCTTCGCCAGCCTGGCGGCCTTCGACAGCAACCATGACGGCCTGGTCAACAACCTGGACGCTGATTTCGGTCAGCTGATGATCTGGCGCGATGCCAATGGCAACCATGCCACCGACGTCGGCGAGCTGGTGAGCCTGGCGCAAGCCGGGGTGGCCAGCCTGACGGTGGGCTACACCGAGTTGCCTTTCGTCGATGCCCAGGGCAATCTGCATCTCGAGCGCAGCTCGGCCACGCTCGACAGTGGTGCCTCGGTGGCCATGACCGACGTGTACTTCAACGTCTCGGCAGACGATGCCGCAGCGGCCGGTGTGGCGCTGCCGAGCATGGCCGATCTGCTGGGCGACGACCGGGCAATGGATCAGGTGCTGGGTGGCTCGGACCGGGCCGTCACCGCCCATGAGCGCCTGGCTGACGAAGCCGTCTCCTGCCAGGCCGGTGAGGCCGGTGAGGCGCTGCGCCGCCTGGCCGCGCTGTCGCAAGTGGAGGGCCACGCCGCGGCAGCCTGAATGGGGTGATGGCTGCGGCAGCGGCGGCGCAGGTCGCCGCTGCCCTGGCCTGCAGATGATAGGCAACCGCCCCAGGCCGGCAACGGCAGGGGGCGGTTTTTGCCGCTTTGGCGGTGCATCGGGGTGTGATCGGTGCGGGTTCTTGCCGAATCTGCCCGCTCGCAAGCCCGGCAGGGCAAGGGTGGGCTGAAAGAATGGTGGTTTTGTGCCGAAGCAGACCCATACGCGTCCCGCGCCTGACGTGCCCCATTGGCCTGCCTGCTGTCAACCGATCTTGAAATGACCCAATTTTCTCATTCGCTCGCGCCCGACGACACTGATGGGGTGGCCAGCGCCGGCACTCAGCCGCTGCTCGGCAGCATCATTTTTCTGGCGCGCCTGCTGGGCACCTCGGTGCAGGCCGGTCGTCTGCAGGAAGCGCTGGAAGCCAGCGCCCTGACCGGCACCCAGACGGCCCCGGCCAGCGAGGTGCTGCATGACCTGCTCGGCCATGCCGATCTGGTGGGCACCCTGCTGCCCGAGGGCCAGCGCCGCCCGACCGAGCTGCCGGCCCTGGTGGTGGGCGCCGACGGCCGGGCCATGGTGGTGCTGTCACTGCGCGAGGGCGGCTTTGAATGCCACTTGCCCGGCATCGAGGGTGTCAGCTGGCTCAATGGCGCGGCGATTGCCGAAGAGGTGCCCCATGCGCGCTGGACGGCGGTGCGGGCGCGCATGTATTTCGACCAGCGCAGCCTGCTCTACACCCTGCCCGAGCCGGGCGCCTGGTTCTGGGGCGTGTTCCGGCGCAACCGCTGGCTGTTTGCCTGGGCGCTGCTGGGCACCACCGCGTTGAACATCTTCGGCGCCCTGGTGCCTTTCTATTCGATGGCGGTGTACGACCGGGTGATCCCGAATGCGGCGCTGGGCAGCCTGGGCGTGCTGACCACCGCCGCCTGCATGGTGCTGGCCTTCGAGTTCGTGATGCGCCTGCTGCGCAGCAACCTGCTGGAGGCGGCCGCGCGGCGCATGGACGTGGCGCTGTCGGCGCGGGTGTTCGCCCAATGCCTGAAGATGCGCTCGTCCAGCCGTCCGGCCTCGGGCGGGGTGCTGGCCAATACCGTGCGGGATTTTGAATCGGTTCGCGATTTCTTCGCCTCCACCACCCTCACGGTGCTGGGTGATCTGCCCTTCATGCTGCTCTATATCGGCGTGATCCTGCTGGTGGGCGGCTGGCTGGCGGTGATCCCGATGGTGGCCATCCCGGTGCTGCTGGGTATCGCCTGGGTCGCGCGCGGGCCGCTGGCGCGGCGGGTCAACGAGGGCACGCAGGAAAGCTCGCAGCGCACCGCCCACCTGTTCGAGACCATGAATGGCCTGGACACCATCAAGACCCTGGGCGCCGAGGCCTGGAGCCGGCGCAAATGGGAGGGCTTGACCCAGGCCATCTCGCACAACAGCCTGCACACCCGCGAGATCTCGTCGCGCGTGAGCTACAGCAATGCGGCGGTGCTGGCCGGGGTGGGCGTGGCCGTGGTGGCGCTGGGCGCGATGCTGGTGGCGCAGAACGCGATGACCCTGGGCCAGGTGATCGCGGTCAGCCTGCTCACCGGCCGGGCGCTGGCGCCGGTGAGCCAGATCGCCAGCCTGATCGTGCGTTGGGAGCAGACCAAGCTGAGCTACAGCGCGCTCGACAAGATCATGAACGCCCCCACCGACCAGGGCGAGGCCAGCCTGAAGGCGCCACCGCTGGTAGGCGCGCTGGAATTCCGCGATGTCGACTTTGCCTATCCGCAGCAGCCGGCGGTGATCCAGGGCATGAACTTGAAGCTCAAGGCGGGCGAGCGGGTGGGCATCATCGGCAAGCTGGGCTCGGGCAAGAGCACCATGCTCAAATTGGTGCTCAACCAATATGCGCCGGGCGCCGGCAGCGTGCTGCTGGATGAGCTGGTCAACACCCAGCTCGAGCCGCTGTCGATGCGCCGCCAGATTGGCTATGTGCCGCAGGACGTGGTGCTGTTCCATGGCACGCTGCGCGAGAACATCGAGCTGGGCCGGGTCAGCACCAATGACGCCACGCTGCTGGAGGCGGTGCGCACCTCCTGCCTGGACGAGGTGGTGGCCAACCTGCCGCAAGGCCTGGCCACGGCGGTGGGCGAGCGTGGCGAGCGGCTCTCGGGCGGCCAGCGCCAACTGGTGGCGATTGCCCGCGCACTGCTGCGCGGCCCGCGCCTGCTGCTGCTGGACGAGCCCAGCAGCATGGTCGACCCGGCCACCGAGCAGAAGCTGATCAATCGGCTGCGCGCGATCAAGGGCACCACCATCCTGCTGGCCACCCACCGCATGGCCATGCTGGCCCTGGTTGACCGGCTGATCGTGATGGACCGCGGCCGCATCGTGGCCGACGGGCCGCGCGACGAGGTGCTCAAGGCCCTGATGACCCAGCGCAACCACGAGGAACTGGGTGACAAGGCCGCTGCGGTCGATGCCCAGCGCCTGCGCGCTGCCACCGGGGGCACGCGATGAGCACGGCGCTCAGCACCCAGGTGCGGCCGGTGGCCGTGCACCACCCCGACCCCGACCAGGGCCCGCAGCGCATCGTGCTGGCGATGGTGGGGGTGATCCTGCTGTTCATCGTTACCGCAGTGGCCTGGGCGTCCTTTGCCCAACTCGACGTGGCGGCCCAGGGCCGCGGCGCGGTGGTGCCGCCCAGCCGCCTGCAGGAGGTGCAGAGCCTGGAAGGCGGCATCGTGCAGGAGATGCTGGTGGGCGTGGGCGACAAGGTCAAGGCAGGCCAGGTGCTGGCCCGCCTGGACACCGCCCAGATCGATGCCGACCTGGGCGAAAGCCGCCAGCTGCGCCTGGCGGCCTTGGCCGGCCGGGCCCGGGTGGACGCGCTGCTCAGGGGTGGCGCGCCGCTGTTCGACAAGGCCCTGCGCGAGCAGGCGCCCGAGCTGGTAGACAAGGAGACGCAGCTCTGGCGCGATGCCCAGCGCGAGCATCAGAGCAACCAGGCGGTGGCGCGCGAGGCGATCCAGCGGCGCCGCAGCGAGCTGAGCGAAGCCGAATCGCGCATCCAGACCCTGCAGCTGTCCTTGAAGCTGGCGCAGGAGGCCTTTGCCATCGAAGAGCGCCTGTTCAGCGAAGGGGCTGGCGCGCGCGCCGATTTCCTGGCCGCCCAGCAGCGGCTGGAGATCCAGCGCAACGATATCGAGAGCATCCGCCAGAGCCTGCCCCGGCTGCGCGCCGGCCTGGCCGAGGCCCAGGCCCAGCTCAGTGAAGCCGACGCGCGCGCTCGCTCGCAATGGGGCAGCCAGCGCTCGGAGTTCCAGACCAAGACTGCCACCCTGGCCGCCACCATCGGCGGGCGCGAAGACAAGGCCGCCCGGCGCGAGGTGGTCTCGCCAGTAGAGGGCGTAGTCAACCGAGTGCTGATCAACACCCGCGGTGGCGTGGTGGCGCCGGGCAAGGCGCTGATCGAGATCGTGCCCGACGAGGCCAATCTGCTGATGAATGTGCGCATCAAGCCGTCCGACATCGGCTTTGTCCGCGCCGGCCAGGCCGCCCATGTGCGGGTCTTGTCCTACGATGCGTCGACCCACGGCCAGGTCGATGCCGAGGTCAAGACCGTGGGCGCCGATGCGGTGGTGGACGAAAAGGGCGAGGCTTACTTCGAGGTGCAGCTGGTCGCCGCCCGCGACCAGCTCAAGCTGCATGGCAAGGCCCTGCCCATCACCCCCGGCATGCCGGTGGAGGTGGGCATCCTCACCGGCCAGCGCAGTGTCATGCAATACCTTTTGAAACCCGTGCTGCGCAGCTTCCAGGGCGCCTTGCAGGAGCGTTGATGAATCGCAGCGAAGCTGGCGGCCCTGCGGGGTCGGTTCTGCTCGTGGGCTTGTGCTGGGGCCTGGCCCTGCTGGCCCCGGCGGCGGCCCAGGCCCAGATGTTTCAATGGCCCGAGATGTCCGGCCTGCCGCGCATGGGTGCGGTGGTGGACGCGGTGAAAACCATGCTGGATTCGCCCGCCGCCCCGCAGCTGCCCACACTGGCGCCGCCGCCGGCCAGCGGCAGCGAGAGCCTGGCCGGCTTGCTGGCCCGGGTGCTGCCCCGCGACCCGCAGGTGCGGGTAGCGCAATCCCTGCTGCAGGCCACCCAGCAGCGCCGCCTGCAGGCGCGCTCGCGGCTGGGGCCCTCGGCCTACCTCAATGCCAACGAGGGCGGGTCGAGCGAGACCGAATTCGGCTTCCCGATCAACCGCAGCACCAGCCGGGCCGAGGCCGGGGTGCGCTGGAATCTGTACAACGCCGGCAATGACATGGCCGAGCTCAACGGCGCCACCCGCGACGTTGACGCCGCCGAACAAGACCTGCGCCGGGCCCGCGAGGAGGTGGCCGAGCGCATTGCCGAAACCTATGCCGACCTGCTGCGCCTGCAGACCCTGCTGCCGTATGCAATGCAGCGCCTGGACGCGGTGCGCAAACTGGTGGAGCAGGTGCGCCAGCAGACGGCGGCGGGCAAGGCCAGCGATGCGGATGCCACGCAGGCCTCGGCCTCCTTGCTGGACGCCGAGATCGCGCATGAGCTGATCAGCGCCGATCTGGACGCGGCGCGCCGCAAACTGGCGGCCCAGGTCGGTGGCGAGGTGCGCGATGCCCAGGCGCTGGACCTGCCGGCGCAGTGGCTGGCCGACGCGGCCCCGGCAGGCACGGGCCTGGCCGATGCGTCGGGCACGCTGGCGGCAGCGCGCTTGCGCGCCGATGCGGCGCGTGATCGGGTGCGCCCGGTGGCCAGCCTGCTGGCCCCGCGCATCGACCTGGAGGTGCGGCACCAGCTGCATGACCGCACCCTGCCCAGCCCCACCACCTTGCAGAAGGATGTCTGGCAGCTCACCGCGCGCTGGGATTTCCCGGTGATGGGGGAGAACGCCGCGCGCCGCACCGAGGCCCAGCGCCGCGCCGAGGCCGCCCAGGCCGAAGCCGAGCGGGTGGCCCAGGCCGCGCAGATCGAGCTGCAGACCCTGGGCCCGCGCATCGCCAATGCCCAGCGCGCCCTGGCCCAGTTGTCACAGCAGGCCACCCAGTACAGCAGCCTGGTGCGCGCCGGCGAGCTGCAGTTCGAGGCCGGCCGGCGCACGCTGCCGCAGCTGATCCAGCTGCGCGACAGCCGCTTCAATGTGGAGCAGCGGCGCAGCGAGCAGGCCCAGCGCCTGCTGGCGGCCCAGTTGCGCCTGTTGTCGCTGCAGGGCCGCCTGTTGCCAGCGCTGGGCCTGGGCGGCTAGTTTCAGCCCAGCAGCGCCTGCGGGTGGCGGGCCCACCAGGCCTGCGCGTCGGCGCAGTCCTGGGCGATGCCGGCCTGCAGCGCGTCCAGCCCTGGGTATCTGCGTTCGTCATGCAGCTTGTGCAGCAGGCTCACGCTGATGCGCCGGCCATAGCCGGCCTCGGGCCCCAGCGCGGCCGGCCAATCCAGGCAATGCGCCTCCAGCAGCACCCGGCCGGCGTCTTCCACCGTGGGCCGCACACCCAGGCTGGCCACGCCGGCCAGTGGCGTGGGGCCCAGGCCGTCCACCCGCACCACGAAGATGCCCATCGCGGCCGGCCGGTGGTGGCCGAAGCGCAGGTTCAGGGTGCGAAAGCCCAGCGTACGGCCCAGCTTCATGCCATGCAGCACCGCGCCGCTGATGGCATAGGGCCGGCCCAGCAGCGCGGCACTGCGGGCCATGTCGCCGGCGGCCAGGGCCTCGCGCACCGCCGAGCTCGACACCCGCAGCCCATGCACCTCGTAGCTCATCATGCGGGCCACATCGAAGCCCTGGGCCGCGCCGGCGGCGTCCAGCTGGGCATAGTCGCCGGCGCGCCGGGCACCGTAGCGGAAGTCGTCGCCCACCAGCACATAGCGGGCGCGCAGGCCGCCCACCAGCACGTCATCGACAAAGGCCTGCGGGCTTTGCGCCGCAAAGCGGCTGTCGAAGCGGGCCACCACCACCCGGTCGACCCCGCAGCGGGCCAGCTCGCTGAGCTTGTCGCGCAGCGTCGACACCCGCGCCGGCGCGGTCTCGGGCCGGCCCGCCAGCCGGGCAAAGTAGTCGCGCGGATGGGGCTCGAAGGTCAGCACGCAGGACGGCACGCCGCGGTGCCGGGCCTCGTTGTTGAGCAGCGCCAGCATCGCCTGGTGGCCGCGGTGCACGCCGTCGAAATTGCCGATGGTCAACGCCAGGCCGCCGGGCGGGTTGAGGGCGCTGCCGGCCGGGGCCGCCGAGTGGATGGCGCGAAAGACCTGCATCGCTGGATTATCGCGATGCCGGTGCGCCGGCCCTGACGGCGGGGGCCGGCCCACGGCCTGGGCGACCGGCGTGGATCAAGGCGCTGGCCTGGCCATCAGCGCAGCGCGCTCGGCCGGGTTGACAAAACGCCACTGCCCGGGCGCCGGGCCGTCGGCCAGGGTCAAGGCGCCAAAGGCGCTGCGGTGCAGGGCCTGGCAATGGTTGCCGGCGGCCGCCAGCATGCGCTTGACCTGGTGGTATTTGCCTTGCACCAGGGTCAGGCGCAGGCTGTTCGGGCCGGTGGCTTCGCAGCCCTCGGCGCGCACCGGCAGCGGGTCGTCGTCCAGCACCACGCCGCCGCGCAGGCGGCGCAGCTGGGCCTCGTCCACCGGCCGGGCGCAAGTCACCTCGTAGACCTTGGGCACATGGTGCCTGGGCGAGGTCAGGCGGTGGATCAGCGGGCCGTCATCGGTCAGCAGCAGCAGGCCGGTGGTGTCCTGGTCGAGCCGGCCCACCGGCTGCACCCCGCGCCGGCGCAGGGCCGCCGGCAGCAGCAGCAGCACGCTGGGCCAGTGGCTGGGCTTTTGCGAGCATTCATAGCCAGCCGGCTTGTGCAGCAGCACCAGGGCCTGGGTCTGGCAGGTCCAGGCCTGGCCCTCCACCTCGATCTGCAGGCCCTCGGCCGGGTAGCGGGCCGCCGGGTCGGCTTGCACCGCACCGGCCAGCCTGACCAGGCCGGCGTCGAGCAGGCCGGCGCATTCACGCCGGCTGCCAAAGCCCTGGGCGAACAGGATGTCATCCAGCCTGGCCGTGCCGCTCACTCATGCAACTCCAGCACGGTGAGGTGGTTGCTGGCGGCCGGCCAAGTCAGGCCGGCCACCCGCTCCTGGATCACGCCCGACTGGAAGGCGCCCACCACCGTGCGGCCGGGCGCGCCGTCGGGCTTGATCTTGCTGCTGGCCACGCCCGCCACGCCCGGCGGGATGCCGGGGGCCGGCTGGCCGTCGAGCAGGATGGTGTCGCGCGGCAGGCCGAAATAGGCCCGCGGGCGGATCAAGCTGACCACCGCCGCCGCGCCCTTGTCGGCGTCGGCCAGGCGTTCAGGCCGCAGGTTGACGATGTCGGACGAGCGGGCGAACGCGGCTCGGTAGATGTGGGCCACCGCAAAGCCGGGCGCCTGGACCACGAACTCCAGCGCGGTCCGGTTGTCGGTCACGACCGGGCCCCAGCGGCCTTCGGCGTTGGGGCTGGCGTCCCACAAGGGCGCGCCGCGCCGCACGCCGGTGGCGGCGTCCACCGCATAGACCGTAACCTGGCCGCCGGCCTGCGGCAGGTTGGTGGGGCCGGCCGCTGTGACGCCGGTGAGCTTGCCGCTGAGCGTGACCTGCGATTGCGGCAGCACATGGGTGGCGGCGGTGGTGGGCCCGCCGGCGGTGGCCGGCGCCTGGCCGGTAACGAACTGGTAGGCTGCGGCAAAGGCCTCGGGGTGGTAGCTCACCTCGCGGTGGTCGCGCCCGGGCAGCACCCGGTTGTCAGCGCCCTTGAGCGCCGGGCCGTCGAAAGTGACATTCGTCGGCGTGCCCTTGGCACCGATCCAGACCCCGTCGGGCTGGGCGAACTTGTCGTTGTTGTCCGAGCGCAGCGTCATCCACTTCGGGCCGGGTGTCACCTCGTCGCCGTTGGGGCCCTTGGGGGCATTCAGACCGGTCAGGAAGGGCCCGGCGCCGTTGAACTCGTTGTTGGGCCGGAAGCCCGGGATGGCCCAGACCCCGTGGTTGGGCGTGCCACCCAGGATGGCATGCGAGACCTTGGCGCTGCCGCTGGCACTGGCCAGGTAGCTGCGGATGGCATTGCCGCCGCGTGAATTGCCCATCAGCACCACTTGGCGCGCACCGGTGCTGGCCAGCACCTTGTCGACTTCGGCGGCGAGGTAGCGCTGCTGGTCGTCGGTGCTGCTGCGGCCCTCCTGGGCCACGCCGTTGTCGTCGCGCGCTGCAGGATAGGGGAAGTCCACCGCATGCAGCCGGTTGCGCGGCCAGCCATTGCTCTCCCAGCGCCACAGCGTGGTGGTCCACAGCGCGGCGGTGTCGCCATTGCCGTGGACGAAGACGATGGGTGGCTGGCTGCCGGTCTGGGGCGCGGTGGCGCAGGCCGCCAGCAGGGCGGCGCCCAGCAGGGGCAGCAGGGTGCGGCGGCGGATCTGTAGCAGGTTCATCGGGGTCTCCGGTGGGGGCAGGGGCAAGGGCAGGGCAGGGTAGGGCCCGGACAGCGTCTCAGGCCAGGCCCAGGTCGGTGGCGCTGGGCAGGTCGGGTTGGGCCAGGCCGGTGGCGGCGCGTACGGCGTTCTGCACTGCCCGCGCCGTCACCTCGGCCGCCAGCGTGCCCAGCACGGTGAGTTGCGCGGGGGTGGCGGCGGCCTTGCCGCTGCCGCCGGTGGCCAGTGCAAACAGCAGGTCACCATCGGTGGCGGTGTGCACCGGGTTGATGCTGCGGGCCAGGCCATCGTGCGCCATGCCGGCCAGCTTGTTGGTCTGGGCCTTGCTGAGGCGGGCGTCGGTGGCGACGATGCCGATGGTGGTGGCCATGCCCTCCATCAGCGCGGCGGGCAGGCGGCCGGCGCAGAGGGACTCGACGATGCCTAGCGCGCTGCGGCCGTCGGCGCCGCGGGCGCCGGCGATCACCCGCCCGCTGGCCGGGTCGACCACGTCGCCGATGGCGTTCACCGCCACCAGCGCGGCCACGGTGATGGCGCCCACTCGGATCGACGCGGTGCCGATGCCGCCTTTCATCGCCACGCCGATGCCGAACAGCTTGCCCACGCTGGCGCCGGCGCCGGCGCCTACGCTGCCCTGGGCCGGCGCGGCGCTGCGGGCGGCCTCGCAGGCGGCGAAGCCGGCGGCCGCGTCGGGGCGGATGCGGGCATCGCCCACCCACAGGTCGAACAGCACCGCAGCCGGCACGATGGGGATGCGGGCCGGGCCGACCGCCACGCCGTGGCCCTGGTCTTCGAGCCAGCGCATCACGCCGTCGGCCGCGGCCAGGCCGAAGGCGCTGCCGCCGGTCAGCAGCAGCGCATGCACGGTCTCGAGCGTGGCCAAGGGGTGCAGCAGGTCGGTCTCGCGGGTGCCGGGGGCGGCGCCGCGCACGTCCACCCCACCCACCGCGCCGGCCTCGCACAGCAGCACGGTGCAGCCGGTGGGGCGGCGGGCATCGGTGAAGTGGCCGACCTTCAGGCCGGCAATGTCGGTGATGGCGCCTGGGTAGATGGGCCCACCCCCTACGCGCTGCGCGCGCCCCCTCAAGGGGGCAACGCCAGCGGCCCGGCAAAGCCGGCTCCGCGGCGTTCGCTGGGTTCCCGGCCAACCGTGAGCGGCTCGGGCCTGGCGCCGTGGTTCACGCAAACACCCCGGCCGTGTCCTGCATCGCCGCTGACACCTCGCCCAGGTGGTGCAGGGTGTCGCCGTAGGCCATCTCCAGCATGGTCAGGCGCTTGAAGTAGTGGCTGCTGATGTACTCGTCGGTCACGCCGATGCCGCCGTGGATCTGGGTGCATTGCTGGCCCACGTAGCGCATGCTGTTGCCGCACTGCACCTTGGCCTGGCTCAGCGCCCGGCGGCGCTGGGCGGCAGGCTCGCCCAGCTTGAGGCTGGCAAAGTAGCTCATCGAGCGGCCCAGCTCCAGCTGCATCTTCACGTCGGCGATGCGGTGGCGCAGCGCCTGGAAAGTGGCCAGCGTGACGCCGAACTGCTTGCGGGTGTTCATGTACTCCACCGTCACGGCCACCAGCTTGTCCATCGCGCCCACGCCCTCGGCGCAGGCCGCAGCGATGCCGAAATCCAGCCCCCGCTCCAGTGCCGGCCAGCCGTCGGCGGTGACCAGGGTGGCGGTGGCACCGTCGAGCGTCAGTTCGCCGGCGCGGCCGCCGTCCTGGGTGGGGTAGCCGCTGACCTTGACGCCGGCGGCCGAGCGGTTGACCAGGAACAGGCCGATGCCGTCGGCATCCGCGGTGGCGCCGCGCAGGCGGGCCGAGACCACGAACTCGTCGGCCTCGTCGGCGGCCGGCACCACGCATTTCTGGCCACTCAGGCTCCACAGTTCAGCCCTGGGGCTGGCGCTGGTGGCCACATGGCGGGCGTTGTAGCGGCCGGCGCGCTCTTGCAGCGCCGGCACCACCAGGGCCTCGCCGGTGGCGATGCGCGGCAGCCAGGCCGCCTGCAGGTCCATCGGCCCGGCGTCCAGCAAGGTGGGCACCACCAGCGCGGCCGCGGCATAGGGGGCATTGACCAGGCCGCGGCCCAGCTCTTCCATCACCAGCATGGCCTCGACCGGCCCGAGGCCCATGCCGCCCTCGGCCTCGGGCACCAGCAGGCCGGTCAGGCCCAGCTCGGTCAGTTCGTTATAGACCTCGCGGGTCTTGCCGCCGGCCTTGGCCAGCGCATGGCGGCGCGGGAAGTCGAAGCCTTTTTCCACCCACTTGGCCACCGCGTCGCGCAGCGAGTTCTGGTCGTCGGAGAAATTGAAGTCCATGTTCTTGCCTCTGGCTCAGCCGAGCACGGTTTGCGACACGATGTTGCGCTGCACTTCATTGCTGCCACCGTAGATGGTGGTCTTGCGCATGTTGAAGTAGGTGCCGGCCAGCGGTGCCAGCATGCCGGCGCCGGCATAGTCACCCTGCCAGCCGGCCGATTCCAGCGCGTCGGCATGGTAGGGCGCGGCCAGCGGGCCGGCGGCCAGCATCATCAGCTCGGCATAGCGCTGCTGCAGCTCGCTGCCGCGGATCTTCAGCAGGCCGGCGATGTCCAGGCTCTGCTTGCCGCTCTTTTCTGCCGACAGCACCCGCAGCACCAGCATCTCCAGTGCCACCACGTCCACCTCCAGCAGCGCGATCTGGTCGCGCATGCGCGGCTCGTCGTAGATGCCCTCAGCCTTGGCGATGCGCTTGACCCGCTCTAGCTCGCGCTTGGCGCGGTTCACATCGGCGATGTTGGTGCGCTCATGGGCCAGCAGGTGCTTGGCATAGGTCCAGCCCTTGTTCTCCTCGCCGATCAGGTTCTCGGCCGGCACCCGGACGTTGTCGAACCAGACCTCGTTGACCTCGTGCTCGCCGTCCATCGTGACGATGGGCCGCACCGTGATGCCGGGGCTGTGCATGTCGATCAGCAGAAAGCTGATGCCGGTCTGCGGCTTGCCCTCGTTGCTGGTGCGCACCAGGCAGAAGATCCAGTCGCCGAACTGGCCCAGCGTGGTCCAGGTCTTCTGGCCGTTGACCAGGTAGTGGTCGCCCTGCCTTTCCGCCTTGCACTTCAGTGAGGCCAGGTCGGACCCCGAGCCCGGCTCGCTGTAGCCCTGGCTCCACCACACATCGCCGCTGGCGATGCCGGGCAGGAAGCGCTGCTGCTGGGCCGGGGTGCCGAAGGCCATGATCACCGGCGCCACCATCACCGGGCCGAAGGGCAGGATGCGCGGCGCGCCGGCCAGCGCGCATTCTTCTTCGAACAGGTGCTTCTGCACGGCGGTCCAGCCCGGGCCGCCGAACTGCGTGGGCCAGGCATAGCCCAGCCAGCCCTTCTTGCCCAGGATCTGGCCCCAGCGCTGCATGTCCTCACGGCTCAGGCGCAGCGCGTTGTGCACCTTATGGCTGATTTCCTGGGGCAGGTTCTCGGCCACCCACTGCCGAATCTCGGCGCGGAAGGCCAATTCTTCCGGGGTGAAGTTCAGGTCCATGGGGCAGGGTCTCCGGGGGCGGGGCGCGATCGGCGGCGGGATGGCCGGCCTCATCGGCAGGGGCGCAGTTTGCGCGAAGCCCTGATTTTTAGCACGACCGTTCGATTCGGGTTTGTCCCAGCAGCGACAAAACCCCGCCGGGATAATCCGTGGCGATGACCGAACCCCTGCCCGCGGGCGCCGTGCCCGGCCCCAGCTACCGCGCCACCGTGTCGGCGCTGGCCGTGGGCCAGATCCTGAACTGGGCGGCGCTGTACTACGCTTTCTCCAGCTTCGTGCTGCCGATGCAGGCCAGCCTGGGCTGGGGCAAGCCCGTCTTGATGGGCGCCTATACCCTGGGCCTGGCGGTGTGGGGCGCGGCCACCTATGCGGTGGGGGCGGCCATCGATGCCGGCCGCGGCCGGGCGGTGATGACCACCGGGTCGGTGCTGGCCGGCCTGGGCTTCCTGGGCTGGTCGCAGGTGAGCGCGCCGTGGATGCTGTATGCGGTGTGGGCGGTGATGGGCGCGGCCATGGCTGCCACGCTCTACGAGCCGGCCTTCACGGTGCTGACCAAGCGCTACCCCACGCGCTACCAGCAGGGCATCACCACACTGACCCTGGTGGGCGGCTTTGCCAGCACGCTGAGCTTTCCGGCCATCGCGGCGCTCTTGCGCGCCGGGCTGGATTGGCGCCAATCGCTGGTGGTCATCGGCGGGGTGTTGCTGGCGGTGGCCCCGCTGCATGCCTGGGCCCTGCGCGGTCCGGCGGTGGTGGCCGGCCCGCACCGCGCCCAGCCCCAAGCCGACGCCACGCTGCACCAGGCCCTGCGCCGGCCCAGCTTCTGGCTGCTGACCCTGACCTTCACGCTGCACGCCTTTGTGCAGGCGGCGCTGTGGGCGCATGTGATGCCGGTGTTCGCGTCCAAGCCGGTGAGCCCCGCCGACGCCTTGCTGGTATTGATGAGCGTCGGCCCGGCTCAGGTGGCCGGCCGCCTGCTCTACGTGTGGCTGGGCCGGGCCTGGAGCCTGCGCGTGGTGGGCGCGCTGGTGCTCACCGGCCTGCC
>JANNZD010000202.1:0-6914 GCA_031410435.1 Betaproteobacteria bacterium | reverse complement strand
CAGGCCGGCCGGATTGCGTTCGGTCTGCTCGGTCAGGCGGCGCAATGACACCGACAGCACGCTCAACTCACCCAGCAGGCGTTCCAGCTCGGGCAGGGCCTCGGCCGTGAAGCGCTTGAGGTCGGCCCCGACCGAGGCCACCGTCTCGCCCGCCTGGGTGCTGGCCGCTGCGGTCTGCTTGCCCATCTTTTCAACCGCGTCGGCACTGCGGCCGATGCGCTCGAGCACCGGGCCCAGCTGGGCACTGACCCGTGCCGCATTGTCAAAGGTGCGGGCGGCGCTGACGATGCCGGCGTCCAGCATGTCCTTGCGCGCGGCGATGGTGTGGGCCACGCTGGCGATGTCGGCCAGCGCGCTCTTGAAGGCCAGCTGGTTCTCAGGGCTCAACAGCGCGTTCAGGCTGGTCGAGGTGCTGTCGAGCTTGGCCAGCACCGTGGTCAGCACGTTCTCCAGCCGCGCGCTGAGCGAGGGCTTGGTGCGTATCACCGGGTAGGGCGCGCCGTCCACCGCCTGCAACAGCGCCGCCGAGGCGCTGCCGCCGATCAACTCGACATAGGCGATGCCGGTCAGCCCCTGGGTCTTGAGCACCGCCACGGTGTCGTCACGGATCGGCGTGCCGCGTTCGATCGCGAACAGCAGGTTCACCCGCTCGGGCCTGCCCGGGTCGAGCTCGATCGCGCGCACCTTGCCGACGTCGACGCCGTTGTACTTGACCGGCGCGTTCGGGTTCAGGCCCGCGACCGACTCCTCCACGACGGCCAGGTAAAGCCCGTAATGCTTCTGGAAGGCCCCGCCCGCAGCCAGCCACAGCGCGATGCCCACCAGCGCCGAGCCCAGCAGCAGCACGAAGCCGCCCACCAGGGTGTAGTTCACTTTGGTTTCTATGACAGGCTCCTGGCCAGGCTGGGGTTTGCGCTGCCCGCCGGCAGGGCTGCCGGGCGGGCCGCGCGGCCACGCGGGCCGTCGAAGAAGCGGCGCACGGCCGGGTTGTCGATCTGCGCCAGCTCGGCCATCGGGCCCACAGCCACCACCTTGCCGTCGCCCAGCACGGCCACCCGGTCGGCCACCTGCCACAGCAGGTCCAGATCATGGGTGATCATCACGATAGTCAGCCCGAACAGGTCGCGCAGTTCACGCACCAGGGTGTCCACTCCGGCGGCGCTTTGCGGGTCCAGCCCGGCGGTGGGCTCGTCCAGGAACAGCAACTCGGGGTCGAGCGCCAAGGCGCGGGCCAGCGACGCGCGTTTGAGCATGCCCCCGGACAGCTCGGACGGGTACTGCCCCCCCACCTCGGGTGCCAGCCCGGCCAGCGCCAGCTTCCAGGCGGCGATCTGGTCGATCAGCGGGTCGTCCAGCGCGCTGTGCTCGCGCAGCGGCAGGCCCACGTTCTCGGTGACGGTGAGTGCGCCGAACAGCCCGCCATGCTGGAACATCACGCCCCAGCGCTGGCGCAGCGCGGTGGCGGCTTGGTCCGAGAGGCCGGCCAGGTCCACCCCCAGCACCTTGATCGTGCCGGCATCCGGCTGCTTGAGCAGGATCATCTCGCGCAACAAGGTGGATTTGCCCGACCCGCTGCCGCCGATCAGCGCAAAGATCTCGCCCTGCCGCACCTCGAGATCGATGCCCGCATGCACCACATGCGCGCCGAAGCGGGTCATCACGCCGCGCAGCTCGATGGCCGCCGGGCCGGCATTGCCCGGGGCTTGGGGTGGCGCGGCAGTCGATTCCACGCTACAGGTCCAGCGCACTGAAGGCGATCGAGAACAGCGCGTCGGCCACGATCACCAGAAAGATAGCCTGCACCACGCTCTTGGTGGTCTGGCGGCCCACCTGGTCGGCGCCGCCGGCGGTGCGAAAGCCCTGGAAGCAGCCCACCATGGCGATGATGGCCGCAAACACCGGCGCCTTGCCCACCCCCACCAGGTAGGCGGTGATGCTGACCGCCTTCGCAAAGCGGTCGGCAAATTCGGCAAAGCTGACCCCGAGCTGAGCGCGCGCCATCAACATGCCGCCCACAACGCCCAGCATGTCGGCAAACACGGTGAGCAGCGGCATCGCAATCACCAGCGCCATCAGCTTGGGCAGCACCAGCAGCTCGATCGGCGCGATGCCCAGGGTGCGCAGGGCGTCGATCTCCTCGGTCACGGCCATGGTGCCGATCTGCGCCGCATAGGCCGAGCCCGAGCGCCCGGCGATGATGATGGCGGTGATCAGCGGCGCAAACTCGCGCAGCATCGACAAGCCGACCAGGTCGGCGACAAAGATGTTGGCGCCATAGCGGCGCAGCTGGTCGGCGCCCTGGTAGGCCACCACGATGCCGAGCAAGAAGGACAGCAGGCCGACGATGGGCAGTGCGTCGAAACCGGCGGACCGGATGTTGAACAACACCGGACGCCAGCGCAGGCGTGACGGATGGCGCAGGCTGGCCAGCAGCACCAATGCGCTTTCGCCCAGAAAGGCCAACAAGCCGGCAGCCTCGCCGAAGGCGTCCAGGGTGCTGCGGCCCACCCGGGCCAGCAGCGCCGGCCGGGCGGGCGGGCGCGGCGCAGCCGGGTCTGCGGGCGGGTCGGCCTGGGTGTCCACCCGCGCCAGCAAGCGGGCGAAGCGCGGCGCCAGACCCTGCCATTGCACCGTGCCGCCCTGGGCACGCAGGCGCAGCAGCCATTGGTGCAGCAGCCAGGCGCCAGCGGTGTCCAGCCCGGTCAGGGCGCTGGCTTCCACTGTCACCGCCTTGCCAGCTGGCATTTGCAAACCCTGCAGCTGCGCGCCGATACCGGCACTGCGCAGCACGGTCCATGACCCCGCCAGGACCAGCGCTTGGGGCGAGGCTTGGTGGATGCTGGGATCGGCTTGCGCTGGGGGTGCCATGGAAGCGCCGAACTTAGGGCAAACGGGGGTTTCGGTATGTGCGCGAGCGCACCCAGTCCAAAGGATCAAAGGCCATCCTGGCGCCCGGGCCGGCAGCCGGGCGGGCGACGCACCACGCTTGGCGCTTGGGTGCGCGGCCCGGCACCGTCGCTGCAGCGCCGCAGCCCGGGGCCGACCTGGGCCCGGCGCGGCGCCGCTGATTCAAACCAAGGTGGCCGCCGCGAAGGCCGCGTCCAGCCGCGCGATCCAGCCGGCCCTGTCGGCCTCGGACGCAAAGCTGGCCTCGAAACCATTGCGCAGCAGCTGGTAGGCCTCACCCGTGCCCAGCTGCGGCAGGGACTCGAAGGTGGCGATGAAGTTGGCGTTCAAGTAGCCGCCAAAGTAGGCCGGGTCGTCGCTGTTGATGGTGGCGCACAGGCCGGCCGCCAGCAGGGCCGGCAGGTTGTGATCGGCCAGGGTCTTGAACACGCAGAGCTTGACGTTGGACAGCGGGCAGACCGTGAGCGGCATGCGCGATGCGGCCAACCGCGCCACCAGCGCCGGGCTCTCCAGGCAGCGCACGCCATGGTCGATGCGCTCGACCTGCAGCAGGTCCAGCGCGCTTTCGATATAGGCCGGCGGGCCCTCCTCGCCGGCATGGGCCACGCAGTGCAGGCCCAGCGCCCGGGCCTGGGCAAAGACCCGGGCGAACTTTTCCGGCGGGTGGCCGCGCTCGCTGCTGTCCAGGCCCACGCCGATGATCTTGTCGCGCCAGGGCAAGGCCGCCTGCAACGTGTCGATCGCCGCGTCTTCGCTCAAGTGGCGCAAGAAGCACAGGATCAGGCTGGCATCGATGCCCAGCCCGGCCTTGGCCTGCACGCAGGCCCGGTGCAGACCGTTGATGACCACGCCGATGTCGACGCCGCGCTCGGTGTGGGTCTGCGGGTCGAAGAACAGCTCGGCATGCACCACGCCGTCGGCCGCCGCACGTTCGAAATAGGCCCAGGCCATGTCGTAGAAGTCACGCTCGAGCAGCAGCACGCTGGCCCCGGCGTAATAGATGTCGAGGAAACTCTGCAAATCGCTGAAAGCGTAAGCCGCACGGAGTGCCTCGACACTCGGGTAGGCCAGCGCCACGGCGTTGCGCCGGGCCAGCGCGAAGATCAGTTCGGGCTCCAGCGAGCCCTCGATGTGGATGTGCAACTCGGCCTTGGGCGCGCTGCGCAGCAGGTCGAGCAGGCGCGGGCGGGGCAGGTCAGGCAGGGCGGGGGTCATCGTGGCTCCTGGGGGCGGTGAAGGCACCGCACGGCTTGCCAGGATTCTGCCAACTTGTGCCGCTGCGGCCGGGCCATCCACCGAACAGGGCCTCAAGTCCGGGCCTGTTCGGCCGATACCCAAGCAGATGCATTGCGCCCAGGCCCCGGCTGCCGCGCCCTGCCCGCTCTGACCACAACACCCCACACTCCATGAGCCATAGCCGTTTCATGTTCAAGCAACTGCTGACGATCGCCGCCTGTGTCGGCGCCCTGGCAGGCGCCGGTCTTGCCCGCGCACAGGCCGCCAACCCCAAGATCGCCAGCGATCTGGCCGCAGTGATTGGCGCGCCCACGCTGCCGCCGGTGAACTGGGCCGCCAGCATCAACGGGCCGGCCTATGCCAAGGTGCTGATCGTGGCCAACGACAGCGACCCCACGCTGGCGTCGCTGCGCCAGGCCATCCTGGCCCAGGGCGGCTCGGTGCAATACGTCTACCTGTCGGTGCGCGCGCTGGCCGGCGTGGTGCCCGTAGCGGGCTTGAACGCACTGGCCGCGCGCAGCGATGTGATGACGATTGCCCCCAACCGGGCCACCGCGCGCACCGCCACCAAGACCACCACGACGACCCTGGCCGCCACCGCGACCAACACCCCCAGCACGCCGACCACGGCAGCGACCACTGCCAACACCACCGGCACCACCGCCTACAACGGTGCCAACGTGGCCATCGCGGTGCTCGATTCGGGCATTGACTGGGACCACCGCAACCTGCGCACCCCGGCTGGCAAGTACCGGGTGGCCGGCGTGGTCGACTTCGTCGCCAATAGCAAGAAGCTGCTCAACGGCGGCTGGGAACTGGGCGTGGACGTCAGCCTGGAGGTGGACAAGCTGGTGCGCGTGGACAAGGGCCTGAGCACCGCCAAGGAACTGGCCCGGCTGGCACCGATTTCGGCGCTGCCCGACTACTACGGCCACGGCACCCATGTGGCGTCGATCGCCGCCGGCGCGGGCGACTACCAGCTGCCCGATTCCAGCGGCGTGGCCAGCAACGCCACCTTGTTCGACGTGCGGGTGCTCGACGAGAACGGACAAGGCAACCTGGCCGATGTGCTGGCCGGTATCGACTGGGTGATGCAGCGCTCGCGCCTGTTCAACATCCGCGTGATGAACCTGAGCCTGGCGGCCAATGCCACCGACTCGGTGCTGGTCGATCCGCTGGCCCGGGCCGCCCGCAGCGCGGTGGCCTCGGGCATCGTGGTGGTGGCCGCTGTCGGCAATGCCGGCAAGGACGGCGCCGGCAACGAGGTGTATGGCGCCATTGGCTCACCCGGCATCGAGCCGTCGGTGATCACCGTGGGCGCGTCCAACACCAAGGGCACGGCCGCGCGCGATGACGATGTGGTGGCCGGCTTCAGCTCGCGCGGGCCGACCCGCGCCAGTGTTGGCTTGCCCAATGGCAGCCGCTGGGTCGACAACCTGATCAAGCCCGACCTGGTGGCGCCCGGCAACCGGGTGATCGGCGCCGCGTCCAACTACTTCAACCAGCCCGCGCCCTATGGCAACCGGCTGGGCACGCTGTTCCCGGCATTGATGCAGGGCACCGGCGCGCCGCAGACGCTGAACCAGGAGCTGATGCAGCTGAGCGGCAGTTCGGTGGCCGCGCCCGCCGTGGCCGGCGCGGCCGCGGTGCTGCTGCAGGCCAACCCGGGGCTGACGCCGGCGCTGATCAAGGCCATCCTGCAATACACCGCCCAGCCGCTGCCGGGCGCCAACCTGCTGCAGCAGGGTGCGGGCCGCCTGAACCTGGTGGGCGCGCTGCAATTGGCGCTGGCTCTGCGCAGCGATGTCAGCAGCGCGCTGGCGGCCGGCACGCTCAAGCCCGGCGACAGCCTGCTGGCCGGTGGCAAGAAGCTGCCGGCAGCCACCTCGACGATCAACGGCCAGACCTTCAACTGGGGCCGCATCGTGTTTGCCGGCGGCGGCCACCTGGTCAGTGGCGATGCCTTGTTCACCACCTTCCAGCCGATCTACGACCCCGGCCTGACCTGGATGCGCCAGGTGGCCTTGCGCAATACCGTGCAATACGCGCCGGCCAGCGGCTACCTCCCGGCCAACACCGTGCCCAGCGCCGTGATCGAGACCAATGCCACCGCCCAGGCCCTGCTGACACCGCAGGTGTTGCTGCTCGATGGCCTGGCCGGCTACAACTCGGCCGCGCTGGCCACCGGCCTGTTCACGCCCACCGCCAGCCTGGCCAGCCGAGTGGCGGCCGGTGGCGGCCAGCCGCTGACCGGCGGCTTCAGGCTGGGCAGCGGCTACCTCCTGGCCGAAGGGCAGAACCTGGCGCAGCAGCGCCTGACCGGCGCCGGCTTCATCCTGTCCGAGGGCTTCATCCTCAGCGAGGGCTTCATCCTGAGCGAAGGCTTCATCCTCAGCGAGTCGCTGGCCAACCCGGCCAGCAAGGCCAACGCGGCCTTGCTGGGCGAGCCCTGATGGCCGCCGAGCGGGCGCCCACGGCGGGCCCGCGACCGGGCTCACAGCACACCGATCCGATGCCCCCTGGAGATCCCACCATGGCCCCTTTGCGCCCCCGCATCTTGAAAGCTGAACCAGGCAAGCCCAGCCGCCGCCTGGCATGGGCCGCCAGCGCGCGGGCGCTGCTGGGGGGTTTGACCGGCATGCACGGCGCGCACGCCGCCGGCAGCATCGCCGCCGACCTGCAGCAAGCCATCAATGCCGGCACCACGCCCAAGCTCAGCTGGGCCAAGGACGTCAACGGCATCCGCCATGTCAAGGCGCTGGTGGTCAGCA
>JANNZD010000201.1:0-59006 GCA_031410435.1 Betaproteobacteria bacterium | reverse complement strand
CCCGTGCGCATCGGTCGGGAAATGCGCCGGCACCCAGTCCAGGATCACGCCCAGGCCCTGGGCATGGGCGGCCTGCACGAAGCGGCCGAACCCGGCGGGGTCGCCGAAGCGGGCCGTGGGGGCGTACAGGCCCACCGGCTGGTAGCCCCAGGAGCCGTCGAAAGGATGCTCGCTGATGGGCAGCAATTCGACATGGCTGAAGCCCAGCGACACCGCATAGGGGATCAGGCTGTGGGCCAGTTCATCCCAGCTCAGCCAGCGCTGGCCGTCTTCGGCCTGGCGCCGCCACGAGCCGAGGTGCACTTCGTAGATGCTGATCGGGGCGCCCAGCGCATTGGCGGCCTGGCGCTGTGCCGATGCGGCCACCCGGGGCGGCAAGGGCGCCACCACGCTGGCCGTGGCCGGCCGCAACTCGGCCGCCCGGCCCATCGGGTCGGCCTTCTGCGGCAGTTGTTGGCCCTGCGGGCCGAGCAGGTCGAACTTGTAGCGGCTGCCGACCTCGATGCCGGGGATGAACAGCTCCCAGACACCGCACTCGCGGCGCAGGCGCATCGGGTGTCGGCGGCCGTCCCAGAGGTTGAAGTCGCCGACCACGCTGACCCTTTGGGCATTCGGCGCCCAGACGCTGAAGGCGCAGCCGGCCACCCCGTCCACCGTGCGGGTATGCGCGCCCAGCACCTCGAAGGGGCGCAGGTGGGTGCCTTCGGCCAGCAGCCAGGCGTCGAGTTCGCCCAGCAGCGGGCCGAAGCGGTAGGGGTCGTGCAGCACCTGGGATGAGCCGTCCTGCCAGGTGACGTGCAGGCGGTAGCCAGCGCCGGCTGCGGGCAGCGCGACCGGGCCCTCGAACACCCCGTCGGCATGGACCCGGGCCAGGCTGCCCAGCAGGCGGGCATCGGCCGCGCCGATCACTACCACCGCGCGGGCGCCGGGCTGGAAGCTGCGCAACCAGGCCTGGCCGGCGGCGTCGCGGTGCGGGCCGAGCAAGGCGAAGGGGTCGCCACTGCGGCCGTGGCGGATCAGGTCGATTTCCTGGGGGCTGAGCATGGGGTGGCCCGGGGCGACCGGCGGCTCAAGCCTGGGGCGCCACATGCCAGATCTGGCGCGCGTATTCGCGTATCGTGCGGTCGGCCGAGAACGGCCCCATGCCGGCCACGTTGGCGATGGCCATGCGGGCCCAGGCTTCGGGGTCGCGGTAGGTGGCGTCCACCCGGGCCTGCGCGTCGACATAGGCGCGGTAGTCGGCCAGCAGCAGGTAATGGTCGCCGCCCCACAGCAGGCTGTCGACCAGCCCGCGGTAGCGCGCCGGCTCGTCGGGCGAGAACGCGCCGGCGGCGATGCTGTCGAGCACCGCCTTGAGTTGGGCATCGCCCTCGTACAGGCGCATCGGCTGGTAGCGGGCGGCGCGCAGCGCGGACACCTCATGGGCCAGCTTGCCGAAGATGAAGATGTTGCCGTCGCCCACGGCCTGGCGGATCTCGATGTTGGCGCCGTCGTCGGTGCCGATGGTCAGCGCGCCGTTCAGGGCCAGCTTCATGTTGCCGGTGCCCGAGGCCTCGGTGCCGGCGGTGGAAATCTGCTCGGACAGGTCGGCCCCCGGCATGATCACTTCGGCCACCGACACGCCGTAGTTGGGGATGAAGACGACCTTGAGCTTGTCGCCGATGCGCGGGTCGTGGTTGATGACCTGGCCCACGTCGTGGACCAGCCGGATGATGTTCTTGGCGCTGGTGTAGCTGGACGCCGCCTTGCCAGCAAAGATCACCGTGCGGGGCTGCCAGTCGGCGTCGGGCCGGGCCAGGATGGCCTGGTAGCGGGTCACCGCATGCAGCAGGTTGAGCAGCTGGCGCTTGTACTCGTGGATGCGCTTGACCTGCACATCGAACAGGCTGGCCGGGTTGACCCGGATGCCGGTGCTGCGCTGGATCAGGGCCGCCAGGCGCTGCTTGTTGGCCTGCTTGATGGCCATGAAAGCATGCCGGAAGCCGGCATCGTCAGCCTTGGGCAGCAAGGCCTTGAGCAGGCCCAGGTCGCGGCGCCAGGCGCTGCCCAGGGTTTCGTCCAGCAGGGCGGTCAGGCCCGGGTTGGCCTGGGCCAGCCAGCGCCGCGGTGTGACCCCGTTGGTCATGTTGGTGAAGCGGTCGGGCCAGAGCGCGGCAAAGTCGGCAAAGATGGTTTCCACCAGCAGGTCGCTGTGCAGCCTGGACACGCCGTTGACCCGGTGGCTGCCGACGATTGACAGATGGGCCATGCGCACCCGGCGCTCGCCCCCTTCGTCGATCAGCGACAGGCGGCGCTGGAAGTCCATGTCGCCTGGCCGCAAGGCCTCGGCCTGCAGCAGAAAATCATGGTTGATGCGGAAGATGATCTCCAGGTGCCGCGGCAGCACCTGCTGCATCAGCGCCACCGGCCAGGTCTCCAGGGCCTCGGGCATCAGGGTGTGGTTGGTGTAGCTGAAGGTCTTCTGGGTGATGGCCCAGGCCGGCGCCCAGGCAAAACCATGCTCGTCCACCAGCAGGCGCAAGAGTTCGGCCACGCCGATGGCCGGGTGGGTATCGTTGAGGTGGATGGCCACCTTGTCGGCCAGGTTGACCAGGCTGCCATGCTCTTGCAGGTGGCGCGCCAGGATGTCCTGGATCGACGCCGAGGTGAAGAAGTACTCCTGGCGCAGGCGCAGTTCGCGCCCGGCCGGGGTGCTGTCGTTCGGGTAGAGCACCCAGGAGATGTTCTCGAACTGGTTCTTGAACTCGGCCGCACGCGCATAGTCGCCCGAGTTGAAGGCCTGCAGGTCGATATGGGCCGGCGCAGCCGCCTTCCACAGGCGCAGGGTGCTGACCCTTTCGGTGCCGTGGCCCGGGATCACATGGTCATAGGCCTTGGCGCTGACTTCGCCGGCATGGCGCCACACCGGCGCCGAGTCGGGCGATTCAGAGCGCTCGACCCAGCCGCCAAAGCGCACCGGGTAGTGCACCGCCTGGCGCGGAAATTCCCAGGGCGTGCCGTCGGCCAGCCAGGGGTCGGGGTGTTCGATCTGCCGGCCCGACTGGATGCTTTGCGCGAACATGCCGAACTCGTAGCGGATGCCGTAGCCATAGCTGGGCAGGCCCACGCTGGCCATGGCGTCCAGGAAGCAGGCCGCCAGCCGGCCCAGGCCGCCGTTGCCCAATGCCGCATCGGGCTCGCAGGCGCGGATGTCCTCCAGCGTGCGGGCGTGGTGGCCCACGCTGCCGGCGGCCGCGCTGTCCAGCCCCAGCGCGGCCAGGGCATTGCCCAGGCTGCGGCCGATCAGAAACTCCATCGACAGGTAGTAGACCCGGCGAGCCTTGAGCGCGCGGTCCACCGCGTCACCGGCGACCCAGCGGCGCGACAGCTCGGCGCGTGCCACCTGCGATACCGCCGTCATCAGGTCGGCCGGCGAGGCGTGCGCCGGCGCCACGCCCACGGTGTAGAGCAGGTGGCGCTCGACGCGTGCAGCCAGGGTGTCGGCGGCCGGCGCGGCCGGCAGGTTGGGTTCGCTCATAGGGGTCTCGGGTGGTGTCGACAGGGGCGCTTGCGGGATGCACAGGCAAGCGCAAGCACCAGGCGCGTCAAGGCTGCGCGTCGACTTGCATTATTCATGCCTTGCCGGGCCGAAAACCCGGGACGGGCATGGCACCATGCATCTTGAAACCCGGTTGTTACTCGCGCCGGCTGCCTGCAAACCGGCCGAGCACGGTGGAGACAAGCCCATGCCCAACAGTGAAATCGCGTCCCCTTTCGACCTGCCCAGGCGTAGCGTGGCGCTGGTGCTGGCCGGTGGCCGCGGCAGCCGCCTGAAGGACCTGAACCAGCAGATCGTTGACCGCGGCTGCTACATCCCTGACGGCAGGGTGATCGGCGAAGACCCGGCACAGGACGCGCGCCGCTTCCACCGCAGCGAGCAGGGCGTGACCCTGGTCACCCGGGCCATGCTGCAGGCCCTGGTTCGCTGATGCCCGGCGCCGCGCCCCCGGCCGGCGGGCTGCGCGTACTGCAGGTGGCGGCCGAGCTCTACCCGCTGGTCAAGACCGGCGGCCTGGCCGACGTGGTGGCCGCGCTGCCGCCCGCCCTGGCCGCGGCCGGTGCCGATGTGCGCCTGCTGCTGCCCGGCCTGCCGGCCATCCTGGAGGCCTTGCATTCGGCCCGTACGGTGGTCGACATCGGTTCATGTTTCGGTGCGCTGCGGGTACGCCTGCTGGTGGGCAAGCTGGCCGGCAACCCCTTGCCGGCCTATGTGATCGACGCGCCTTATCTGTACCGGCGCGGCGGCAGCCCCTACCAGGCCAGCGACGGTGCCGAGTGGCCGGACAACCTGCGCCGCTTCGCCCTGCTGGGCTGGGTGGCCGCTCACCTGGCCGCAGACGATGCCGACCCCGACTGGGTGCCCGAGGTGGTGCATGCCCATGACTGGCATGCCGCGATGGCCTGCGCCTACCTGGCCGAGCACCGGCCGACCCGGGCAGCGTCGGTCTACACGGTGCACAACCTGGCGTTTCAAGGCCTGTTTCCGCTGCAGGAATGGTCGCTGCTGGGTCTGGGCTCGCGCTACATGGCGCCGGCCGGGCTGGAGTTCCACGGCCTGCTGTCGTTCATGAAGGCCGGGTTGAAATTTGCCGACCGGGTCAGCACGGTCAGCCCCAGCTACGCCCGCGAGATCGCCACGCCCGAATTCGGCTGCGGCCTGGACGGGGTGATCCGCGGCCGGGCGGCCGAGGTCCGGGGCATCCTCAACGGCATAGACGCGACGGTGTGGAACCCGGCCACCGATGCAGCCCTGGCCGAGCGCTATGACGTCCGGCGTCTGGTGGGCAAACGCAGTTGCCGCCACGCCCTGCAGGCGCTGATGGGCCTGGCGCGCGACGACACGGCGCTGATCATCACGCTGGTCAGCCGGCTCAGTGCCCAGAAGGGCCTGGACCTGGTGCTGGGCGCCTTGCCGATGATGCTGCAGGCCGGCATGCAGCTGGCCGTGCAGGGCACCGGCGATGCGGCGCTGGAATCGGCCTTCAAGGCTGCGCAGACGGCCTACCCGGGGCGGGTGGCGGTGCACATCGGCTATGACGAGCCGCGCGCCCACCAGATGATCGCCGGGGCCGACCTGATCGCGGTGCCCTCGCGCTTCGAGCCCTGCGGCCTGACCCAGCTCTACGGCCTGCGCTACGGCACGCTGCCACTGGTGCGCCGGGTAGGCGGCCTGGCCGACACGGTGAGCGACGGCGCGGCAGACCAGACCGGATTCACCTTCGATGCGGCCACCCCCGGGGCGCTGGAGGCCTGCCTGCAGCGGGCGCTGGCCGCGCGCCGCAACCCGGCCGACTGGGCCGCGATGATGGCCCGTGGCATGGCCCAGGACCTGTCCTGGGCCGGCCCGGCGCGCGATTACCTGGCGCTGTACCAGCAGGCGCTGCAAGCGCGCGCCAGCGCGCCGCGCGGGCTGCCGGCCTGATCAGCCGCCCAGCCGGTAGAAGCGCACCGCGTTGTCGCACAGCAGCTTGCGCACCGTGCCGGTCGGCAACTCGCGCCAGGCGGCCAGCCCTTCGTCGACAATGCCCTCGTCATGGTCCAGATGGGGGAAATCGGTGCCGAAGACGATGTTGTCCGCGCCTATCCAGGGCACCACCTGGGCCAGCATCGGCTCACCCGGTTCGATGCCCACCAGGCACTGGCGCCGGAAGTAGGCCGAGGGCTTCATCGCAAGCCGGCCGGCGACCTCGTCCTGCAGGTATTTGTACTCGACCTCGTCAAGCCGCCACAGCCAGTAGGGCAGCCAGCTGCAGCCGGCCTCGAGAAAGGCCACCCGCAGCCGCGGATGGCGCGCCAGCACGCCGCCTTCCAGCAGCGACAGGCTGGCCATCATCTGCTCCATCGGGTGCGAGCAGGCATGCATGCCGAAGCGGGACTCAAACCGGTCGGCGCCGGACGAGGGCAGCAGCGCATGCGTACCCTCGTGTACCGCCACCGCCAGATCCAGGTCTTCGCAGAGCTGCCAGAAGGGTGTGTAGGCTGCATCGCCCAGCGTGCGGCCCTGCACCGGGTTAGGCCGGATCACCAGCGTGCGCCAGCCGAAGTCGGCCACGCGCCGCGCCTCGGCCACCATCTGCGCCGGGTCGTGGCGTGCGATCAGGCCGGCGCCGACCAGCCGGCCCGGCGCAGCGCTGCAGAAGTCGCGCAGCCAGTCGTTGTAGGCCCGGGCAAAGGCATGCGCCAGGTCGGCCGCCATGGTGTCGATGCTGACCAGGTAGGACCCGTAGGTCGGGAACAGTACCGCCGCGTCGATGCCGCAGCGGTCCATGCTGTCGAGATGGCCCTGCGGTGCCTGGCTGGCCATCAGCACCTCGCGGCGCGGGTAGGCGGCGTCGGCCACCGCCTTGCGCGCCGACGCCGACAGCCGCATCACCGGCGCGCCGTTGACGCACATCTCGGGCGGCCCGTCGGCGCCGGGCTGCAGGTCGGCATAACAGGGCGCCTGGTCGCGGAACTCAGACGCCAGGTAATGCCGCCACAGGCCGATCGGCTCGATCACATGGCGATCGCCGTCGATGATCCGGAAACCGTCACGCATGGGGGGCCTTTGGGCAAGGAGAGTGGCCGGCTGGGCCGGTGGCTCACAGGAAGAGGTGCGCCGGGTTCAACTCGGCTTCGGTCAGCGGCCGCGCCAGCCAGCCCATCGCGGCCGGCGCATCGTACAGGCGGCCGGGCCCGAAGCGGGGCCAGAAATGGCGCAGCCCCGGCACCACCACCTTGGCCACGGCCAGATCGACATCCGGGCGGCTCAGGTCGAGCACCAGGGTTTCCAGGCCGATGCGACGGGCCCGCTCGACACAGGCCAGCACCTCGTCGCGCAGCTCGTCGGGGCAGTCGTCGGGATAGTCGGCCCGGGTACGCGCCGGCAGGGCGGTGGCCGGGAACAGGAAGTCCTCGCGCTCCAGCTGGTCCGCCGACCAGGGTACCGGCCGGGTAGGGTCCAGCCCGAACAGCTGGTTGACTTCGGTCAAGGCGCGCTGCACCGCCAGGGCCGCGTCCAGGTGGCTGCCAAAGCCGATGCAGAAACGCGCGTCGGCCAGGCAGCGCGCCAGGCCGACGAAGCTGGGCACGGCCAGGTCGGTGGTGATGTCGAGCACCCACAGCTGCCAGCCCATGGCCGCGTAGTGGGCCAGCAGCGCGTCGAAATAGGGCTCGCCGAAGCTGGCCAGGTCCACGCCCGGGCGCAAGGCGCGGCTGTACCACCACAGCGCCACCGCGTCGCGTTCGGCCAGCTCGAGAAAGCCCTGCAGCACCGCTTCTTCCAGGCAGTTGCCGGCGGCATGGCCGTTGGGGTTGAAGCTGCACAAGGCCTCGTCGGGCGCCACCCGGTAGTGGCTGTAGCAGTACACGGCGGGCAGGTAGCGGGCGCGGTCGAAGGTCAGCGACCAGGCCGGGGTCCAGGCTATGGTCTGGTCGTCGCGCGGCGGCAGCGGCACATGGCGGCGCGGGTCGGGGTTGGCCTGGTTCAGCGCGTCGCGCTGGCGGTACTGCGCGGCGCTGAAGTTCAGCAGATCGGCCGGCCGCACTGCGGCGTCGCCCAGCTCGAGCAGGCTGGCACGGTGGCAGGCCTCGTCGCCCTGGGCGATCGCGCTCCAGCGCTCCAGCGCCTCGCACAGCGCGCTGGCGCGGGCCTGCTCGGCGGTCTTGCCCTTGCCCAGTGCGCTGCGGTGGAAGTCGTCGAAGGACGGCGCATCGTCCACCGGGCAGACCAGGTAGCTGGCCGCGTAGACCGGCCGCAGCGCAGGGCGGTCGGGCAGCGGCCCCAGGCTGGCGACGATGCCGGTGAGCGGGCTGATGTGGTCGCGCAGGCGCTCGAAAGTGCGCTCGGGTGGGGTGGTACGGTGGCCGCCATCCAGGGCCTGGCGCTTCAGTCCCCCCCGCAATTCGACCAGCGGCTGGGCCGCGGCCCGCGGCGGGCGTGGGCTGCCACAGGCCGGGCAATGCGGCCGGCGCAACACCATATGCGCACGGGGGCTGTCGCTGCGGTGGTCCAGGGTCCAGAGCGTGGCGCGGGTGGCGTCCGCAGCCCGGCCCTGGCGCGCACGGCGGGCCAGCACCAGCGCAGCCATGTCGGTGGCCAGGGCGCGCGTGGCGGGCAGGGCGGGAGGGGCCAGCGGCGCGCTGACGGGCCAGTGGCCGCGCCGCTGCAGGAAGGTCTGCACCGGCCGGTTGGCACGCAGGCGCACTGCCAGGCATTCCCAGCAAGGGCCCGGTCCGGGTTCGAACAGGGGCCCGACCCAGGACACCACGCCGTCGGGCTTGAGCATCAGCCAGGGCCGGCCGTCGGCCAGTGCCTGGCGGTTGACCTCGGCCAGCGCCGGGTCGAGCCCATCGTCGACCAGCACCAGGCGCAGTGCGGCGCCGTTGCGGGCCAGCAGCCCGGCCTGGCCCAGCGCGGCGGGCAAGTGCGCGAGGTCGGTGGTGCCGAGGGCCAGCAGTTCGACATCTTGGGCTGGTGCAAGGCCGGCGCTGCCATCGAAGCCGGCCGCAGCCCAGAACGCGCGGGCCTGCGCCCCGTCTGGCGTCATGGCCAGCGGCACCCCCAGAAGATGGCCCTGCGCCGCCAGCCATTCGACGCCGAAGATCACCTGCGCCTCGGCCAGCTTGCCGCGCAGCGCCTGCACCAGCTGGCCCAGCGTGCGCTGGCCGTCGATCAGCGGGCACAGTTGCATGAACACGCTGCCCTTGACCAGCTGCTGGCCGGTTTCACCCAGCAGGAAGACACCGATGCCCGGCGCCGGGACAGCCTGCAATCCGGGGCGCAACTGGAAGATGCGATGCATCAAGGGCGGACCGGGCGAAAATGTGGCAGGACGGGTGTCGAATTCATGGCTTGGCCCTAGGCAGGCCTCTGAGGCAGCCCGCTTTGTTGCAGAATGTGCCAGGGTAGCCTAAGAAAATGGTGACCGACGCGCAAGCGCCTGGACCACAACACGACAGGGCAGCACTTCCGGTGCTGGTGAGCACTCTGCATGCGATGTACTGAATCTGGCTTCATCATCCCCGGCTTGCGCTGCGGGTGCTTCTCGATCCCGCTGTGCCGCCTGGCATCCGGGCTGCCGACTGAGGTGCCGACATGTCAAGCCTGAGGCAATGGCTGGCCGTGCATGGCCTGGCCGAGCATGCCGACCTGCTCGAGCGCAACGATGTCGAACTCGATCTGCTGCCCCAGCTGAACGAGCTGGACCTGGAGAAGCTCGGTCTGTCGCTGGGCCAGCGTAAGCGCATGATGCGGGCGTTTGCCAGCCTGGGCGCCTCGGCGGCGGCCCAGCCGGTCGGTGGCGACACCGCGATGGTGGCGTCCGAGGACCACGGGGCCGCGCCGATGGCGCCCACCCAGGTCGAGCGCCGCCGGCTGACAGTGATGTTCTGCGACCTGGTCGGCTCGACCGCGCTGTCCGAACGTCTCGACCCGGAGGACTTGCGCAACCTGATGCAGTCCTACCAGCGCACCTGCGGCGCCATCATCGCGCGCCACGACGGCCATGTGGCCCAGTACCTGGGCGACGGGCTGATGATCTACTTCGGCTGGCCCAAGGCGCACGAAGACGACGCCGAGCGCTCGGTGCGCGCGGCACTGGAGATCATTGACCAGGTCAAGACCATCCATGCGCCCTTGCCCTTGACCGTGCGGGTGGGCATTGCCACCGGCCCGGTGGTGGTGGGCGACACCGGCGGCGGCGACGCATCCATCCCCAAGACCGCGATCGGCCCCACGCCCAATGTCGCGGCGCGGCTGCAGGCGCTGGCCCAGCCCGACCAGATCGTCATCGCCACCAGTACCCGCCGCCTGCTGGGCCATCTGTATGCCTACGAAGACCTGGGCGAGCAGGCGCTCAAGGGCCTGAGCAGCCCGGTGCGAGCCTGGCGCGTGACCGGTGCGCGCGGCGAGGTCAGCCGCTTCGATGCGATGCGAGGCGCAGACGGCTTCACCGACCTGATCGGCCGCGACGACGAGCTCGGCCTGCTGCAGGCGCGCTGGCAGCTGGCACGGCAGGGCCAGGGGCAGGCTGTGCTGGTGCGCGGCGAGCCGGGCATCGGCAAGTCGCGGCTGATTCGCGCGCTGCGCGACCATGTGGCGGCCGATGCGCCGGTGACGCTGCGCTATGACTGCGCGCCGCACTTCCGCAACAGTGCGTTCTACCCGGTCACCGAGCAATTGCGCCGCGCCGCCGGCCTGGCCCCCGATGACACGGTGGCGGTCAAGCTGGACAAGCTGCAGGCCATGCTGGCGCTGTCGCAGGGCGATGCCGCCGAATCGCTGGCTTTGCTGGCGCCGCTGCTGAACCTGCCGCTCGACGGGCGGGTTGCGCCGGTGGACATGACTCCGCAGTTGCAGCGCCAGCAGACCCACCAGGCGCTCGAGGACATGCTGGTCGGTCTGGCGCGCCACCAGCCCCTGCTGCTGCTGGTCGAAGATGCCCATTGGGCCGACCCCAGCACGCTGGAATTTCTGGGCCGGCTGCTCGAACGCATCGCCCAGTGGTCGATGATGGCGGTCATCACCTTCCGGCCGGTGTTCGAGGCACCCTGGCCGCCACACCCCCATGTGGCCGACATGATGCTGTCGCGCCTGGGCCGCGAGGATTCCATGCGGCTGATGCGCGACGTGGCCGACCACAAGGCGCTGCCGGCGGTGCTGCTCGAGCAGATCGCCGCCAAGACCGACGGCGTGCCGCTGTTCGTCGAGGAGCTGACCAAGACCCTGCTCGAGGCCGGCATCCTGCGCGACGAGGGCGACCGCTATGTGCTGACCGGCTCGCCCCTGCAGATCGAGGTGCCCAACACGCTGCATGACTCGCTGATGGAGCGTCTGGACCACCTTGGTGCGGTCAAGGACATCGCGCAGACCTGCGCGGCCATCGGCCGCGAGTTCTCCTTTGATTTTCTGCAGGCCGTGTCTTCGTCGATCGAGACCCGGCTGCGCGACGCGCTGGCCCAGCTCAGCGAGGCCGGGCTGATCTATGGCCTGCCCGACGCGCCGACCGAGACCTATGCCTTCAAGCATGCCTTGGTGCAGGAAGTGGCCTACTCGACGCTGTTGCGCCAGGAGCGGCAGAGCCTGCACGGCCGCATCGCGCTAACCCTCGAGCAGCGCCTGCCCGAGACCGCCACCACCCATCCCGAGTTGCTGGCGCACCACCACAGTGAGGCTGGCAACAAGGTCGTGGCCATCGGCTTCTCCAGCGCGGCGGGCATGGCGGCGTTGCAGCGCTCGTCCTATGTCGAGACCATCGCCCATGCCCGCCAGGCCCTGGGCTGGCTCGACGCCATCGCCGACCCGGCCGAACGCACCCGGGCCGAGCTGTCCCTCAACGGCCTGATCACGCCGGCGATGATGGTGCACTACGGCTACGCATCCGAAGAGCTCGAGCGGGTCACCCAGCGCTCGATGGCACTGATCGACATGCTGGGCGATGCGCCGGCGGTCTTCCCCACGCTGTGGGCGCTGAAGGTCTACCACCATGTGCGCTCCAACCGCGACCAGGCGCGCGAGCTGGCGCAGCGCTTTGTCGACATGGCCGAGCGCATCGGCAACAACGACCAGTTGATGGCCGGGCTGCCTCTGCTGGCCCAATGCCGATGGATCGAGGGGGATTACCTCGGCGCCCGGGCCGTGCTGGACCGCGCACTGGCGCTCTATGACGTGCAGGCCCACCGCTCGCATGCCCTGATGTACGGCCTGGATTCGCTCAGCTACAGCCTGGTCACGCTCAGCCAGGTGCAGTGGGGCCTGGGTGACGCCGATGGTGCACTTCAGCTGGCCCAACAGGCGGTGCTCCATGCGCAAGAGCTCAAGCATGCCAACACCATCGGCCTGGCCATGCTCTACCTGATGATGGTGCACCAGGAGCGCGGCGAGCGTCAGCGGGTCGAAGAGCTCGGCCGCGAGACCCTGGCCTTCTGTGAGCGCTTCGGCGTGGCCACGCCGAGCTCCTATGCGCGCATGATCCACAACTGGGCGATCGGGGATGTCGACACCTCGCTGCACATCATCCCGGTGCACAAGGCTATCGGCGCGCGCCTTGGCCTGACCTATTACATGGCGCTGATCGCCGAATCTGCCGCTGCGGTTGGCCGCTACGACGAGGCACTGGCGCTGATCGCCGAGTGCGTGCAGCAGGCCGAGCAGATGGCCGAGCGCTACTACCTGCCCGAGCTGCACCGCCTGCGCGGTCAGGTGCTGCTGTTGCGCGACCCTAAGGCGCTGGCCGAGGCACAGGCCTGCTTCGAGCAGGCGCTGGCGGTGGCGCAGGCCCAGGGCGCGGCCATGCACGGATTGCGCGCAGGGGTCGAGCTCCATAGAATCTGGCGCGGTCAAGGCCTGCATAGACAAGCCGACGACATGTTGGCGAATGTGCTCGGGCAGCTGCCCGAGCCAGCCCGGGCAAAGGCCCAGGCCGAAATCCAGCAGCTCGCTGCAACCTGACGGTTGCAGCTGCTCGATGGGCAGGGCCCGTGCCTGGCATGGCGCGGGAAAGGGGTGGCTCAGGCCACAGCGGGCAACAAGCAGGAGGCAGCATATGTGGTTCGTCAAGAACGAAGTCGGTAAGGACTACCAGCCGGGTGCACTGGAATCCACCATGCACTGGCAAGTGATTTGGCCGCGCGCGATTGCGCTGGCCTGGCAGGATCCGGTCTTCAAGGCCGCCCTGCTCGGTGATCCCCGTCAAACGATCAAGGACTATTTCAAGTACGACCTCAGTCCGGAACTGGACTTGACCATTGCCGAGGTGCCCGAGGGTTCAGCGGCCTACGATCCGGGCAATGCCGAAGATCCTTGGGCCTCGCTGCCCAATCTGAAGCTCACGATCGTGCTGCCTCCAGCGCCCAGCGCCGAAGCCCAGGCGGTGGCCGTCACGGTCTATCAAGATACCGGGCGCACCTACCCCTTCACCTGCTGCTGACGCCTCACCGGGCCAGCCAGACCTGACAACGGCCAGCGTGCATAGGTTGGCTGGCTTGTCTTGTGGGGAAGGCCATCGGGGCAGGCCATCGGGGTAGGCCAGCGGGGTAGGCCATCAGGCGAGGCCAAAAGCCGGTGGCGGAGAGAGCGGGATTCGAACCCGCGGGGGGCTGTTAACCCCCACACGCTTTCCAGGCGTGCGACTTAAACCGCTCATCCATCTCTCCGGATAGCGCAGCCCAATATTCTAGCCCACAGGATTCAGCGCGCTTTGGCGCAGCCAGTCCAGCGGCACGAAGTCGGTGGCCCGGGCATGCGTGCTTTCAAGCACCACCGGCGGTGCGCAGCCATCGTGCCAGGCCTCGCGCCACCGCAGGGCACAAACGCACCAGCGGTCGCCCGGCTCCAGGCCGCGAAAGCGATGTTCAGGTCGCGGTGTGATCAGGTCGTTGCCGCGCTCGAACTGCTGGTTCAGGAAGGCCGGTGTCATGCGCGCGCAGACCACATGGCTGCCGGCGTCCTGGCCATCGGTATGGCAGCAGCCGTCCCGGTACCAGCCGGTGACCGGGTCGTAGGAACAAGGCACCAGCGCGGTGCCCAGCACGTTCAGCGACTGGCCTTGGCTCATGGCCGGCTGAAAGTGGCAGCCGGCGTGGGCACGGCTGCGGATTTAAGCACCGACATCGCGGTGGCGATCAGGCCCGACACTTCGGTCATGTTGCCGGGCACGATCATGCTGTTGTTGGTCTTGGCCAGGGCCTGGTAGGCGTCGATGGCGCGCTCGGCCACCTTCAGCTGCACCGCCTCGGCCCCGCCCGGCTGGCCGATGGCGGCGGCAATCTGGCGGATCGCGTCGGCAGTGGCGGTGGCCACCGCAGTGATGGCGGCGGCCTCGCCCTGGGCCTTGTTGATCTCGGCCTGCTTGTCGCCCTCGCTGCGGGCGATGCTGGCCTCGCGCGCGCCGGTGGCGATGTTGATCTGCTCCTGGCGGCGGCCCTCGCTGGCGGCGATCAGCGCACGTTTCTCGCGTTCTGCGGTGATCTGGGCTTGCATGCTGCGCAGGATCTCGGCCGGCGGTGTCAGGTCCTTGATTTCGTAGCGCAGCACCTTGACGCCCCAATTCAGCGCCGCTTCATCCAGCGACAGCACCACCGAGGTGTTGATCTGGGCCCGCTCTTCGAAGGTCTTGTCCAGTTCCATGCGGCCGATCACGCTGCGCAGCGTGGTTTGCGCCAGCTGGGTGATGGCCACGATGTAGTTGGATGAACCGTAGCTGGCGCGCATCGCGTCCGTAACCTGGAAGTAGAGGATGCCGTCGACGGTGAGCTGGGTGTTGTCCTTGGTGATGCAGACCTGGCTGGGCACGTCCAGCGGGATCTCCTTGAGCGAATGCTTGTAGGCCAGCCGGTCAACGAAGGGCACCAACAGGTTCAGGCCGGGTGACAAGGTGGCGTGGTATTTGCCCAGGCGCTCGACGACCCAGGCGTTTTGCTGCGGTACGACCTTAATGGAGCGCACCACAAAGATGGCGGCAACCACCAGCAGCACGAGCGCAACGATGTCCATGGTGTTTTCCTGTCAGGGTGAGATTTCAGCGGCGGTTGAGCAACAGGCGGTTGCCCTCCACCGCCTGGATCACATGGTCGCCGGCATTGGGTGTGCCGTCACCGATGAAGCGCACGTCCCAACCGGCGCCCCGGTAGTGCACCCGGGCCGAGCCATCGGCATGCCAGTGCGCCACATGCACGGTGCCACCGATGTCGAGGTTGACGTCGCGGTTGCTGGCCGCATCCGCCGGCTTGGCCTGCCGGCTACGCCGCCAGTGCCACAGCGCCACCGCGCCGCCACCCACCAGCGCCGCCGCCAGCAATTGGCTGCTGTTGCCGAAACCGGCCTGCGCCACCACAGCCGACGCAGCGGCACCCAAGGCCAGCATCAGCAGATAGAAGGTGCCGGTGGCGAGTTCGGCAGCCACCAGGGCCGCTGCGGCTACCCACCATGCCGTGGATGCAGTCCATTCCATCGATCGGCCCCAAAAGACCGGCAAAACCCGGGTTTGGGGCCAGTGTAGCCAGCTGAATGGCAGGGGCATCAGGCCATCGTGATCCGCCCCTACACTTCGCCCCTTGTTCGCCGCCTGCCTGCAGGCCCAGTCTTGATTCCTGCCCGCTCCCAAGGAGCCTGTTGATGCAGCATTTCCGTTTTCCTATCGTCATCATCGACGAGGACTACCGCTCCGAGAACACCTCCGGCCTGGGCATCCGGGCATTGGCGCAGGCGATCGAGAAAGAGGGCTTCGAGGTGCTGGGTGTCACCAGCTACGGCGACCTGAGCCAGTTCGCACAGCAGCAAAGCCGTGCCAGTGCCTTCATCCTGTCGATCGACGACGAGGAGTTCACGCCCGGGCCCGAGCTGGACCCTGCGGTGCTGAGCCTGCGCAAGTTCATCGGCGAGATCCGCTTCAAGAACAGCGACATCCCGATCTACCTGTATGGCGAGACCCGCACCAGCCAGCACATCCCCAACGACATCCTGCGCGAGCTGCATGGCTTCATCCACATGTTCGAGGACACGCCGGAGTTCGTGGCCCGCCACATCATCCGCGAAGCCAAGAGCTACCTCGACGGCGTGGCCCCGCCTTTCTTCAAGGCGCTGATCGACTATGCCCACGACGGCAGCTACAGCTGGCACTGCCCGGGGCATTCCGGCGGGGTGGCCTTCCTGAAGAGCCCGGTCGGCCAGATGTTCCACCAGTTCTTCGGCGAGAACATGCTGCGCGCCGACGTCTGCAATGCGGTGGAGGAGCTCGGCCAGCTGCTGGACCACACCGGCCCGGTGGCCGCCAGCGAGAAGAACGCCGCGCGCATCTTCAATGCCGACCATTGCTTCTTTGTCACCAACGGCACCTCCACCAGCAACAAGATGGTCTGGCACCACACGGTGGCACCGGGCGACGTGGTGGTGGTGGACCGCAACTGCCACAAGAGCATCCTGCATTCGATCATCATGACCGGTGCGGTGCCGGTGTTCATGACGCCCACCCGCAACCATTACGGCATCATCGGCCCGATCCCGCAGAGCGAGTTCAGCCGCGAGGCCATCGAGCGCAAGATCGCCAAGAACCCCTTGCTGGCCGGGGTGGACCCCAAGACCGTGCGTCCGCGCATCATGACGCTGACCCAGAGCACCTACGACGGCGTGCTCTACAACACCGAGACCATCAAGGGCATGGTCGACGGCTATATCGACAACCTGCACTTTGACGAGGCCTGGCTGCCGCACGCCGCCTTCCACAAGTTCTACGGCAGCTTTCACGCGATGGGCAAGCACCGGGTGCGGCCCAAGCAGGCGATGGTTTATGCCACCCAATCCACCCACAAGCTGCTGGCTGGCCTGAGCCAGGCCTCGCAGGTGCTGGTGCAGGATTCGCAGACGGTGCACCTGGACAAGCACCTGTTCAACGAGGCCTACCTGATGCACACCAGCACCAGCCCGCAGTACGCGATCATCGCCAGCTGCGACGTGGCCGCCGCGATGATGGAGCCGCCCGGCGGCACCGCATTGGTGGAAGAAAGCATCAAGGAGGCGATGGAGTTCCGCCGCGCGATGCGCAAGGTGGACGCCGAGTTCGGCAAGGATTGGTGGTTCAAGGTCTGGGGGCCGGACAAGCTGGTCGACGAAGGCATAGGCCGCGCCGAGGCCTGGACCCTCAAGGCCAAGGACAAATGGCATGGCTTTGGCGACCTGGCGTCGGGCTTCAACCTGCTCGATCCGATCAAGTGCACCCTGATCACGCCCGGCATGGACATGTCGGGCAAGTTCGCCAAGACCGGCATCCCGGCCGGGGTGCTGACCAAGTTCCTGGCCGAGCATGGCGTGGTGGTCGAGAAGACCGGGCTCTATTCCTTCTTCATCCTGTTCACCATCGGCATTACCAAGGGCCGCTGGAACACGCTGCTCACCGCCTTGCAGCAGTTCAAGGATGACTACGACAAGAATGCACCGATGTGGCGCATCCTGCCGGAGTTCTGTCAGGCGCATCCCCAGTACGAAAAGATGGGCTTGAAGGACTTGTGCCAGGCCATGCACGAGGCCTATGCCAAGGGCGACATCGCCCGGCTGACGACCGATGTCTACCAGTCTGACCTGCAGCCGGCGATGAAGCCCAGCGATGCCTTTGCCCATATTGCCCGGCGCGAAACCGAACGGGTGGACATCGACAACCTGGAGGGCCGCATCACCACCGCGCTGCTGACCCCCTATCCACCGGGCATCCCGCTGCTGATCCCGGGTGAACGCTTCAACCGCAAGATCGTGCAGTACCTGAAGTTCACGCGCGAGTTCAATGCCCGCTTCCCGGGCTTTGCCACCGACGTGCATGGCCTGGTGGAGGACGAGGGCGGCGTCGAGGGCCGCTACTACGTCGACTGCGTCCGCAACTGACCGTCTCGCTGCTGTGCCGGTCGATGCCGGCCGGCATCGGCGCTTACAGCGCCTCAGGCCGAGTGATTCACCATCGCCACCTGGGAGAAGCCGCCATCCACGTAGAGGATCTCGGCGCTGATGCCACCGGCCAGGTCAGACAGCAGGAAGGCGGCGGCATTGCCGACATCCTCGGTGGTGATGGTGCGACGGATCGGTGTGGTGGCTGCAAACTCGCCCAGCAGCTTGCCGAAATCCTTGATGCCCGAGGCCGCCAGGGTCTTGATCGGGCCGGCCGAGATACCGTTCACCCGCACCCCCTTGGCGCCCACGCTGTGGGCCAGGAAGCGCACGCTGGCCTCCAGGCTGGCCTTGGCCAGGCCCATGGTGTTGTAGTTGGGCACGTAGCGCAAGGCGCCCAGGTAGCTCAGGGTCAGCAGGGCTGCACCGGGGCGCAGCCGGGGCAGGGCGGCCTTGGCCATCGCCGGGAAGCTGTAGCTGGAGATGTCATGGGCGATGCGGAAGCTCTCGCGTGACAGGCCGTCGAGAAAATCGCCGGCAATCGCCTCGCGCGGCGCGAAGGCGATGGCATGCACGAAGCCGTCGAACTGGTCCCAGTGCTGGCCCAGGCCTTCAAACAGGGCGGCGATCTGGGCGTCGTCCGAGACATCGCAATCAAACACCAGCGTCGAGCCAAACTCGGCGGCAAACTCGGTGATGCGGTCCTTGAAGCGCTCGCCTTGGTAGCTGAAGGCCAGTGCGGCGCCCTCGCGGTGGCAAGCCCGGGCGATGCCGTAGGCGATGGAGCGGTTGTTCAGCACGCCCGTGATCAGCAAACGCTTGCCGGCAAGAAAACCCATGGCTGAAAGTCCTGTGATGTGTAGGCTTGGCGAAGCCTTGCATTCTGGCACGCAGGGCCGCTTGTCAACCTGTGGCTATTGCCGGGGCAGTGGCGTCAGGATACAATCCCATCTTTCGCTAAAGTGCAAAGTTGGGCGGACTTTCCAGCCCATTTTTTTTGCGTGAACGGTTTTGCCAAGGGGTATCCCCCTAGGTCGCCCGTGGCGGAGGGTTTGCATCAAGCGCGCAGCAGGTCACGCAGGCATGGGCTGGCGCGGGTATCTCGGGGTTCATGGTGGAAGGGTCGGCGTCGGGCATGGTGGGTATGGTGGGTATGGTGGGTACGGTCAGTACGGTGGTCTTGGCAGGTTGGCAGCAGGCGTTGGAGCGCACGGTTACCGGCCTGGGCTTCGATCTGGTGGACGTTGAGCGATCGGCGGGTGGTCTGCTGCGCGTCACGATCGACCGATTGCCCGGCGCGGTCTACAGCACCGGCCCGGGCGAGGCGGTGGTGGTCGAGGATTGCGAGATCGTCACCCGCCAGCTGCAGTACCTGCTGGAGGTCGAGGCGGTGGACTACGCCCGGCTCGAGGTTTCGTCGCCCGGCCTGGACCGCCCCCTGAAGAAGCTGGCCGATTGGCAGCGCTTCGTGGGCGTGGAAATCGAGATCACCTTGCGCCAGCCTTTCCAGAACCGCAAGAAATGGTTGGGCGAACTGGTGGCCGGTGCAGATGCGCAATCCTGGCGCCTGATCCTGCCGGCTGACAAGCCGCTGTCGCGCACGGCCAGCAAGCGCCTGGCCAAGTTGGGGCCGGTGGGTGCAGACCCGGCGGGTGCGCAGAAAACGCTGGATTTTTTGCTGGACGAGGTGCGTGAGGCGCGCCTGGTACCGGTGGTGGATTTCAAGGGGCGCCGAGGTGGAGCATCCGGGCAGGCAGGCGAGCCCGATGACGGCGAGGCGCTTGAGGCGCAGAACGTAGACGGAGGTCAGGACTGATGAACCGCGAAATGTTGATGTTGGTCGAGGCCATCTCGCGCGAGAAGAGCGTCGATGGCGACGTGGTTTTCGGTGCGGTCGAAGCGGCGTTGGCCCAGGCCACCAAGAAGCTGCACGGTGGCGAGGTGGATATCCGGGTGGCGGTCGACCGCGACACCGGCGAGTACGAGACCTTCCGGCGCTGGCTGGTGGTGCCGGACGAGGCCGGCCTGCAAAACCCGGACGGCGAAGAGATGCTGTCCGACGCGCTCGACCGTATCGCCGACATCGAGGTCGGTGATTTCATCGAGGAGCCGGTGGCCTCGGTGCCGATCGGGCGCATCGGCGCCATGGCTGCCAAGCAGGTGATCCTGCAGAAGATCCGCGACGCCGAGCGCGAGACCCTGCTCAACGATTTCCTGTCACGTGGCGACAAGGTCTTCGTCGGCACGGTCAAGCGCCTGGACAAGGGCGACATCATCGTCGAGAGCGGTCGGGTTGAAGGCAGGCTCAAGCGCAGCGAGATGATCCCGAAAGAAAACCTGCGCATCGGCGACCGGGTGCGGGCCTTCATCGCCGGCATCGACACCGCCGCCCGAGGCCCACAAATCATGCTGTCACGCTCGGCGCCGGGCTTCATGGTCGAGCTGTTCGCGCAAGAAGTGCCCGAGATGGAGCAGGGGCTGCTCGAGATCAAGAGCTGCGCCCGGGATGCCGGTTCGCGCGCCAAGATCGCAGTGGTCTCGCATGACAAGCGGGTTGATCCGATCGGCACCTGCGTGGGCGTGCGTGGCTCGCGCGTCAACGGCGTGACCAACGAGCTGGCCGGCGAGCGGGTCGACATCGTGCTGTGGTCGGAAGACCCGGCGCAATTCGTGATCGGCGCGCTGGCCCCGGCCAATGTGCAGTCGATCGTCGTCGACGAGGAAAAACACGCCATGGACGTGGTGGTCGACGAGGAAAACCTCGCCATCGCCATCGGCCGCGGCGGTCAGAACGTGCGCCTGGCGTCCGAGATGACCGGCTGGCGCATCAACATCATGTCGGCCGAGGAGTCGCAGGCCAAACAGGCGGTGGAAAGTGATTCCAGCCGCAAGCTGTTTGTCGAAAAACTCGACGTCGATGTCGAGGTGGCCGACATCCTGATCGCCGAGGGTTTCACCAGCCTCGAAGAGATCGCCTACGTGCCGCTGCAGGAGCTGCTGGAGATCGAGTCCTTCGACGAGGACACCATCACCGAGCTGCGCAACCGCGCCAAGGATGCGCTGCTGACCATGGAAATCGCCCACGAGGAAAGCGTCGAGGAGGTCTCGCAGGATCTGCGCGACCTGGAGCTCGACGGCAAGGGCCTGAGCCTGGACCTGATCGGCAAGCTGGCCGACGGCGGGGTTCACAGCCGTGATGACCTGGCCGATCTGGCGGTCGATGAGTTGGTCGAGATGACCCAGATCGACGACGCCGCCGCCAAGGCATTGATCATGAAGGCGCGGGAGCATTGGTTCACGGCCTGAGCGCCATCAACCCGCGCCACCCACCCGCCGCCTCCACCGCACCGCATTGAAGTTTCGCAAGGAAATCCACCCATGGCCGTGACGACCGTCGCCCAGTTCGCCGCCGAGCTCAACCGTCCTGCCGGGACGCTGCTTGAGCAGCTGCAGTCTGCCGGTGTCGCGAAGAAGTCACCCGACGACGCGCTGACCGAGTCCGACAAGGAGCGGCTGCTTGAATTCCTGCGCCAGTCGCATGGCACGGGCAGCAGTGACCGCAAGAAGATCACGCTGACGCGCAAGAGTACCAGCGAGATCCGGCAGGCGGATGCCTCCGGCAAGGCCCGCACCATCCCGGTGCAGGTGCTGAAGAAGCGCGTGTTCGTCAAGCGTGACGATGCGCCGGCCGGGGTGGAAGAAGTCAACACAGCCGCCGCCGACGCCGATCTGCGCCGCCGCGAAGACGAGGCCAATGCCGAGGCCGAGCAACTGCGTCGCCAGGAGGAAGAACTGGCCGATCAGGCGCGCCAGCGCGCCGAACGCGAACGCGAGCGGGTCGAGCGTGAGGCGGCCGAGGCGGCTGCGCGCGAGGCCGCCGCCGCCCAGGCCCGCGCCGAGGCCGAAGCCGCGGCTGCCGCCGCTGCCATGCGGGCCGCCGCCGAAGCTGCGGCCAAGGTCGAAGCTGCCGCCGCGATCGTCAAGGCTTCGGCGCCACCATCGCGTGGCGCGGGCGGCAAGCCCGCCAGCGCCGCCAAGCCGGCTGCGGCTGCTCCTGCCGTCGCGCCAGCGCCCCCCGCAGCCCCGCCGGCACCGGTGCCGGCGCCTGCACCGGCAGCCGAATTGCCCAAGCCGGGCATCCGCATCGTCAAGGCCGGCGATGCCGACGCCGCCGAGAAGTTGGCCCTGGCGGCGGTGGCCAAGCGCCGCCAGGCCGCCGAGGCCGAGGCCGCCGCGATCCGCGCGATGATGAGCGCGCCCAAGAAGGTGCTCACCGCCAAGAAGCCCGAAGAGGTCAAGCCAGCGGTGCCGAAGGAAGGCATCTCGGGCACTATCCACAAACCCAAGCCGGTGCCAGGTGCACCGGGTGCAACGCCTGCCACTGGCGTGGCCAAGCCGGGCGACAAGAAATCGGTCAAGAGCGAAAAGCTCTCGTCCAGCTGGGCCGACGACGCCGCCAAGAAGCGCGCCGCCGCCAGCAAGGGCCGCACTGACGGTGGTGGCGCCAACCGGCCAGGCTGGCGTGCGCCCCGCGGCGGACGCCGCGGCGAGCGCGACCAAGGCGGCCAAAGCAACTTCCAGGCACCCACCGAGATGGTGATCCAGGAAGTGCATGTGCCCGAAACCATCAGCGTGGCCGACCTGGCGCACAAGATGAGCGTCAAGGCGGCCGAGGTGATCAAGCAGCTGATGAAGCTGGGCCAGATGGTCACGATCAACCAGCAGCTCGACCAGGAGACCGCGATGATCGTGGTCGAGGAAATGGGCCACAAGGCCCTGGCAGCCAAGCTCGACGACCCGGATGCCTTCCTCGAAGAAGAGCATGTGGCCAGCGAGGGCGAGTTGCTGCCGCGCGCCCCGGTGGTGACGATCATGGGCCATGTGGACCATGGCAAGACCTCGCTGCTGGACTACATCCGTACCACCCGCGTGGCCGCAGGCGAGGCCGGCGGCATCACCCAGCATATCGGCGCCTACCACGTCGAGACGCCGCGCGGCATGATCACCTTCCTTGACACCCCGGGCCATGCCGCGTTCACGGCGATGCGGGCGCGCGGCGCCACCGCCACCGACCTGGTCATCCTGGTGGTGGCGGCCGACGATGGCGTGATGCCCCAGACCAAGGAAGCCATCGCCCACGCCAAGGCGGCCAAGGTGCCGATGGTGGTGGCGATGAACAAGATCGACAAGCCCGGTGCCAACCTGGAGCGTCTGAAGGGCGAGCTGGTGGCTGAATCGGTGGTGCCTGAGGACTTCGGCGGCGACACCCCGTTCGTGGCGGTCTCGGCCAAGACCGGCGAAGGCATAGACAACCTGCTCGAGCAGGTCTTGCTGCAGGCCGAGGTGCTGGAGTTGCGGGCGTCCAAGACCTCGCTGGCCAAGGGCCTGGTGATCGAAGCCCGCCTCGACAAGGGCCGCGGCCCGGTGGCCACGGTGCTGGTGCAGAGCGGCACGCTCAAGCGCGGCGATGTGGTGCTGGCCGGCAGCAGCTTTGGCCGGGTTCGGGCGATGCTGGACGAGGACGGCAAGGCTTGTGCCGAAGCCGGCCCGTCCCTCCCGGTCGAGATCCAGGGCCTGACCGAGGTGCCCCAGGCCGGTGATGAATTCATGGTGCTGTCCGACGAGCGTCGGGCGCGCGAGATCGCCACCTTCCGCCAGGGCAAGTACCGCGAGGTCACGCTCAACCGGCGCCAGGCCGCCAAGCTCGACAACATCTTCGACACCATGGGCGAGGGCCAGGCCCAGACCCTGGCGCTCATCATCAAGGCCGACGTGCAAGGCTCGCAGGAGGCGCTGGCCCAGTCGCTGGTCAAGCTCAGCACGCCCGAGGTCAAGGTGCAGATCGTGCACGGCGCGGTCGGCGGCATCAGCGAGAGCGATGTCAACCTGGCGATCGCGTCCAAGGCGGTCATCATCGGCTTCAATGTGCGCGCCGATTCGGGTGCGCGCAAGCTGGCCGAGGGCAATGGGGTCGACATCCGCTACTACAACATCATCTACGACGCGGTCGATGAGGTGAAGGCGGCGATGACCGGCATGCTGGCGCCCGAGCAACGCGAAGAGATCATCGGCGCGGCCGAGATCCGCACCGTCTTCGTGGCCAGCAAGATCGGCACGGTGGCCGGTTGCATGGTCACGGCGGGCCTGGTGCGGCGCAACGCCAAGTTCCGCCTGCTGCGCGAGAACGTGGTGATCTACACCGGCGAGCTCGATTCGCTCAAGCGCATGAAGGACGATGTGCGCGAGGTCAACGAGGGCTTCGAGTGCGGTATCAAGCTGAAGAACTACAACGACATTGCCGAGGGCGATCAGCTGGAGTTCTTCGAAGTGAAGGAAGTCGCCCGGACGCTGTAAGGCGGATTTGCCCTCACCTGCAAACCCCGCCTTCTGAAAAGAGGGCGGGGTTTGCGCTTGAGGACACCCGCCGCCTGCCACCTCCGCGAGCCCACCAGGACCCTGACCATGCGCCACAAACGTGCCATCCCCAACCGCGGCGTGCGGGTTGCCGACCAGATCCAGCGCGACCTGGGCGAGCTGATCCGCGACCTGAAGGACCCGCGCATCGGCATGGTCACGGTCAACAGCGTGCAGGTCACGCCCGACTATGCCCATGCCAAGGTCTTCTTCTCGGTGCTGGTGGGCGACACCGCCGCCTGCCAGGACGGCCTGAACGAGGCCGCCGGCTTCTTGCGCAACGGCCTGTTCAAGCGCTTGCAGATCCACACCGTGCCGACCCTGCATTTCCAGTTCGACCGCACCACCGAGCATGCGGCCGAGTTGTCGGCCCTGATCCGCGAGGCCAACGCCACGCGCGCCAAAGAGTGACCCCCCCCGAAGCGGCTGTGCCGACTCCCCCCCGGGGAGGCGCCCCCAGCGGACCGGCAAAGCCGGATCCGCGGCCGCCGCTTGGCCGTCAACGCCAGGTGCGCCGGGCCGTGCACGGCGTGCTGCTGCTCGACAAGCCGCTGGGCTGGACCAGCAACGATGCGCTGCAGAAAGCCAAGTGGCTGCTGCGCGCCGAGAAGGCCGGCCACACCGGCACGCTCGACCCGCTGGCCACCGGCCTGCTGCCACTGTGCTTTGGCGCGGCCACCAAGTTCAGCCAGATCAGCCTGGACGCCGACAAGGCCTACCGCGCCACCCTGCACCTGGGCCAGCGCACCCGTACCGGCGACCGCGAGGGCGAGGTGCTTGAAGAGCGCCCGGTGCAGGCCAGCCATGCCGCTATCGAGGCGGCCCTGGCCGGCCTGACCGGCCCGATCCAGCAACTGCCACCAATGCATTCGGCGATCAAGAAGGACGGCAAGGCCCTGTACGAATATGCCCGCGCCGGCCTCACGGTGGAGCGCGCGCCGCGCAGCGTGATGATTCACGCCATCGACATCATCGACTGGCAGGATCACAAGCTGGTGATCGACGTGCGCTGCAGCAAGGGCACCTATATCCGCACCCTGGCCGAGGACATCGGCGAGGTACTGGGCTGCGGCGCCCACCTGAGCGCGCTGCGCCGCACCGCTTGCGGGCCCTTGAGTTTGAACAAGGCCGTGAGCCTGAGCGCACTGGAAGCGATGGGCGAGGCCGACCGGCTGGCCCTGCTGCAGCCAGTCGATGCCCTGCTGTCTGACTGGCCGGCGCTGGCCCTGGACGCGGACGAGGCCGGGCGCTTCCTCACCGGCCTGCGCCGGCGGGTGCAGCTTGCCGACGCGCCGGCCCTGCGCGTCTACGGCCCCGAGCCGGGCGCCTTTCTGGGCAGTGCCCACGTGACGGCCGGTGAGTTGATCGCCGACCGCCTGCTCAGCCCGATCGAAGTGCAATCCCTGTTGAACGCTGTGCCTGAAGCCCTGGCCGCAGTTGCCTGATTTTTCACGAGAACCACCATGACCCTGCAAATCCGCAACATCGCCATCATCGCCCATGTCGACCATGGCAAGACCACCATGGTCGACCAGCTGCTGCGTCAATCCGGCACCTTCGCCGAGCACGAGAAGGTGGTCGACACCGTGATGGACAGCAATGCCATCGAGCGCGAGCGCGGCATCACCATCCTGGCCAAGAACTGTGCGGTCAGCTGGCAGGGCACCCACATCAACATCGTCGACACCCCCGGCCACGCCGATTTCGGTGGCGAGGTGGAGCGCGCGCTGAGCATGGTGGACGGCGTGGTGCTGCTGATCGACGCGCAGGAAGGCCCGATGCCGCAGACCCGCTTCGTCACCAAGAAGGCGCTGGCCCTGGGCCTGAAGCCCATCGTGGTGGTCAACAAGGTTGACAAGCCGGGCGCCAAGCCTGACGCGGTGATCAACGCCGCCTTCGATCTGTTCGACAAGCTCGGCGCCAACGACGAGCAACTCGACTTTCCGGTGGTCTATGCCTCGGGCATCAACGGCTGGTCCTCGCTGACCGAAGGCGCACACGGCGAGCAGTGGGGCCCCGACATGTCGGCGCTGTTCGACACCATCTTGAAGCATGTGCCGGCCCAGACCGGTGACCCGGAAGCGCCATTGCAGCTGCAGATCTCGGCGCTGGATTACTCCACCTTCGTCGGCCGCATCGGCGTGGGCCGCATCAGCGCCGGCACCGTCAAGCCGGGCATGAATGTGCTGGTGATGGCCGGCCCCGACGGCAAGGCCTCGCCGGGCCGGGTCGCCCAGGTGCTGACCTTCCAGGGCCTGGACCGGGTGCAGGTGACCGAGGCCGGCCCGGGCGAGATCGTGCTGATCAACGGCATGGACGAGATCGGCATCGGTGTCACCGTGACCGACCCGGCCAACCCCCAGCCGCTGCCGATGCTGAAGGTGGACGAGCCGACGCTGACCATGAACTTCTGTGTCAACACCAGCCCGCTGGCCGGCCGCGAAGGCAAGTACGTGACCAGCCGCCAGTTGTGGGACCGGCTGCAGAAAGAGCTGCAAAGCAATGTCGCGCTGCGGGTCAGCGAGACCGGCGAGGACGGCATCTTCGAGGTGATGGGCCGGGGCGAGCTGCACCTGACCATCCTGCTGGAGAACATGCGCCGCGAGGGCTATGAGCTGGCGGTGAGCAAGCCGCGGGTGGTCTTCCACCAGGTGGACGGCGAGCGGCACGAGCCGATCGAGCTGGTGACGGCCGATGTCGAAGAGCAGCACCAGGGCGGCGTGATGCAGGCCCTGGGCGAGCGCAAGGGCGAGCTGGTCAATATGGAGCCGGACGGCCGTGGCCGGGTGCGCCTGGAATACCGCATCCCGGCGCGCGGTTTGATCGGCTTCTCGAACGAATTCATGAATCTGACCCGGGGCTCGGGCCTGATCAGCAATATCTTCGACGGCTACGAGGCCTACAAGGGCGAGATCGCCAGCCGCAAGAACGGCGTGCTGATCAGCATGGACGCCGGCGAGATCTTCACCTATGCGCTGGGCAAGCTGGACGACCGCGGCCGCATGTTCGTCAAGCCCAACGACCCGGTCTACGAGGGCATGATCGTCGGCATCCACAACCGCGACAACGACCTGGTGGTCAACGCCACCCGCACCAAGCAGCTGACCAACTTCCGCGTCAGCGGCAAGGAGGACGCGATCAAGGTCACCCCGCCGATCGAGCTGACGCTGGAGTACGGCGTCGAGTTCATCGAGGACGACGAGCTGGTGGAGATCACGCCCAAGTCGATCCGCGTGCGCAAGCGGTTCTTGAGCGAGCATGAGCGCCGCAAGGCGTCACGCGAGGCTGCGTAAGTTGCACCTTCTCCTGGGCCGCATTGCGGCCCTTTTCAATGGACGCTGGTTTGCCATGCGATTGAGCCATTCCCGCGCTGTGCTGTTGATGTTGCTGGTCACGCTGATGTGGAGCACGGCCGGCGTGGTCACGCGCCACCTGGAGGCCGCGCGCAGTTTCGAGGTCACCTTCTGGCGCAGCGCCTTCAACGTCTTGGCGCTGACAGCGGCCCTGCTGTGGCTGCGCGGGCCCCGGCTGTGGGCCGACATCCGCGGCGGCGGCCGTGCGCTGTGGGTCTCGGCGCTGTGCTGGGCGGTGATGTACACCAACTTCATGCTGGCCATCATGCTGACCACCGTGGCCACGGTGCTGATCACGATGTCGATCGCGCCGCTGCTCACCGCGCTGTTCTCGCGAGTCTTTCTGCAGCACCGGCTGCCGACCCGCACCTGGGTGGCAATCAGCGTGGCGGGGCTGGGCATCGCCTGGATGTTCGGCGAGCAGGCGCTGCGCGGCGGCGGGTCGATGACCGGCGCCCTGGTGGCGCTGGGTGTGCCGATCGCCGGTGCCACCAACTGGACCCTGCTGCAGCACCTGCACCAGCGCCATGCGCGCGACCCAGCGGTGCGCGCGCCCGACATGCTGCCGGCGGTGCTGCTGGGCGCGCTGATTTCGGCACTGCTCACGCTGCCGATGTCGCTGCCGCTGTCGGCCACCGCGCACGACCTGTCGCTGCTGGCACTGCTGGGGGTGTTCCAGCTGGCCATCCCCTGCCTGCTGGTGGTGCAACTGACCCGGGTGCTGCCGGCCCCGGAAATCTCGCTGATCGGCCTGCTGGAGGTGGTTTTCGGCGTGCTGCTGGCCTGGCTGGGTGCGGGCGAGGCGCCGGGCCGCAGCGCCTGGGCCGGCGGCGGCCTGGTGACCGGTGCGCTGCTGTTCAATGAATGGCTGGCCTTGCGCCAGCGTCAGGTAGCGGCTGCCGCGGCTGCGGCGGCGGCCGCACCGGGCTGATGGCGTCTGTGGCGCAGCGCACCCTGGTCTAGGGAGAATCCCCCTCCCTCGGGGGCCGGGCCGGCCTAGCATCTGCTCATGAAGCAGCTCTCCAGCCTGGATGCCACCTTTCTCCATCTCGAAACCGCCGAGATGCCCATGCACGTCGGGGCACTCAATATCTATGAGCTGCCGGCCGGTTTCAAGGGCAGCTTCCTGCTGCACCTGCGCCGCCACCTGGCCGAGCGCCTGCCGCTGTTGCCGGTGTTGCGCCGGCGCCTGTGGTGGATGCCGCTGAACCTGGCCAACCCGGTCTGGGTGGATGCCGAGCCCGACCTGCAGCACCATGTCACCGCCCTCAAGCTGCCCCCCAGCGCGCGCCAGGGCGACGGCATGACCGAGCTGGAAGCCGCGGTCAGCCGCCTGCATGCGGTGCGCCTGGCGCGTGACCGGCCGCTGTGGCGTTTCTACCTGCTGGAGGGCCTGGGCCCGACGCCGGACGGCCGCAAGCGGGTCGGCCTGTATGCCCAGTTCCACCATGCGGCGGTGGACGGCCAGGCGGCCGTGGCCGTGGCCCAGGTGATTCTGGACACCACGCCCGCGCCGCGCGATCTCGACATCCGGCCCAGCAGGCGCAGCAAGGTCCTGCGCCTGGGCCTGGGCCAGATGCTGCGGGGCGCCGTCGCCAATGAGGCCTCGCAGGTGGCCGGCATCATCAAGAATCTGCCAAGCACCCTCAGCACCCTGGCCGGCGCGGCCGGGCAGGCCCTGTCGCAGAGCGCCCTGTTGCGCGGCAAGGGCAAGGGCGGGTCGGTCGGCAACCTGAGCCTGGCCCCCCGCACGGCCTTCAACCAGTCGGTCAGTGTCGGGCGGGTATTTGCCGGGGTCAGCCTGCCGCTGGCCCAGCTCAAGCTGCTGGGGCGTGCGCATGGCGCCACGCTCAATGACCTGGTGCTGTTGATCTGCGCCACCGCGCTGCGGCGCTATCTGGGCCAGCATGCGGCCCTGCCGCGCAAATCCCTGGTGGCGGCAGTGCCGGTGTCGCTGCGGGCCCAGGGCGATACCAGCGCCACCACCCAGGCGTCGATCAGCCTGGTCAGCCTGGGCACCCATATCCCCGATCTGGCCAGGCGTCTGGCCCATGTCAAGGCGGCCAGTGCGGCGATGAAACAGACCATGGGCAATCTCAAGAGCGTCTTGCCTACCGATTTCCCGTCCATCGGCCTGCCCTGGCTGATGGAGGCCGCCACGGCCTTGTACGGCAAGGCCAAGGTGGCCGAGCGCATCCCCCTGCTGGCCAACCTGACCATCAGCAATGTGCCCGGGCCACCGGTGCCGCTGTACCTGGCCGGCGCGCGCATGGTCAGCAACTTCCCCGCCTCGATCGTGATGCATGGCATCGGCCTGAACATCACCGTGGAAAGCTACGACCGCCAGCTTGACTTCGGCCTGGTGGCCGATGCGCAGGCCATGCCGGATGTGCGGGCCCTGGCCGACGCCATCCGCATCGCCTTCGATGATCTCTGTCTGCTCGACCAGCCCGAAGTCGCTGCGGCGCCGGCCAGCCTGGCCGACACCGGCCGGGCCGTGGTGGGCCAGGCCCGCAAGCGCCTGAGCCAGGGCTTGAGCCAGGTGGGCGAGAGCATGAGCAGTGCGGTGGGCAGCGCGGTCGGTAGCCTGGTCAGCGGGGTGGTGCGCGGCGTGGTCAAGGGCACGGTGGGCCCGGTGGTGGGGGCAGGCAAGGCCAGGCGGGCAGCTGCAGCGGCTGCACCGGCTGCGGAGGCGGCGCCCGCTGCCGCACCGCTGGCCCGGCGTGCCCGCCAGGCTGCCCCTGGGGCGGCTGCCCGGCCGGCCGCGCCACCGTCGGCCGCCGCGCCCAAGGCGGCCCGCCGCAGCGGCGGTGCCCGGTGAAGGTGCTGGCCAATGGCCTGCAGATCGAAGTCGATCTGCAGGGACCGGCTGACGGCGAGCCGCTGCTGCTGATCATGGGCCTGGGCATGCCGCTGGTGGGCTGGCCGGACGAACTGGTGGCTGAGCTGACCGGGCGTGGCTTTCGTGTGATCCGCTTCGACAACCGCGATATCGGCCTGAGCCAGGGCTTCGAGCACAAGGGCGTGCCCAGCCTGGCCCGCGCCTCGCTGCGCTACATGCTGCGCCTGCGCGTGCACTCGCCCTACACCCTGGCCGACATGGCGGCCGACGCCCTGGGTGTGCTGGACGCCCTGGGCCTGGCCAGCGCCCATGTCTGCGGGGCATCGATGGGCGGGATGATTGCCCAGCACATCGCCGCCCACCATCCCGACCGGGTGCGCAGCCTGAGCCTGATCATGACCACCTCGGGCGCACGCCACCTGCCCCAGCCGCGCCTGGGCGTGCGCCAGGCGCTGCTCAAGCGGCCGCGCAGCGCGGCGCCGGCCGATGTGGTGGCGCACCTGATGGCCCTGCTGGACGTGATCGGCAGCCCGATGTACCGGCCCGACCCGGCGCGCCTTCGGCTGCGTCTGGAGGCCCTGGTGCGGCGCGCCTGGCGGCCCGACGGCACCGCGCGCCAACTGTTGGCGGTGGCCGCCGACGGTGACCGGTCTGCGCTGCTTGGCCGCATTCGCGCCCGCACCCGGGTGCTGCATGGCCAGTCCGATGTGCTGATCCCGGTAGCGGCGGCGGCCGATCTGCAGCGCAAGATCCCTGGCGCGGTGCTCGAGACCATCCCGGGCATGGGTCACGACCTGCCGCTGCCGCTGCTGCCCCGGCTGGCCAGCGCCATCGCCGACAACGCCGACAACGCCCGCGGCTGACGGCGCGGCGCCGGCGGCGCTGCGGCATGGACAATCCGGTCCATGCCCGCCCACACCTTCGTCTACCTGGCGTCCCAGAGCCCGCGCCGCAGCCAGCTGCTGGATCAGCTGGGCGTGCCCCATCGCCTGCTGCTGGCCGATGCGCAGGAGGACGCCGAGGCCCTGGAGGCCGGCCTGCCGGGCGAGGTGCCGGCGGCCTATGTGCAGCGTGTCACCGGCCTGAAGCTGGCGGCCGCGTGCCGGCGGCTGCGCGCGCGCGGCCTGCCCGGGGCACCCATCCTGTGTGCCGACACCAGCGTGGCGCTGGGCCGCCGCGTGCTGGGCAAGCCCGCTGATGCCGACCAGGCCCGGGCCATGCTGCGCAGCTTGTCGGGCCGCAGCCACCGGGTGCTCACCGCCGTGGCCCTGGCCAGCGGCCGGCGCCGCTGGGCCGCGCTGTCGACCAGCAAGGTGCAGTTTGCGGTGCTGGACGACGCGCTGATCGACGCCTACATCGCCAGCGGCCAGCCCTTTGGCAAGGCCGGCGCCTATGCCATCCAGAGCCAGCTCGCCGGCTGGATCCGCCATATTGCCGGCAGCCACTCCGCTATCATGGGTTTGCCCCTCTTCGAGACGGCCCAGCTGCTGAGACAAGCGCGCGTGCGCTTCTGACGCCCCCCCGTTGCGCGCGCGCCAGAAGACAAAAGATGACGCCCCATGCATGACATCCTGATCAATTGGGCTCCCCAGGAAACCCGCGTGGCCGTGATCGAAAACGGCGCCGCCCAGGAATTGCACATCGAGCGCACGCTCGAGCGTGGCCTGGTCGGCAATGTCTACCTGGGCAAGGTGGCGCGGGTGCTGCCCGGCATGCAGAGCGCCTTCATCGAGGTGGGCCTGGAGCGTGCCGCCTTTCTGCATGTGGCCGATCTGCATGCCGGCGGCCAGCCCGTGGCGCGCCACGATGCGGCGGTGCCGGTGCCGATAGAACGCCTGGTGTTCGAGGGCCAGACCCTGATGGTGCAGGTCATCAAGGACCCGATAGGCAGCAAGGGCGCGCGCTTGTCCACCCAGATCAGCATTGCCGGGCGGATGCTGGTGTTTCTGCCGCAGGACACGCATATCGGCATCTCGCAGAAGATCGGTTCGGCCGACGCGCGCGAGCAGTTGCGCCAGCGCATGCAGGCCCTCACCGCGATGACCGACGGCAGCTCGCCGGGGGGCTTCATCCTGCGCACCAATGCCGAGGACGCCAGCGATGCCGAGCTGGCCGACGACATTGCCTACCTGCGCAAGGCCTGGGCCGCGATCCGCACCCAGGGCCTGGCCCGGCCGCCCGGCACCCTGCTGCACCAGGACCTGAACCTGGCCGAGCGGGTCTTGCGCGACATGGTCAACGACGCCACCCAGAGCATCCGCATCGACAGCAAGCTGCAGTTCGACGCGCTCAAGGCCTTCGGCGAGGCCTACACGCCCAGTTCAGCGTCCAAGCTCGATCTGTACAAGGGTGAGCGGCCGATCTTCGACCTGTTCGGCATCGAGGAGGAAATCGCCCGGGCGCTGGCCCGGCGGGTCGATCTGAAGAGCGGTGGCTACCTGATCATCGACCAGACCGAGGCGCTGACCACGGTGGACGTGAACACCGGCGGCTTCGTCGGCGCACGCAACTTCGACGACACCATCTTCAAGACCAATCTCGAGGCCGCTGGCGCCATTGCCCGGCAATTGCGCCTGCGCAACCTGGGCGGCATCATCATCGTCGACTTCATCGACATGGTGCGCGACGAGCACCAGGCCGCCGTGCTGGCCGAGTTCAAGAAGCAGCTCAGCCGCGACCGCACCAAGGTGACGGTGAGCGGCTTCACCCAACTCGGCCTGGTCGAGATGACGCGCAAGCGCACCCGCGAGAGCCTGGCCCATATGCTGTGCCAGCCTTGCCCCACCTGCGACGGGCGCGGCCAGGTCAAGACCGCGCGCAGCGTGTGTTACGACATCCTGCGCGAGATCCTGCGCGAGGCGCGTCAGTTCAACCCGAAGGAGTTCCGCGTGGTGGCCAGCGCGGCGGTGGTGGAGATGCTGCTCGACGAGGAAAGCCAGCACCTGGCCGGCCTGAGCGATTTCATCGGCAAGCCGGTGTCGCTGAGCACCGAGCCCTCGTTTAGCCCGGAGCAGTACGACATCGTGTTGATGTGAGGCGGGGCGGCGCCGGTGGCCGTGCCGGCGGCTGTCTTCGGGGCCGGGCCGCATACTCGGGCTTCCCTGCCTCTGTCGAAGCCGCCCGCCCGGGCTTTGCGCCCGTTTGATGCCTGGCTACCTCACCAAACAAGAATCCGTCGCCCTGGCCGGCGTCGGCCCGCTGATCATCCGCTCCTTGCTGGACCGGCAGCAGTTTGCCGACCCCCAGGGTGCGGCAGAGCGCCTGGGCATTTCCTCGGCGGCCTGGCCGATCTTCGGTTTGCTGTGGCCCTCAGGCTGGCACCTGGCCGCGCAACTGGCGCTGCGGCCGGTGCTGACGGGCGAGCGCATCCTGGAGGTGGGCTGCGGTCTGGCACTGGCCAGCCTGGTGGGGCATCGCGGCGGCGCCGACGTGACGGCCAGCGATTGCCACCCACTGGCCGAGGCCTTTCTGGCCGAGAACCTGCGCCTGAACGGGCTGTTGCCGATGAAATACCGGCATGGGCGCTGGGGCGGGCCCCTGCTGCCGGACCCGGGTCGGCCGGTCGACCGGCCGGTTCAGGGGCTGTTTGACCTGATCATTGGCAGCGATCTGCTGTACGAGCGGGACGAGGCCGGTACGCTGGCCCGCTTCATCACCCTGCATGCGGCCGCCCGCGCCGAGGTCTGGATCATCGACCCCGACCGTGGCAACCGCCCGGCCTTCAACCGGCAGATGGACCTGCGAGGCTTCCAGCGCAGCGAGTCGCGGCTGATGTCGACGATGTCCAGCGGCCCGTCCCGGCCCCTGCATTACAAGGGTCGCTGGCTTGTCTACCACCGCACCGGCGCGGATCGCAGCCCGGACCGGCCCCGCCCCATCGATTGACCGGCCGGGCCGGCGCTGTCTACCCCGGGGCCGGGACCCTGGCCAGGTGCAGCCCCAGCCCGCTGATCGGGTCGAGCCATTCAGCCACCGATCAGACCCCGCCCAGCGCGCCCACCACCGCGCCGGCGCCGATCAGCCACATCGGGCTGATGCGGGTGCGCACTGACAGTGCCACCGTCAGGGCCACCAGCCCCCAGGCCATCGGCTGCTGCCGGCTGGGCGCCAGCAGCACCCAGCCGGTGGACAGCAACAGGCCCAGCGTGAGCGGGGTGAGCCCGGCGGTGAAGGCCCGCATGCCGCGCGAGCCAGCCTGCCGCTGGCGGTAGCGGCCCACCTGCCAGGCCAGCAGCGAGGACGGCCCCATGATGCCCACCAGGGTGGCGGCCACGCCGGCCAGCCCGGCCACATGCCAGCCCATCACCGCCACGAACAGGATATTGGGCCCGGGCGCGGCCTGGGCGATGGCCACGCCGGTGGTGAACTGGGCGTCGCTCATCCAGCCCTGTTGAGCCACCAGGTAGCGCTGCATGTCGGGGGCGGTGGTGATCGCCCCACCCACCGCCAGCATCGACAGCAGCATGAAGCGCAGCCACAGCTGCAGCAGGTCGGCCCAGCCCAGGCCGTGCAGCGTCAGCAGGCTGGTGTCCATCAGTCCGGCCGCCGTCTCGGGGCTGCCGCGCGGCCCAGCCCACGCCAGGCCAGGGCCATGCCCAGGCCGCCCAGGCCCAGCACCACGCCCACCATCGGCCAGCGCAGGCCACCCACCAGCAGCGCGGTGCCGGCGCACAGTGTCATTGCGGCAAGCAGCCCCATCGGGTTGCCCCGCAGGGTGCGGGCCAGCTTGGCGGCGGTGGCCAAGACCAGGCCGGCGGCCACCGCGCCCATGCCGCGCAGCGCGCCAGCCACCCAGGGCAGGTCGGCGAATTGCTGGTAAGCCAGGGCCAGCGACAGCACGATCACCAGCGGCACGCAGAGCAGGCCGGCCACGGCGGTGGCCGCGCCACGCCAGCCCATGAAGCGGTCGCCCAGGATGATGGCGATGTTGATGATGTTGGGCCCGGGCAGCACCTGGCCCAGGGTCAGCAGTTCCATGAACTGTTGCGGGCTGACCCAGCGCTCGCGTTCCACCAGCGTGCGGTGGGCCACCGGCAGCACGCCGCCAAAGCCCTGCAGCGCCAGGCGGTTGAAAACCCACCACAAGTCACCCAGAGAAGCCGGCTGGCGCAGGCCGGATTCAGTTGCTGGCGGCTCAGCCATGCGCCTGTTCACGCTGCATGGCTCGGCCGGCCCACAGGCTGAGGGCGATCGCCGCCAGCATCCAGCCCAGGCCGACCCAGTGCAGATGGCCATAGCCGCTGCCGGCCACCATCAGCCCGCCGCTGCTGGCGCCCAGGGCCTGCCCCGCGTACAGGGCCGACGAGTTGAGCGCGATCAGCGCCGGGGCCAGCGCCGGTGCGGCCATGCCCAGGCGGGCCTGCTGGGCCGAGTTGGCGGCAAAGCAGCCCAGGGCCCAGGGCGCCAGCACCAGCAGCATCAGCGGCAGGTTGCGGCCCAGCGGCCAGGCCAGCAGGGACAGCGCCATCGCGGCCTGCAAGCAGGTGACTGCGCGCGCCGCGCCCAGCCGGTCGATATGCCGCGATACCCACAGATTGCCCAGCACGCCCACGCCGCCGAACCACAGGAACAGGCCGCTGATCTCGGCCGGGCCCGCGCCCAGCACCTGGCGGTAATAGGGCGCCAGGTAGGTGGACAGGGTGAACTGCCCGGCCGCGCTGAGCGCGGTGACGCCGATGATGGCCAGCAACACCGGCCGGGTGGCCACCTGGCGCCAGTCGGCGCGTGACAGGGCTGCCGGCCGGATGCCGTCGGGCAAGGCCCGCCACACGCCCAGGGCCGCCGCCAGTGACAACAGCGCCACCGCGTTGAAGGCCCAGCGCCAGCCCAGGGTCTCGGCCACCCAGGCGCCCAGCGGCATGCCCACCACCGAGGCGAAGGACCAGCCGAGGAAGATGTGGGTGATGGCGCGGCCGCGTTGCGCGGGCGGTGCCAGCAGGCTGATGGCCGCCGCCGCCTGCGGGGTGAACACCGCTGCGCCCAGCACCGACAGCAGGCGCACCGGCAGCAGCAGGTCCAGGCTGGGCATCTGCGCGGCCAATGCGTGGCCGGCCGCGAACCACAGCAGCGACGCCACCAGCAGGCGGCGCCGGTCATAGCCCGCGACCCAGGCGGCCAGCAGGGGCGCGCTCAGCGCCAGGGCCAGGCCGGCGGCGGTGATCAACTGGCCGGCCGCCGGGGCGCTGACCTGCAGCGACCGCGCCAGGTCGTTGAGCGTGCCGATCACCACCATCACGCCGCAGCCGATGCTGAAGTTGCCCATCAGCAAGGCCCGCTCGGCGCGGGCCAGGCGCCGGCTGGCATCGGCCTCGGGCAGCAGGGGGCCCGGCAGGCCGGCGCCCGCGGCCAGGCTCAACGGATCACCTTGAGGGCTTCCGGGTTGACGATGTTGCTGGGCTCGTTGCGGATGAAATTGATGACATTGTCGAAGGCGGCGCCGAAATACATCTCGTAGCTGTCTTGCTCGACATAGCCGATGTGTGGGGTGCAGATGGCGTTTTCCAGGCGCAGCAGCGGGTGGCCCTGCAGGATGGGTTCGGTCTCGAACACATCCACCGCAGCCAGCCCGGGCCGGCCCTTGTTGAGGGCCGACACCAGCGCGTTGTCCTCCACCAGCTCGGCGCGCGAGGTGTTGACGAACAAGGCCGTGGGCTTCATGCGGGCCAGGTCTTCCAGGGTCACGGTGGCGCGGGTCTGCTCGTTCAGGCGCAGGTGGATGCTCAGCACATCGCAGCCTTCGAAGAAGGTCGCGCGGCTCTCGGCCGCCTGGTGGCCATCGGCCTGGGCGCGCAGGCGCGAGGCGGGGCTGCCCCACACCACCACCTGCATGCCGAAGGCCCGGCCATAGCCCGCCACCAGCTGGCCGATCTTGCCGTAGCCCCACAGGCCCAGCGTGCGGCCCCTGAGCACCATGCCCAGGCCGAAGTTGGGCGGCATCGACGCGGCCTTCATCCCGCTTTGCTGCCAGGCGCCATGCTTGAGGTTGCCGATGTACTGCGGCAGGCGCCGCATCGCTGCCATGATCAGGGCCCAGCTCAGCTCGGCCGCGGCCACCGGTGAGCCGGTGCCGTCGGCCACCGCGATGCCCAGCCTTGTGCAGGTGGCCAGGTCGATATGGCCGCCGACCCGCCCGGTCTGCGCGATCAGGCGCAGCTTGGGCAGCTTCTCGAGCAGTGCCTTGGGGAACTGGGTGCGCTCGCGGATCAGCACCAGCACCTCGGCCTCGCGCAAGCGCACCGCCAGCTGGCCTATGCCCTTGACGGTGTTGGTGAAGACCTTGGCGTTGTAGGGTTCCAGCCGTGCCGCACAGTGCAGCTTGCGCACGGCATCCTGATAGTCGTCGAGGATGATGATGTTCATGGTCTGGCTGGGCATTGTGCCGCGTCCGGCAACGGTGCCTGCGCGCCGTTAGCATCGCGCCAGGCCATCCGTCGCGGTGGCCTGATCACCCCCAGGAGACCCCATGACGATTTCCATGCATTCGGCCAGCGTGCCGGTATTCCAGCGCCAACTCGGTGCGATGCTGGCCTGGCTGGACAAGGCCGAGGCGTATGCCGCCACGCGCAAGTTCGACAGCGTCAACTACCTGCAGCTGCGCCTGGCGCCCGACATGCTGCCCTTTGTCGCGCAGATCCGCATCGCCAGTGATTCGGCCAAGGGCTGTGTGGCCCGGCTGGCCGGCCAGGAGCCGCCCAAGTTCGAAGACAACGAAGCCAGCTTTGCCGAGCTGCGCGAGCGGGTGCAAAAGACCCTGTCGTACGTGGAATCGGTGCCGGCAGCGGCCTTCGAGGGCAGCGACGGCCGCGCCATCACCATCCCGATGCGCAACCGCGACCCGCTGCAGTTCACCGGCGAGGTGTTCCTGCGCCATTGGGCGCTGCCCAATTTCTTCTTCCATGTGAGCATGGCCTATGCGCTGCTGCGCCATGCCGGGGTGGACCTGGGCAAGGGCGATTTCCTCGCAGCGCCCTGATGCCGGGTTGCGGCGTCGGCCGCGCCGGGTCAGCCCAGCCGGGGCAAGGGGCGCAGTTCGCCCTGGTCAGGGAAGACCTGGTCAAGCACGGCCTGCAGCTCCTGGCGCAGGCGGTCGGTGCTGGGGTCGTCCAGGCCCAATGCGCTGAACACCGCGCCGCGCAGCAGCCACAGGTCGCCCGGCTCCTGCACCTGGCGCACCTGGTGGCGCAACCAGTCGTGGCGCAGGCCGTCCAGGCTGTCTGCGGCGCGCATGAACAACTGCTTCAGCGACACGAAGCTGCGGCGTGCGGCGATCCGGGCATGGCGGTCTTGCGGCAGCCCGGGGCCGGGCAGCACCGACCCGCCATCGCCGGCATCGACAAAGTGCCGCGGCTCGGTGGCCGGGCCGTCCAGCAAGGCATGGAACAGGTCGGGATGCATGCGCAGCCTGCCGATCAGCGTCAGTAGACCTGGGCGGCCAGCCCGGCGCGCGGCGCGCGAACCGGGAAGTGCCGATTCAGGTGCGACAGGCGGCGCTCGGCCTCGGCCTGGGTGCGTGCCAGAGCCACTGCGCCATACACCGGCGAGCGCAGATGCCAGAGTTCGCGCAGCGAGCGGGCGCGCTCGATCTTGTCGAGCAGGTCGGGGCTGCCCGGCGTGCCCAGGTCGGCCAGGCTTTGCTGGAACTCGGCCTTGACCAGGGCCAGGCGGTTGACCGGCCTGTCGTCCATGGGCAGCCAGGGCGCCACCTGGCCGCGCAGGCGTTGACCGAGGCGCTTGAGCCGGCCCTGCCAGGTCAGCGAGGAGGGCCAGAGTTCGGGCGGGCAGACCTCGATCCTCGAATGCATCAGGCTGCTGCTGGGCGCGGCCGGGCGGCGTGTGACCAGGCGCAGCATCCAGGATGTCGGTTGGGGGTTCGCGTTCATGCAATGCTTTTCGGCAGCCGGGAGCACAAGCTGAGGGTCGATCAAGGCTGTGTACAGACAGCGGGCTGGCCGCATTGTTGAAGCCGGCCCGCGCCGACGAATGCCGGAACAGGCCGCCATAGCGCCATCACTTCGGCGGCCCCGGCCGGCGCTGGTAGGCTTGCTCCCGGGTGCCGGCAGGGGGCCGGCCGGGCCAGGAGAACAAGATGATCGGAAGATGGTTGCGGCGCATCCTCACGGGGCTGTTGCTGCTGGCGGTGCTAGGGGCCTTGCTGGCCTGGTTTCAGGCCCGGCGGGTGTTGCCCCAGACCGAGGGCACGCTGGCGCTGCCGGGCTTGCGGGCCGACCTGCGCATCGAGCGGGACGAGCATGGCATCCCCCACATCAAGGCGGCCAGCCTGCGCGATGCGATGTACGGCTTGGGCGTGGTGCATGCGCAGGACCGGCTGTGGCAGATGGAGACCCACCGCCGCATCGGCGCCGGTCGGTTGGCCGAGGCCTTTGGTGCGGCGGCGATCGACACCGATCGTTTCCTGCGGGTGCTGGGGGTGCGCCAGGTGGCCGCAGCGCAGTGGGCCCAGGTGTCGCCGGCCTCGCGCGAGGTGGTGCAGGCCTATACCGACGGGGTCAATGCGGTGATCGGCAGCCTGAAGGCGCAGCCGCCAGAGTTTGTGATCCTGGGCCTGCAAGCCCAGCCCTGGACGCCCGAGGACAGCCTGTCCTGGGCCATCATGATGGCCTGGGACCTGGGCGCCAATTGGCAGACCGAATTGATCCGGCTGCGCCTGGCGCTGCGCTTGCCCAAGGACCGCATCGACCAGCTGCTACCGCCCTATGCAGGCGATCCGGTGCCGGCCAGCATGGACTACGCCGCCTTCTACCGCAGCCTCAAGCTGGACGGCCAGCAGGCGCTGGCCGAGCCGGCGCTGGTGCGCCTGATGGCGGCCGCGCCCGAGAGCGAGATCGAAGGCCTGGGCTCGAACAGCTGGGTGCTGGCCGGCAGCCGCAGCAGCACCGGCAAGCCGCTGCTGGCCAGCGACCCGCACCTCAAGCTGTCGAGCCCGGCGCTGTGGTACTTCGCCCGCATCGAGGCGCCGGGCTACAAGATCGCCGGCGCCACCCTGCCCGGCCTGCCCGGGGTGGTGATGGGCCAGAACGAGCACATCGCCTGGGGCTTGACCAACACCGGCCCGGATGTGCAGGACACCTACCTCGAGCGCATCAAGCCCGACGACGCCGGCCAGTACCAGACGCCCGAGGGCTGGGCCGCCTTCCAGACCCGGCAGGAGGTGATCAAGGTGCGCGGGGGGCCCGACCTGGCCATGACCGTGCGCAGCACCCGGCATGGGCCGGTGATCAGCGATGTGGCAACAGTGGGCGTGGCGGGCGAGGCCCTGGGTGCCAAGGACAAGCCCGGCTATGTGATCGCGCTGCGCTGGACCGTTCTGGACACCGACAACGACATCATGGCCACCACGCTGGCGATGAACACCGCCGGGTCGGTGGATGAATTCATCCTGGCCGGCGCCAGCTGGCAGGCGCCCCAGCAGAACATGGCGGTGGCTGACGATGCCGGCCACATCGCCCTGGTCTCGCCCGGCCGGGTGCCACTGCGCAAGCCCGAGAACGACCTGTCCGGCCTGGCGCCGGCACCGGGCTGGGACGCGCGCTACGACTGGGCAGGCTATCTGGCCGTGGACCTGCTGCCGCAGGTGCGCGACCCGGCGCGCGGCTACATCGCCAATGCCAACCAGAAGATCACCCCGCCCGACTACCCGCATTTCATCAGCCACCAATGGGCGGCGCCCTTCCGCCACCAGCGCATCGAGCAGATGATCGATGGCGCAGGCAAGCACAGCCTGGCCGATCTGCGGCGCATGCAGGGGGATGTCAAGTCGCTGGCGGTGGCGCGCCTGCTGCCGCGCCTGCTCAAGGCCAGGTCGGCGCATCCGCTGGCGCCGGCCGCCCAGCAGCAATTGGCTGGTTTCGATGGCGTGATGGCGGCCGACAAGGCCGCGCCGCTGATCTATTGGGCCTGGCACCGGGCCTTGTCGGCGGCGGTACTGGCCGACGAGACCGGCACGCCCATCTACGACGTGCTGTTGGGCCAACGCGGCTATTTCGACGCCCTGGAAGGCGTGCTGGCGCGCGATGACGCCTGGTGGTGCGACGACAAGTCGACCCCCGCTGTCGAGACCTGCGACGACCAGGTCAACCGTGCCTTCACGGCGGCGCTGACCGAACTGCAAACCTTGCAGGGCCCCGATCCGGCTGTCTGGCAATGGGGCAAGGCGCACCAGGCGCGGTCCGAGCACCGGCCGTTTTCACGGGTCAAGGCGCTGGCGCCCTGGTTTGAGCAGCGCCTGCCGGTGGGCGGCGACAGCTACACCGTCAATGTCGGCCGGGTCAGCCTGCGGCCTGACGCCAGCACCGGCGAGTACTACCTGGACGAACATGGCCCCAGCCTGCGCGGCCTCTATGACCTGGGCGACCGCAGCCAATCACGGGTGATCCACAGCACCGGGCAGAGCGGCATACCTTGGTCGCCGCATTTCCGCAGCTTCGCGCAGCGTTGGGTGCAGGGTGACGCTGTGCCGTTGTGGCCGGCGCCGGGCGCGCCGCTCAAGACGCTGCTGATCACGCCGGCACCCTGATGTCAGACCTGGCCGTAGACCTGCTTGCGCTGGGCGGTGTAGGCCCACCAGGGCGCCGGCACTGCGCCGCGCATGAAATCGGTGACGGCCATGAAGGTGTCGAGCACGCAGGGGTCTTGACGCTTGCCGCTGTGCGCGCACAGCGCCTGGTAGAGGGCGAAGGCATCGCGGTGGGCCAGCTGTTGCGGGTGCAGGATGCCCAGGGCGCGCAGATCACCGGCCATGGCCGGGCCGACATTGGGCAGCTGCTCGAGCCGGTGGCAATCGGCAGCGCAGGCCGCCTTGGGGGCCTTCACGGCCCCTGCTGATTGCAGTGTGGGCGCTGGCGCTGTGTCGTGCTGGCGGGGCAAGGCCCGGCGCTGGCGCGCCGGCAAGGGCAGGGTGGCCATGGTCTTCACATCAGCGGTGAGTTGCGGATCAGGCCGACCGCGATACCTTCCAGTTCGAAGGCGTCACCGTCGCCGACCAGGATGGGCGCGAAATCCGGGTTTTCGGGCAGCAAGGCGATGCCATCGCGGTTGCGTTGCAGGCGCTTGACCGTGACCTCGTCGCCCAGGCGGGCCACCACGATCTGGCCGTTGCGGGCCTCGGTGGTCTTGTGCACGGCCAGCAGATCGCCGTCGAGGATGCCGGCATCGCGCATGCTCATGCCGCGCACCCGCAGCAGGTAGTCAGGCTTGCCCGAGAACAGCGAGGCACCCACCACATAGGTCTGGTCGATGTGCTCCTGCGCCAGGATCGGGCTGCCAGCCGCCACCCGGCCCACCAGCGGCAGGGTCAGCTGCATCAAGCCCGGCAGCGGCAAGGACAGCTGGTGCTCGGCCGGCCGCGGGCTGGCCGGCTGATGGGCCAGCGCGCGCGCCTGGTTGAGCGTGCGCAGGGTGGCGGAACGCAGACGGATGCCACGCGAAGTGCCACCCACCAGCTCGAGCACGCCCTTGCGGGCCAGGGCCTGCAGATGCTCTTCGGCGGCATTGGCCGATTTGAAGCCCAGCTCGGCAGCGATCTCGGCGCGGGTGGGTGGGGCGCCAGTACGCTCGATCGCGTTGTGCACCAGATCAAGAATCTGCTGTTGGCGGGCGGTGAGCTTGGGTGGGGGGGCCGGTGCGTCGTCGTCCATGGGGTGTCCTGGCGTTGAGTGGAACTAGCGGCTGGACCGATCAGGCAAGATGACCACCCGGCCAGCTGACGTTTTATCCAGTGACTGTATTTTTATCCAGATAAGGTACAAATGCCAAGCACCATCGTCATCCTGGGTACCGGCGGCACCATCGCTGGCACCGCCGCCGATGCCACCGACAACGTCGGCTACAGTGCCGCCCAGCGTTCGGTGGCCGACCTGCTGGCCGGTGTGCCCGGTCTCGCCGCCCAGCCGATCGAGACCGAGCAGGTGGCCCAGGTCGACAGCAAGGACATGGACGCCGCCACCTGGCAGCGGCTGGCCGCCCGGGTGGCGCTGCATCTGGCCCGGCCCGGGTTGCAGGGCATCGTCATCAGCCATGGCACCGACACCCTCGAGGAGACCGCCTGGCTGCTGCAGCGGGTGCTGGCGCCGGCCAAGCCGGTGGTGTTGGTGGCGGCGATGCGGCCGGCCACGGCCCTGCTGGCAGACGGCCCGCAGAACCTGCTGGACGCGGTGGCGCTGGCGCGCAGCCCGGGCGCCCGCGGTGTGCTGGCGGTGCTGGCCGGCCGGGTGCATGCGGCCGGCGCGCTGCGCAAGCAGCACACCTACCGGCTGGATGCTTTCGATTCGGGCGATGGCGGGCCGCTGGGTGTGATGGAGGAAGGCATGCTGCGCCGCTTCCAGCCCTGGCCGGACAGCGGCCCGGCGCTGGGCCTGGCGGTGCTGGGCCCGGCCGGCGCGGCCTGGCCCTGGGTCGAGATCGTGCACAGCCATGCCGCGGCCGGGCCGCGCGCCGTAGCGGCCCTGTTGGCTGCCGGCGTGCAGGGCCTGGTGGTGGCGGCCACCGGCAACGGCACGCTGCACGCGGCGCTGCAGCCCGCGCTGGACCAGGCGGCGGCGGCCGGCGTGCCGGTGTGGCGCTGCAGCCGCTGTGCGGCCGGGGTGCTGGTGGGCCAGGACCCTGGACCGGCCGCGGCGATGTCGCCCTGGCAGGCCCGGCTGGAACTGACGCTCAGGCTGCTGGCCGCGCGCGCTGGCGGCTGAGCGGGACCAGGCCGGCAAGGCCGACCAGCAGCAACGCCCAGGTGCCGGTTTCAGGCACCGCGCTGATGGACTGGTTGACCAACGCGTTGCCGCCGGCCGCGGCCAGGTCGGCATCGGTGAAGCGGTAGACGAAGAACCGGTTGCTGCCGGCCACCCCGGGCACGAAGTCGTTGTCGTTGGCCAGGTAAAGCGTGTGATAGGCGGTGCCGGCCTCAACGATATCGGCGCCGAAGGCCGCGCCTTCGAGTTTGGCCGGCACCGCGGTATCGGCATAGCCATGCTTGCCCACCAGATCTGCCTTGATGTCGAGGAACAGGCTGCTGCTGCGCGCCGCGCTGGCCAGGTTGGCCGCGCCGCTGATTGCGCTGACCTCGGTAGCGCCGGTCAGGTCGACCAGGCGCAACTGCTTGACCACCGCCGCTGAGCCGTCGCCCAGGCCCTTGCCATCGCGTTCGAGCACCAGGAACTGGTGGTCGTTGATCGCCAGAAGCTCGCTGCTGTTGTAGTTCTTGCTGCCGATGCGGTTGTCGTAGGCGAACTGTTGCACCGCGCCGCTGGCCAGGTCGATCTTCAAGATGCGGTTGTAGCGGCCGCCGTCACCGCCGTCCTGGGCCAAGGGGCTCTGCATGAAGCCGTAGAGCGTGCTGCCGTCGGGCGAGATCGCCAGGCCTTCCATGCCTTTGTTGGCCACCCGGCCGCTGGCGTTGCCGCTGATCTCGGCCGCCCCCTGCGCATTCAGGTTGGCAATGGCCAGGTTGGCCGGCAGCGCATAGCTGCGCAGGCGCTGGCCCGTGGCGCGGTCGAACTGGTAGACATAGGGGCCGTATTCGTCCGAGACGAAGACGCTGCGGCCGTCGCCGGCCACGCGCAGGCCCTCCGGGTCGAGCCGGGCGTTGGCCGGGTTGAGCGAGGTGCCGGCAGCAAAGTTGTCCGAGCGGCCGTCGAAGTAAAAGCGGCCTGCGCGGTTGATGCCCGGCGTGACTGCGCCGTAGTTCAGCGCACTGGCGCTGTACAGCAGCGTGGTGGCGGTCAGCGTGGGCGTCAGGCTGTAGGGCAGGGCGCCACCCGGATTGGCAGTGAGCGCCAGGTTCAGGGTCTGCCAGCGGGCGACATAGGAGGTGGTGTTGTCCACCGCGCCGTTCCAGGCCGTGGCATTGGGGCCGCGGTCGGGCAGCGCCAGGAAGCTGCTGCCACCGGCCCAGGCCAGGCCCGAGCCGATGCCGCCAAGCGCATTGCCGGGGTCGACCCCGTTCTCCAGCGGGCCGGTCAGGCCCGACAGGTCGGCGCTTCGGGTCAGGCTGCCGACGGCGATCAGGTCGATTGCGGCCTGGCTGGGCGCGGCGTGGGCCAGCCACAGCAGGGCCATGGCCGGCAGCGAGGCCAGGCGGCGGGATTGGGGTTTCATGCGGGCTCCTCGGGTTTGGGCAAACCCGAGGAGCCTCGCAGTGCGGCATGACCCGCTGATGAACGATCCGTGACGCGCCGATGACAGCGCCGGCCCGCCGGGCTTCAGACCACCGTCAGCGTCACGTCGATATTGCCGCGGGTGGCGTTGGAGTAGGGGCACACCTTGTGCGCGGCAGCCACCAGGGCCTCGGCGGCGGCACGCTCGAAGCCAGGCAGGGTGATGCGCATCGCCACCTGGATGCCGAAGCCGCCGGGGATGGGGCCGATGCCGACGTCCGAGGTGATCGACACATCGTCGGGCACCTTGATCTTCATGCCCGCGCCCACCGCCTTCATCGCACCGATGAAGCAGGCCGAATAGCCGGCGGCGAACATCTGCTCGGGGTTGGTGCCCGCGCCGCCCGCGCCGCCCAGCTCACGCGGGGTGGACAGGTCCAGCTTGAGTGCGCCGTCGGAGGATTGCGCGGTGCCGGTTCGGCCGCCGGTGGCGGTGGCGGTAGCGGTGTAGACGACTTTGTCGAGTGCCATGGGGTGTGTCCTGGTTTCAGGTTTGCAGAAGTGCCCGCCGCAGCGGGCGATGGAATGCCGGGCGATCAGGCCGCGGCGCGGGAAAGCGAGTCATTCAGCCGGTGCCGCAAGGCACTGAGCTGGGCCGTGAGCTGGCCCAGCTGCTGCAGGTCGCAGGCGGTGGCGCAAGCCATGGTCTGGGGCACCGCGAGGGCTTGCGCACGCAGGCGCTTGCCAGCCGGGCTCAGGTGCAGCAGCACCCGGCGTTCATCGGCTGCATCGCGCTGGCGCTGCAGCAGGCCCAGCGTCTGCAGGCGTTTGAGCAAAGGGGTGAGGGTGCCCGAGTCGAGCGTCAGGCGTGCGCCCAGCTGCGAAACCGGTATGCCGTCGCCCTCCCACAGCACCAGCATCACCAGGTATTGCGGGTAGGTCAGGCCGAGCGGGGCCAGCAAGGGCTTGTAGGTCTTGGTCATGGCCAAGGACGCGGCATACAGCGCAAAGCAGAGCTGGCGGTCCAGGGCCAGCCATTGGGCCGGATCGGCAGCATAGGTGGGCTTCATCGTTGCAGAAATGTATCGCACAATTGAATTGTGCACAATATAAATAATTTCGCAGGCCGCCGCTTTGGTGTGCAATAGGGGGGGCTGTCCCATGGCGGGCGGCCGCTTTAGGCGCCCGGCGACCTCCGCCCGCTGCGGCACCCTGCAGCGCCGGCGGTGTTTTGAGAGATCCGCCTTGACCCGTGTCCTGATCGCCGGCTACCAGCACGAGACCAACACCTTTGCCCCCAGCCTGGCTGACTGGGCGGCGTTCAACCGGGGTGACTCGTTTCCAGCCCATGTGCGCGGCGCCGACCTGCTGACCCGCCTGACCGGTGTCAACCTGCCGGTGGGCGGCTTCATCGACGCGGCGCGGGCCCGCGGCTGGGCCCTGCTGCCGTCTTGCTGGGCCGGCGCGATACCGTCCAGCTTTGTCACCCGCGATGCCTTCGAGCGCCTGGCTGGCGAGATCTGTGCCGATGTGGCGGCGGCCATCGCTCCCGGCCAGCCCGGTCTGGATGCGATCTACCTCGACCTGCACGGCGCGGCGGTGGCCGAGCATGTGGCCGACAGCGAGGGCGAACTGCTGGCCCGCCTGCGTGCGCTGGTGGGCCCGGGCCTGCCCATCGTGGCCAGCCTGGATCTGCATGCCAATGTCACCCACCGGATGCTGCGCGAGGCCGATGCGCTGGTGGCCTACCGCAGCTACCCGCATGTGGACATGGCCGAGACCGGCGAGCGCGCGGCCGGGCTGCTGGCGCTGCGGCTGCGCACCGGTCAGCGCCTGCCGGTGCATGCCCGGCGCGTGCCCTTCCTGATCCCGATCAATGCCCAGAGCACCTGGCTGTCGCCGGCGCGCGAGCGCTTCGAGGAACTGTCAGCGCTGAGCCACGAGCATGACTGTGTGCTGAGCTTCTGCATGGGCTTCCCGGCGTCAGATTTCGACGAATGCGCGCCCATGGTCTGGGGCCATGGCGAGGACGACCCGGCCTGCCGTCAGGCGGTGGCCTTGCTCTACCAGCGCGTGGCCGAGCCGGCGCAGTGGCGCCTGGAGATCGTTTCGGCCCAGACCGCCGTGCACCAAGCGCTGCGCCTGGCCGAGCATGCCCAGCGGCCAGTGGTGCTGGCCGATACCCAGGACAACCCCGGCGCCGGCGGTGACAGCAACACCACCGGCCTGCTGCAGGCCTTGCTGGCCCAGGGTGCGGGCCGGCGCTTTCCCGGCCAGGTGGCGCTGGGCCTGATGTTCGACCCGGCCGCCGCCCAGGCCGCCAGCGCCGCCGGCCTGGGTGCCGAGATCGAGATCAGCCTGGGCCGGGCGGTACCCACCTTCACCGGCCAGCCCAGCGATGCGCCGGTGCGCGGCCGCTTCAGGGTGCGGGCGCTGAGCGACGGCGCCTGCACCCTGACCGGCCCGATGATGACCGGCCTGACCGTGCAGCTGGGCGCCTGCGCCTGCCTGGAGATCGAAGGCATACAGGTCGCGGTGGTCAGCGGCAAGAAACAGCTGCTCGACCGCCAGCTCTTGCGCATGGTGGGCATACAGCCCGAAGCGATGCGGGTGATCGTGGTCAAGAGCAGCAACCACTTCCGGGCCGACTTCGCGCCCATCGCCAGCCAGATCATCGTGGCCAAGGCGGCTGGGCCGATGGCCGCCGACCCGGCTGATCTGCCCTGGAAGCATCTGCCGGCAGGGATGCGCCTGCGGCCCTGAGCGCGGGCCGCCCAGCCCTCAGGCCCGGGCCACCCGGCGCAGCGGCAAATCGCGGATCGGCCGGCCGATGGCGGCATGCACCGCATTCAGTACCGCCGGTGCCACCACGCAGATGGTCGGCTCGCCCACCCCGCCCCAGAAATCCAGGCTGGGCACGATCACGGTCTCGACCGTCGGCATCTCGGCCAGGCGCAGCACCGGGTAGGTGTCGAAATTGCGCTGCTGCACCCGGCCGCGCTCGACCGTGATCTCGCCGTGCAGCGTGGCTGACAGCCCATAGGCCACCGAACCCTCCACCTGCGCGGCGATCTGACCAGGGTTGACCGCATGCCCGCAGTCCAGCGCCAGCACCATGCGGTGCACCTTGACGCTGCCTGCGGCGTCCACCGACACCTCGGCCACCGCCGCCGAATAGCTGCCATAACCCATGAACTGGGCGATCCCCCGGTGCACCCCGGGCGGCAGCGGCCGGCCCCAGCCGGCGTGTGCGGCGGCGGCGTTGAGCACCGCCAGATGCTTGGGATGCTGGCCCATCAGGGCGCGCCGGAAGGCCAGCGGATCGGCGCCAGCCGCGCGCGCGATCTCGTCCATGAAACACTCGATATAAACCCCGTTCTGGTTGGTGTTGACGCCGCGCAGCGGCCCCACCGGCACCGAGGTGTTGCGCATCGCGTACTCCACCCGCAGATGCGGCACGCTGTAGCCGAACTGGGCGTCGCCGGCCTCTTTCCACATCCCCTGCAGCTGGCGCCTGTCTTTGCCGTCGGCCACGGTCAGCGGGTTGACGAAGGCGTTGATGGACTGGCCCGACACCCGCACATGCAGGCCCAGCAGCCGGCCCTGGGCGTCCAGGCCGGCGCGCAGCCTGCAGGCCGAAACCGGGCGGTAGAAGTCATGCGTCATGTCTTCTTCGCGGCTCCAGATCATCTTCACCGGCAGGCCCGGAAACTGTCGGGCGATCGCCACCGCCTGGCGCACATAGTCCTGGGTGCCGCCGCGCCGGCCGAAACCGCCACCCGGGTCGTGCCGGTAGACCTCACATTGGGCCAGCGGCAGGCCCGAGGATTCCGACAGGGCGGCGTGCGCCGCTTCGGCGTTCTGCGTGGGCATCCAGACCTCGCCACGGTCGGCGCTGATGCGGGCGGTGCAATTCATCGGCTCCATCGTGGCGTGGGCCAGGAAGGGGGTGGTGTAGACCGCCTCGACCTGGCGGGCCGCGCTGGCGATGGCGGCCAGCGCGTCGCCCTCGTCGCGGTCGGCATAGGCCTGGGCCGCGTCCAGGCCCTCGGCGATGCGTTGGGCAAACAGCGCGCTGGACTGCCCCGCTGCCTCGCCCTCGTCCCACACCACGGGCAGGGCCTCGAGTGCGCTGCGCGCCCGCCACCAGGTGTCGGCCACCACCGCCACGCTACTGTCGTTGACCCGCACCGCGCCGCGCACCCCTGGCCGGCCGGCAATTGCCGCGCCCTCGAAACTGAGCAGCCGCCCGCCGAACACCGGGCAGGCGCGGATTGCCGCACACAGCATGCCGGGCAGGCGCAGGTCGAGCGCATAGACCTTGCTGCCGTTGGTCTTGTCGGCGGTATCCAGGCGCAGCAGCGGCTTGCCGGCGATCTTCCAGGCCTGGGGCGGCTTGAGCGTCAGGCGCTTGGGGTCGGGCGGCGGCAGTCGGGCGGCGGCCGGCGCCACTTCGCCATAGCGCAGGCTGCGGCCCGAGCCGGCGTGGTGGATCACCCCGGCATCGGTGCTGAGCGTGTCCACCGGCACCTGCCACTGCGCGGCAGCGGCCTGCAGCAGCATCAACCGCGCGCCAGCCCCGGCGCGGCGCACATAGTCCTGCGAGGTGCGTACCCCGCGGCTGCCGCCGGTGCCCATTTCGCCCCAGGCCCGTTTGCTGGCGAAGTTCTGGCCCGGGGTGATGGCTTCGATGGCCAGCTTGTTCCAGTCGCAATCCAGCTCTTCGACGATCAGCTGGGCCAGGCCGGTGAGGGTGCCCTGGCCCATCTCGGACCGGGCAAAGCGCAGCACGCAGCGGTCATCGGCCTGCACCAGCACCCAGACATTGAGCTCGACCTGGCCGGCCGCCGCGGCGCGGGCCACTGGCCAGGCCAGGCCCAGCGCCAGGCCACCGCCGGCGGCCGCGCCGCCGATCAGGAACTGGCGCCGGTTGGCACCCTGCGGGTCGGGCGGCCCGGACAAGGGGCGATGGGCGGGGGCTATCGGCATGGGCGCGTCTCCGGCATCTGTGGGGGGTTCAGTGTGCGGCCAGTGCGCGCCGGGCGCAGCCCGGGCCATCCCTCGCTGCGGGCTGCGCAGGCCTGCTCAGGGCGGCTCGACCGGTGCGGGTGCGCAGGGCAAGTCGGCTTCGCCCGGCACCGCGAACCGGGCGAGAAAGCGTCGGTCGATGCGGTCCTTCCAGCGCCACAGCCAGCGCCCCTGGGCCGACAGCCCGCCCCAGGCGCCGATGGCGCTGCCATCGGCGGTGGCCAACAGCGCCAGGTAGCGGCGCTGCGGCTGATAAGGCAACAGGGCCTGGCCACGCAGCAGGGCGCGCAGGTTGTGCGACAGCACCGGCCCCATGCGCACCGCAAAGACGCCGGCCTTGGGCAGCGGTGCTTCGGTCCAGTGCGCGCAATCGCCCACCGCCAGCACCTGGGGGTGCGACAGCGATTGCAGATGGTGGTTGACGCCGATGAATCCGGCCCCGTTCACCGCCAGGCCGCTGTCGGCCTGCCAGGCATGCGACTGGGCACCGGTGGCCCAGAGCAGCAAGTCGGATGGGTGCTGCGGGCTGTCGGGGTCAAAAGCCGTGTCGGTCAAGACCTCGGCTGCGGCCTGCCGGAGCGCGGCCAGCGCCGCCCGGCGGGCCCCGGCGGGCAGGCCGGGCAGCAAGGGCCCGCGGGTGACGAGCCGGCCATGCACTGGCTGCCCGGGGTGGCGCTGGCGCAGCCGGGCCAGCACCGCCAGCAGGCACTCCACACCGGCCGCGCCGCCGCCCACCGCGGTGATGCGCAAGGGCTGGCTGCCCGGCGCGATGGCCGGGTTGGCCAGCATCGCCTCCCAGCGTTGGTGCAGTTCACCCAGCGGGCGCAGCGCCAGCACCTGGCCCGGCCCGGCCAACGCGGGCGGCCTCAAGGTGGAGCCCACGTTCAGCGACAGGAACTCATAGCCCAGCACCTGGCCGCAGGCCAGGTGGACCTGGCGCCGCTGCGGGTCGAGCGCCACCAGCTCGTCGATCAGCAGCCGGGCGCCAGCGCTGCGCGCCAGTGCCGCAAAGTCGATGCAGATCTCGTCGAAGCGGTAGGTGCCAGCCAGCCAGCCCGGCACCATGCCGGAATAGGGCGCCAGCGAGCTGGGCGACACCAGCACCAGGTCGACGCCGGGCACCGGTGCAGCGGCCCAGTCGCGCAGCACCTGGGCATGGGCATGGCCGGCCCCGACCAGCAGCAGGCGCTGGCTCATCGCAGCGCCGGCCGGGCAAGGCCGGCCCTCAGCGCATCAGATCGCATCCAGCGGAAACATCGGCCGGCGCACATGCTGCAGGCCGAGCAGCGCGTAGTCGGAGCTGCAGACACCGGTACCGGCGCACTCGACCACCGCATGCGCCAGCGAGCGCAGGCCGGCGCGCCAGTGGATGCGGCTCTTGAGCATCAGGAAGCGGCAGCGCTCGGGCGCGATGCCCACGGCGGTGAAGGCGGCCAGGTCATGCGGTTCGACATGGTTGCTGATGACCACGATCTGCACCCGGCCGGTGTCCAGCACGGCGGTGGGGCCCATGTCGTTGCGTTCGCCGCGGCCCATCGGGCCCAGGTTGCGGTAGCGGCCGTCGCAGGCCAGGCGCACCCGGCCGGTGACGCTGCGCGGCTGGCCGGCCAGGCCGATGGCCGGCATGGCCAGCTTGCCACCCAGGCTGAGCGTGATCTCCTGGCCCACGCCGGCGCGCAACATCGCCTGCACGGCGTCGGGGTCGAAAATGGCAAAGGCGGCCACCCCATCCAGCCCGGCATCGAGGATGGCGCCCAGCACCGTCATGGTGTCCATGGTGCCGCCCGAGGCGCAGTTGTCGCTGTGGTCCAGCAGCACCACCGGGCCGCTGCCCGCGGGCTTGGCGGCGTCCAGCGCCAGCGCCTTCTGCAGCGATGCGGCCAGTGGCTCGATCTGGTAGACAAAGGCCTGGCGGCTGGCCCAGGCCAGGGCCAGCAGTTCGTCACGCCAGGCCGCGGCCTGGGCCGGCTTGTCGTCGCACACCACCACCGCCGACAGGCCGGCCATGCGGATGTCGGCATTCGGGAAGCCGACGAAGACGCTGGCGCACAGCGCGCCTTGGGCCTCCATCTCGCGGCAGCGGGCCTGCAGTTCGCGGTTGGGGCTGTCGTCCGAGCCCTGGCGCATAACATGCGGCAGCATTGGCAGGCGGCCCCAGGCCATGCAGGGCGCCAGCGCCGGGCTGCCCCGGCCTGACAGCGCTGGCGCCAGGCTGGCCAGCAATGCCCGACCGGCGCGCAGGCCGGTCTCGTACACATCCACATGCGGATAGGTCTGGTAGCCGGCAATGACCGTGCAGCGCGCGGCAAAGTCATCGTAGAGGTTGGTGTGCATGTCCAGTGCCACGCCGATGGGCACGCCGGGGTTGATCGCGCGGATGCGGCGCAGCAGTTCGCCTTCCCCGTCCTCATGGCTTTGCGTGACCATCGCGCCGTGCAGGTCCAGCAGCACCGCGTCGCAGCCCAGGGCCACGGCGGTGCAGATGCGCCCGGCAATATGCTCGAAGGCGCTGTCCTGCACTGGCCCGCTGGGCGACGCGGCGGCCGCGATCGGCACGCAGTAGTCGGCGCCGGCGGCTTCGGCCAGATCGATGAAGGCGGCGATCGCTGACCCGGTGCCGCGGTAGGCCGCCACCGCATCGGCCCCTTCGGGCGGGACATCGACGCTGGTGGCAAAGCGCGACAGGGGGGTGGGCACGGGCGAGAAGGTGTTCGTCTCGTGCTTCATCTGGGCGATGACCAGCTTCATGGCAGGTGTCCGGCGGTTTGGGACAGCCATGATGCCCGATGCGCGCCGCCGCCCGGCGGCCGGCTTACTTCAGGTCGTCGATCAGGCGGCCGATGATCTGGCGCGCTGCTTCGCTGTTGTCGGGGCTGCCCTGGCTGTTCTGCACCGTCACCTGCGACTTGGCACCATTGGCCTTGACCAGCACCCGGTAGCGTTGGGGCTTGGCCGCTTCCTTGTCGCCACTGAAGAGCTTGGCGAAGAAGTTGGGCTCTTCCTTGCCGGCGAACTTGGGGTCGACATAACGCACGAAATACAGGCCGGCGGCGCGGTCGCGGTCTTCGACGGTGAAGCCGCTGCGGTCCAGCGACAGCCCGACCCGGCGCCAGGCGCGTTCGAAACCTTCGTCCAGGTCCATGGCTGCGGTCTGCGGCATCGACGCCGCGCGCGCCACCGGCGCGGCCACCGGTGCGGCGGCCACGCTGCTGCGGGCCACCTCGTCCTTGGCGCCCAGGCGCACCATCAGGCGGGCCAGCATCTCAGCCTCCAGGTCGGGGTCGCCCGGGCGAATCTGCCACATGGTGTTGTCTTTCAGCTGCGTGGTGTAGATCTCCACCGCGCCCTTGTGGCTGATGAAGACCTCGCTGCCGGTGGGCGTGCGCTCCACGCGCGAACGGAAGCGGTCGCGCTCGCCCGTGCTGAACAGATTGTCGAACACCCGGCCCAGGGTGTTGCGGACGAAATCCTGCGGCAGCTTGGCCCGGTTTTCGGCCCAGGCGGTCTCCATCACGCCGGTCTCGGCCGAGTCCACGGTCAGGCTGAAGCCGCGTTCGGCCCAGAAGCTGCGCAGCAGCGGGAACAGGGTCTCGGGCGGCAGCGGGGTGACCAGCCAGCGGCTATTGCCCTGGCGTTCGATGCGCATCTCGCCCACCGCATTGGGCGCCACCACCGCCGCCGGCGCCGGCGCAGTGCCGCCCTGGCGCAGGGTATTGGCAGTGACCACGCCGGCCTGCGGCTGGTAGCGGCCGTCGCGGGCGAGCTGGGTCAGGTCGGGCGGGATGTCCAGCAACTGGGTCTTGCTGGCCTGCGAGCGGTAGTCGAGCTTTTCGCCCGACGTCATGCTGTCGAAAGTTGAACAGCCGGCCAGCGAAAGGGCCGCCAACAGCAGGGTGCCACGCAGCGGGGTCAGGGCAAATGCAGAGGTCACGTTCGAAATCTCCAGGGGGCAGGGGGTGCGCCGGCCGGGGGCCAGCCCGTCGGCCGCGCCGCGCGCGCGCCGATCAGAACACAGGGCAGAGGGGCAGATCGCCCGGCGCAGGGCCTGCGCAGGCGGGCGATCAAAGCAGGCCGGCTTCGGCCAGCGCGGCCTCGACCAGGGTTTGGCCGGCGCTGGTCAGCGGGGTGATGGGCAGGCGCACGGTGGCCCGGCCGCGGCCCAGGCGGGCCAGGGCCCACTTGGCCGGCGCCGGGCTGGGTTCGCAGAACAATTGCTTGTGCAGGCCCAGCAGGCGCAGGTGGATCTGACGCGCCAAGGCCAGGTTGCCGCCGATGGCCGCCATGCACATCTCGTGCATCAGGCGCGGCGCCACATTGGCGGTGACGCTGACATTGCCATGGCCGCCCAGCAGCATCAGGGCCACGGCGGTGCCATCGTCGCCCGAGTAGATCGAGAAGCCCGTCGGCGCCTGCTTGATCAGCTGGGCCGCGCGCTCGATATTGCCGCTGGCCTCCTTGATGCCCACCACACCGGGCACCTGGGCCAGGCGCAGGGCGGTCTCGGGCTGCATGTCTGCCACGGTGCGGCCGGGCACGTTGTACAGCACCACCGGCAGGTCCACCGCCTCGGCGATGGCCTTGAAATGCTGGTAGATGCCTTCCTGTGAGGGCTTGTTGTAGTAGGGCACCACCTGCAAGGTGCAATCGGCACCCACTTCCTTGCTGAAACGGGTCAGTTCGATCGCCTCGCGGGTGCTGTTGGCACCTGCGCCGGCCATGATCGGCACCCGCCCGCCGGCATGCTGCACCGACACGCGGATGATCTCGCAGTGCTCCTGCACCGACACCGTGGGCGATTCACCGGTGGTGCCGACCACGCCGATGCAGTCGGTACCTTCGGCGATATGCCAGTCGATCAGCTGGCGCAGGCCGTCGTAGTCGACGCTGCCGTCTTCGTGCATCGGGGTGACCAGGGCCACGATGCTGCCAACAATGGGGTTCATACGGTTTCCTTGCGAATCCGCGATTTTAGCCGTCGCTGGCGGCCTGGCCTTGCAGCGGGTGGCGGGCCGGTCCGGGGCGGGCGGGGTCGGGGCGCAGCGCTGCCACCCGCTGCACATAGCGCGGCGGCGACTCCAGGAATCCGTCCTCGTAGGCCAGGATGTGCAGGCCCTGGCAGCGGACGATCAATTCGCCCGGCTGCAGCAGGAAATCGGGCCGCGAGGGCTTGCCCACGGTCTCATTGCCGGCGCCAAAGGTCTCGTAAAGCAGCAGGCCGCCCGGCGCCAGCGCGGCCCGCAACTGGGGCCACAGCGGCCGCCACAGGTAGTTCGTCACCAGCACCAGCGGCCAGCTGCGGCCGGGCCAGGGCCAGGGGCCGTTCTCGATGTCGGCCGGCACCAGCTCGGCCAGGCCGGCGGCCGCCAGGTCTTGCGAGGCCGCCAGGGCGTCGGCATCGCGGTCGACTCCGGTCACCGGGTGGCCACGCCCGGCCAGCCAGCGCAGGTGCCGGCCGCGGCCGCAGGCCACATCGAGCACCGCAGCACCCGGCGCGATCAGGTGGGCCCAGCGCTGCAGCCAGGCCGAAGGCTGCCCGGCGGACGGCGTGGGGTGGCCGGCGGACGCAGGTGCGGCCATCAGAAGCAGGCCCAGACCCGGCCCGCCAGCTCCAGCATGCGGTGCGGGTCGAGGTAGGCCGCAAACACCGCGGCCAGCAGCGCCAGCGCGGCCAGGGCCGCAGCGGTGTTGACACAGCGGCGGCGGTGGCGGTGCGTCATGCGGCCTGCGGCGCAAGCCGTGTGATCGGGGCCTCACGCACCGGCAGGTTGACCAAGGCCGCAAACAGGCCCAGCGCCACCGCCAGGCCCCAGACAGCGTGGTAGTTGCCGAACTGGCCATACAGCCAGCCGCCCAGCCAGGCCCCCATGAACGAGCCCAGCTGGTGGTTGAGAAAGACCAGGCCACCCAGCATCGACATGTACTGCACCCCGAAGATCTGTGCGATCACCGCATTGGTGGGCGGTATCGTGGACAGCCACAGCAGCCCCATGGCGGCGGCGAACAGGTAGACGCTGGCCGGCGTGAGCGGAGCCCATAAGAAGGCCAGGATCACCACCGAGCGCATCGCGTAGATGAAGCTCAGGATGTAGCGCTTGGGCAGGCGCTGGCCCAGGCTGCCCGCCGCGTAGGTGCCGAACACATTGAACAGGCCGATCAGCGCCAGGGCCACCGTGGCCACCTCGGGCGCCAAGCCGTGGTCCTTCAGGTAGCTGGGCATGTGCACGCCGATGAACACCACCTGGAAGCCGCAGACGAAATAGCCCGCCGTCAACAGCTGGAAACTGCGGTTGGCAGCGGCCTCGCGCAGCGCCGAGCCCACGCTTTGCTGGAAGCCCGCCGCGGCAGCGCCGCGCGGCTCACGCAGGCCCAGCCCCAGCGGCAGGATGGCCAGCGCCAGACAGGCCAGCACGAACAGCCCGTTCTGCCAGCCCCAGGCGCTGATCAGCCAGCTTTCCACCGGCACCATCAGGAACTGGCCGAAGGACCCGGCCGCTGCCGTCACCCCCATCGCCCAGGACCGCTTCTCGGCCGCCACGTTGCGGCTGATCACGCCGTAGACCACTGCATAGGTCACGCCGGACTGGGCCATGCCGATCAGCAGGCCGGCCGAGCCGGTGAAGGCCAGGCCCGAGCTGGCCAGGGCCATGCCCACCAGCCCCAGCGCGTAGAGCAGGCTGCCCAGCGCCAGCACGCGGAAGGCGCCATAGCGGTCGGCGACCATGCCCGCCAGCGGCCCGGCCAGACCCCAGGCCAGGTTTTGCACCGCGATGGCCAGCGCAAAGGTCTCGCGGGTCCAGCCCCGGTCCATCGTCACCGGTTGCAACCACAGGCCGAAGCCGTGGCGTATGCCCATCGACACGGTGACGATCACGGCGCCGCAAACCAGCACCTGCGCCAGCGACAGGGCGGGCAGGGTGGGCCGAGCGGTCGGGGTGATGGGGGGCAGGCGGGGCATGGGGCGATGCTATCTGGCCCACGGCGCCGGCGGCCAGGGGCCCGATCCTAGAATCCCGGTCATGGCAATCACCCCTCCCAAGCCCGGCAGTTACGGCGAATCCTCGATCCGGGTGCTCAAGGGCCTGGAGCCGGTCAAGCAGCGGCCGGGCATGTATACCCGCACCGAAAGCCCGCTGCACATCATCCAGGAGGTGATCGACAACGCCGCCGACGAGGCCCTGGCCGGCTTCGGCAAGCGCATCGCGGTCACGCTGCACACCGACGGCTCGGTGACGGTGGACGACGACGGCCGCGGCATCCCCTTCGGCCTGCACCCCGAAGAGCAGGTGCCGGTGGTCGAGATCGTCTACACCCGGCTGCATGCCGGCGGCAAGTTCGACAAGGGCTCGGGCGGCGCCTACAGCTTTTCGGGCGGCCTGCACGGCGTGGGCGTGAGCGTGACCAATGCGCTGGCCAAGCGCCTGCAGGTGACGGTCTGGCGCGAGGGCCAGTGCGCGGCGCTGGCCTTCTCGGGCGGCGACGTGATCGAGCCGCTGGTGCTGCGCAAGGCGGCCGCCGGCGAGCGCCGCCAGGGCACCAGCGTGCGCGCCTGGCCGGACGCCAAATACTTCGAATCCACCGACCTGCCGCGCGCCGAGCTGAGCCACCTGCTGCGCAGCAAGGCAGTGTTGATGCCGGGCGTGACGGTGTCGCTGACCGTTGAGAAGGGCGGCGACAAGTTGGCCGAGACCCAGACCTGGCTGTACAAGGGCGGCCTGCTCGACTACCTGAGCCAGGGACTGGCCGGCGAGCCGCTGATCCCGCTGTTCGAGGGCGAGGGCTATGCGTCGGCCGCCGAGACCGAGAACTTCGCCGAGGGCGAGGGCGTGGCCTGGGTGCTGGCCTTCACCGAGGACGGGGCGGTGCTGCGCGAGAGCTATGTCAACCTGATCCCGACGGTGGCCGGCGGCACCCACGAGAGCGGCTTCAAGGACGGCCTGTTCGGCGCCGTCAAGAGTTTCATCGAGCTGCATGCGCTGTGCCCCAAGGGCGTCAAGCTGATGCCCGAGGACGTGTTCTCGCGCGCCAGCTTCGTGCTGTCGGCCAAGGTGCTGGACCCACAGTTCCAGGGCCAGACCAAGGAGCGGCTGAACAGCCGCGATGCGCTGAGGCTGGTCAGCCAGTTCACCCGCCCGCCGCTGGACCTGTGGCTGAACCAGCATGTGGACCTGGGCAAGAAGCTGGCCGAGCTGGTGATCAAGCAGGCCCAGACGCGCCAGCGCGCCAGCCAGAAGGTGGAAAAGCGCAAGGGCTCGGGCGTGGCGGTGCTGCCCGGCAAGCTGACCGATTGCGAGAGCCGCGACCTGAACCTCAATGAGGTCTTCCTGGTCGAGGGCGATTCGGCCGGCGGCAGCGCCAAGATGGGCCGCGACAAGGAGACGCAGGCGGTGCTGCCGCTGCGCGGCAAGGTGCTCAATGCCTGGGAGGTGGAACGCGACCGGCTGTTTGCCAACAACGAGATCCACGACATCTCGGTGGCCATCGGCATCGACCCGCACGGCCCCGACGATGCGCCCGATTTCAGCGGCCTGCGCTACGGCAAGGTCTGCATCCTCAGCGATGCCGATGTCGACGGCTCGCACATCCAGGTGTTGCTGCTGACGTTGTTCTTCCGGCATTTCCCCAAGCTGATCGAGCGCGGCCATGTCTACATCGCCAAACCGCCGCTGTTCCGGGTCGACGCGCCGGCGCGCGGCAAGAAGCCGGCGGCCAAGATCTATGCGCTCGATCAAGGCGAACTGGAGGCCACGCTGGACAAGCTGCGCAAGGAGGGCGCCAAGGAAAGCACCTGGAGCATCAGCCGCTTCAAGGGCCTGGGCGAGATGAGCGCCGAGCAGCTCTGGGAGACCACGCTGAACCCCGAGACCCGGCGCCTGCTG
>JANNZD010000200.1:0-13828 GCA_031410435.1 Betaproteobacteria bacterium | reverse complement strand
TACCCCAACCAGCTGGAGATCATCACTGCCGAGCAGATGATGGACGCCTATGCCAGCGTGGGCATGCCGGTGAACTACCGCCACTGGAGCTATGGCAAGGAATTCATCAGCACCGAGAAGAACTACAAGCGCGGCCACATGGGCCTGGCCTACGAGATCGTGATCAACAGCAACCCCTGCATCAGCTACCTGATGGAGGAGAACACCATGCCGATGCAGGCCCTGGTGATCGCCCATGCGGCCTACGGCCACAACAGCTTCTTCAAGGGCAACTACCTGTTCAGGATGTGGACCGATGCCTCGTCCATCATCGATTACCTGGTCTATGCCAAGCACTATGTGGCCGAATGCGAAGAGCGCCACGGCCTGGACACGGTGGAAGAGTTTCTCGACTCCTGCCACGCGCTGCAGAACCATGGCGTTGACCGCTACCGCCGCCCCACCCGCAAGACCCTGGCACAAGAACTGGCCGAGCGCACCGAGCGCGAGCGCTATGCCCAGCACCAGGTCAATGACCTGTGGCGCACCCTGCCCAAGCGCGCCGAGAAGGCCGACGGCCCCGCCGCCGCGCGCCGCTTCCCGGATGAACCGCAGGAGAACCTGCTCTACTTCATCGAGAAGAACGCGCCCCTGCTGGAGCCCTGGCAGCGCGAGATCGTGCGCATCGTGCGCAAGGTGGCGCAGTACTTCTACCCGCAGCGCCAGACCCAGGTGATGAACGAGGGCTGGGCCACCTTCTGGCACCACAAGCTGCTCAACACCATGTACGACGACGGCTACCTGAGCGACGGCGTGATGATCGAATGGCTCAAGAGCCACACCAATGTGGTCTACCAGCCCAAGGTCAGCGACAAGGGCTATTCGGGTTTCAACCCCTATGCGCTGGGCTTTGCGATGTTCACCGACATCAAGCGCATCTGCGAGAACCCGACCGATGAAGACCGGCAGTGGTTTCCGGATATCGCCGGCAGCGACTGGGTGCCCACGCTGGATGCGGCGATGCGCAACTTCAAGGACGAGAGCTTCATCGGCCAGTACCTCAGCCCCAAGCTGATGCGCGATTTCCGCCTCTTCGCCATCACAGACGACGACAAGCAGAGCGATATCGAGGTCAGTGCCATCCACGACGACGCCGGCTACCGTCGGGTGCGCGAGATGCTGTCGCACCAGTACGACCTGGGCTCGCGCGAGCCCAATATCCAGGTCTGGAATGTCAACCTGCGCGGTGACCGATCGCTCACGCTGCGTCATTTCCAGCACAACGACAGGCCGCTGGACGACAGTGGGCAAGAGGTGCTCAAGCATGTGGCACGGCTGTGGGGCTTTGGGGTGCACCTGGAAAGCGTCAACGCCAAGGGCGAGGTGGGCAAGCACTGGACCGTGCGCGCGCCCAGCTGAGCGCTGGCACCGGCCCCTGCGCTCAAGTTGGGCGCACGGCGGCCGAAACAGTGGCGTGTCGCCGTGATGTCCAGCGGCCCCGCCCCGCCGCTGGAGTGCCCCCCTTGCTATCTTCGCGCAGAAAGCCCTTCGCTGATCGCCACAGGCCCCTGGCCTGGCGGCGGCAGGGCCCCCGGCCCTTTCTGGCGCCGGCCCCGGCTGCGCAGGGGCACCGGCCGGCATCGGCCGACGCCGAGCGCCAGCGCACCCAGGCCCTGCTGGCCGCCCTGCCCAATGGCGTGGTGGTGCGCTCGGCCAGCGGCCAGGTGATCGAATGCAATCCTGCGGCTGAACAACAGCTGCAGCTGAGCCGCGCCCAATTGCTGGGCCAGCAGGCCATCCACCCGCAATGGCGCACGGTGCACGAGCATGGCGGCACCATGCCGCTGGCCGAGCGACCGGCGATCCGGGCCCTGGCGGCAGGCCAGGGGCTGCGCAATCAATTGATGGGCGTGGTGGCGCCTGACGGTCGCACGCGCTGGCTGCAGGTCAATGCCGAGCCGGTGCGGGACGGCGCAGGGCGGTTGACCGGGTCGGTGAGCTGCTTCACCGACGTGACCGAGCAGCGCAGCCAGCAGGCCTTGTTGACCCATGTGGTCGAGGCGGCCGGCGTGGGTACCTGGGAATGGGACGCGGACGGCGACCGCATGAGCTGCAACGACCGGCTGTGGAGCATGCTGGGCTACCGGCGTGGCGACATGGGCCTGACCCTGAAGGACTGGAACCAACTGGTGCACCCGGACAGCCGGGCCGATTGGGCGGCGGCGCTGCGCGACCACCTGGCCAACCCGGCGGTGCCCTGCCGCGCCGAACTGCGCATCCGGCGGCCCGACGGCGACTGGGCGGCAGTGCTGTCCTGCGGGGTGGTCATCGCCCACGCCGAAGACGGCAGCCCCTGCCGCATGGCCGGCATCCATGTCGACATGACCGAGCAGATGCAGATGCAAGCCATGCTGCGGCATGCGGCCCGCACCGACGGCCTGACCCAGCTGCCCAACCGCGCGTCGGTGTTCGACCAGGTGCAGCAGGCCATCGACCGCGCCATGCAACAGCCCCCGCAACAGTACGCGGTGCTGTTCATGGACTTCGACCGTTTCAAGCAGGTCAACGACACCCTGGGCCATGCGGCCGGCGACGAGCTGTTGCGCCAGATCTCACGGCGCCTGCGCTCGGTGCTGCGCGCCGGTGATGCGGTCGCCACCAGTACCTGCCAGCAGCCTGCGCCGCAGGCGATGCAGGGCTCTGCGGGCCGCATCGGTGGCGACGAGTTCGTGGTGCTGCTCGAAGGCATGGGCAGCCGCGACGCCGCCTGCAGCGTGGCGCAGCGCTTGATGGACAGCCTGGCCGCGCCCTATCTGATCTGTGGCCAGCAGGTGCATTCCAGCGCCAGCATCGGCATCGTCACGTCCGACCACCCGGCCCGTGACGCCTACACCCTGATGCGCGACGCCGACACCGCCATGTACGAGGCCAAGCGCAATGGCCGGGCCCGCCTGGCGGTGTTCAATCCGGCGATGCACGAGCGCGTCGCCCGCAGCGTGTCCATCGAGAGCGACCTTCGGCAAGCCTTGCTGCGCGGTGAGCTGTTTGTCGTCTACCAGCCAGTGCTGGGGCTGCGCCCCGACCAGCCACTGGGCCTGGAGGCGCTGGTGCGTTGGCGCCATCCGCAGCGCGGTCTGGTCAACCCGGTCGATTTCATCGGCGTGGCCGAGGAATCGGGCCTGATCATCGAACTGGGCCGCTTTGTGCTGGACAGCGCCTGCGCGCAGTTTTCGCAATGGCGCCAGGACCTGGGTGCGATTGCGCCGGCTTCGCTGGCGGTCAACCTGTCGCCGGTGCAATTGCGCCGCGCCGACCTGGTGGACGACGTGCGCCAGGCCTTGGAGCGCAACGCCATCGATCCGGCCTGCCTGCAACTGGAAGTGACCGAGAGCCTGGCCGCCCAGGACGACATCGCGCGCGCCCGGCTGCGCGAGCTCAAGTCCCTGGGTGTTCGCATTGCGCTGGACGACTTCGGCACCGGCTATTCCTCACTCGCCTGCCTGCACCAGTTGCCGGTGGACACGGTCAAGATCGACCGCAGTTTCGTCATGCATGCCGAAACCAGCGAATACCACCGGGTCCTGATCGAGGCCACCATCCGCGTGGCCCAGACCCTGGGCATGGACACCGTGGCCGAAGGCATCGAAACCGCCAGCCAGGCCGCGCTGATGCGGCACCTGGCCTGTGACCGCGGCCAAGGCTATTTCTGGTCGCGGCCGTTGGAGGTGGACGCGCTGGGCGCCTGGCTGCTGTGCCAGGGGTCGCAGATGCTGGCCGCCTGAGGCCGGGCCCGACCGGGCCGTTGGCTGGCCGGCCTGCTTGCGGTTGGGTGGCCCGCCCGCGGGTGTCAGTCGCCAGCCGCGCGACCTGGCCGTCAACAGCGCACGCTGCCGCTCGATCCAGGTCGCCTCGGCGCCCCTCCGGGCCAAGCGGTCTTGCAATCAAGGCAGCGGCTCGAGGCCTTTATATGCTCCAATTGGATTCCAAATAGATTCCAGGTGGATGTAATGAAGCGCTTGAGCACCGCAATCGAAGCCCGACAGCGCACCGGTGAGACCGAGAAGATGACGGTCAATGTCGGCGTGGTCGACCTCGGCCATGTCGACCTGCTGGTCCAGGAGGGTTTCTATTCGAACCGCTCGGATCTGATCCGGACGGCGCTTAGAAACCAGCTGGCCCTGCACGCCGACACGGTCAAGCAGACCGTGGCCCGCAAAACCCTCACGGTCGGCCTGCAGCACTACAGCCGCGCCGACCTTGAAGCGGTGGTGGCTGCGGGCCAGCAACTGCAGGTCCAGGTGGTGGGCTTGGCGCGGATTGCCGACGATGTTCCGCCTGAATTGGCCAGTGCCGCGATCGCGTCCGTGACCGTGCTGGGTGCGTTCCAGGCCAGCCCGGCGGTGCGGCGGGCGCTGTCTGGTCGCATCCATTGATCCGCTTTGCAAGCCCTTGAAAGAACACCATGAAGAACCCCTTCCCTACCCGTGCCCCATCGTTCGATACCCGCGCCATTCGCGCCACGATCCAGAAGGCGTTCGCGTCTGCAGGGCTGAACAGCCGAGTCGGTCTGATGCGCGAGGTGTCCGACAGCATCGGGCGCGCGCTGGGCGCGGGCCGTCAGGCCGCGACCAGTTCGCAGCTTGAAAGCGTTGGGGTCATCGACGTGCCGGCGCGCGTCATCCCCGAGGGCGACGCCCGCTGGGCCCCGCCGGACCGTGACGCCTCGATCGGCGCGCTGCCGCCGTCCCAACCCGGCAGCTTCACGGCGCGCCAGTTCAGCAATGCCGCCGGCACCCGCAGCTACAAGACCTATGTGCCGGCAGCAAGCCCACAAGGGCCGCACGCGGTGGTGGTGATGCTGCATGGCTGCACCCAATCGGCCGACGATTTTGCGGCCGGCACCCAGATGAACCGCCTGGCCGACGCGCACGGCTTCCTGGTGGTCTACCCCGAGCAGGCCGCCCAGGCGAATCCATCGAAATGCTGGAACTGGTTTCAGCCACAGGACCAGCGGCACGGCGCCGGCGAGCCCTCGCTGATCGCCGGCATCGTCGATGAAGTGCTGCAAGGGCACGGGGCCGACCCGCGCCGCGTCTTTGTGGCCGGCTTGTCGGCCGGCGCGGCGATGGCCGTGGTGATGGGCCAGACCTACCCGGAATTGTTCGCCGGGGTGGGCGCGCATTCCGGATTGCCCTATGGCAGCGCGCACGACATCGCGTCGGCCCTGGCCGCGATGAAGGGTGGGCGCAGCGGCCTGCCGGGGCTCAAGTTGCAGCCGGCGGACGCCAAGGCCGGGCGCAAGCGGGCGGTCCAGGCGGTGCCGATCATTGTTTTCCACGGTGATCGCGACCACACGGTGCAACAGACCAACGGGGCTGACATCGCCCGGCAGGCCCGACAGGCGCATGGCGCCCAGTTCGGTGAAGCCGCGCTGCGCGAGAGCACCCAGGCCGGCGTTGCCAAGGGTGGCCGGCGCTACAGCCGCACGGTCCACGCCGATGCTCAGGGGCGGCCGCAGGTCGAGAGCTGGACCATGCACGGTGCCGGCCATGCCTGGTCGGGTGGCCATGCCAGCGGCAGCTACACCGACCCCACCGGCCCGGATGCGTCCGCCGAGATGGTGCGCTTCTTTCTGGCGCTGCCCCAGGCCGGCACGGCTTGAATGCCCGGGTGGCCCGCGCCAATCTCACAGCGCGAAGATCTTGCCCGGGTTCAGGATGTTCTTGGGGTCGAGCGCGCGCTTGAGCATGCGCATCATCGCCGCCGGGCGCGCAGCCCCGCGCGGCCCGCCGGCGGCGCAATGGGTGAAACAGTCCTGCGATTCCAGTCGGGAATCGATCTGGGTAAACCCTGGTGCCGGTTTTGGCTCATTTGCGCACAATCTTGTATATCAGTTTGCGTGCCACAACCCGTGAGCTGACCGCCGACCCAGCCCGGTGCGGGCCCGCCGCACCCATCACAGGAGCCGCCCCATGGATATCCGCAATCCCTCCCCTGGCCTCTACAACGAGGACCTCGCCCCTGCCAAGGAGCGCAACTGGGGCCCCTTCAGCATCTTCAATGTCTGGACCTCGGATGTGCACAGCCTGTGGGGCTATTACCTCGCGGCGAGCTTGTTCCTGCTGTGCGGTAGCTTCATCAACTTCGTGATTGCCATCGGCCTGGGCTCCCTGGTGATCTTCTTCCTGATGAACCTGATCGGCTATGCCGGCGAGAAGACCGGCGTGCCCTACCCGGTGCTGGCCCGCGCGTCCTTCGGTGTCTGGGGCGCCAACCTGGCGGCGCTGGTGCGCGCGGTGGTGGCCTGCTTCTGGTACGGCGCGCAGACGGCGGCCGCCTCGGGTGCGATGGTGGCGCTGCTGGTGCGCAACCCGGCGATGCTGGATTTCCACAAGAACGTGCACTTCCTCGGCCACTCGGGCCTGGAGGTGGCGTGTTACGTGGTGATCTGGGCGCTGCAGTTGCTGATCATCCAGCGCGGCATGGAGACGGTGCGCAAGTTCCAGGACTGGGCCGGCCCGGCGGTGTGGGTGGCGATGTTGATACTGGCGATCGGGCTGTGCGTCAAGGCCGGCGGCTTCTCGTTCGACCATGGCATTCCGATGGACGTGCTGCTGGCCAAGACCAAGGACGCCGGCGTCAGCGGCGAGCCGGGCTCGTTCTGGGCGCTGATGGCGGTGGGCGCCACCTGGGTCACCTACTTCGCGGCGCTGTACCTCAACTTCTGCGACTTCTCGCGCTATGCCAAGAACAAGGACGCGGTGCGCAAGGGCAACCTGTGGGGTCTGCCGGTGAACCTGATCGCCTTCTCGCTGGTGGCCGGCGTCACCACCATCGCCGCCTTCAAGGTGTATGGCGAGGTGCTGCTGCACCCCGAGCAGATATCGGCCAAGTTCGACAGCTGGGTGCTGGCGCTGATCGCCGCGCTGACCTTTGCGGTGGCCACGCTGGGCATCAACGTGGTCGCCAACTTCGTGTCGGCTGCGTTCGACATCTCCAACGTCTTCCCCAGGCAGATCGACTTCAAGAAGGGTGGCTATATCGCAGCGGCCATCGCGCTGGTGCTCTACCCCTTCGCGCCGTGGGAGGGCAACGCGGCGCACTTCGTCAATGCCATCGGCGCAACGATGGGCCCGCTGCTGGGCATCATCCTGGTCGACTACTACCTGGTGGCCAAGGGGCAGATCAATGTGCAGGCGCTGTACCAGGAGCACGGCGAGTACCGCTATGAAGGCGGCTGGAACATCAATGCGCTGGTGGCCACTGGCATTGGCTCGGTGTTCTCGACGATCCTGCCCAACTTCACCAGCCTGCTGCCGCCCTGGTGGAACACCTACGGCTGGTTCTTCGGCGTGGCCATCGGCGGCGGCACCTACCTGGTGATGGCCACCCTGCGGCCGCGCAATGCGGCCCAGTTGCAGCGGGCCTGATCGAGCGGGCGTGTCAGCGGCCTGCCAGCCGGGGTGGCTGACAATCGCGGGGTTTCCCTTCTTTTGAGACGGCACCGCGATGATCTCCACGGCCACGATTGCCGAACGCATCGTCCAGTCCATCCTGGCCCGCAAGATCCGCCCCGGCGAGCGGTTGGGCGAGCAGGATTTGGCCGATCTGTTCGGCGTCAGCCGCACCCTGGTGCGTGAGGCCCTGATGCAGTTGCAGGCGCGTGGCTTCGTGGCGGTGCGCTCGCGCGTGGGCTGGTACGTGGTGGAGCCCTCGTTCGAGGAAGCGCGCGAAACCTATGCCGCGCGCCGCGTCGTCGAGACCGGCATGCTGCGTGACGCTGGCCGGCCATTGCAATCAGCGCTGCGCAAGCTGCGCCAGCACGTGCGGCGCGAAAGCGAGGCCATCCAACAGGGCGATGCCGGCGCCCGCACCGTCCAGCTTGCCGATTTCCATGTCTGCCTGGCCGAGTGCCTGGGCAACCGCATCATCACCGCGATGATGGTCGATCTGTCAGCACGCACCATGCTGGTGTCTGCGCTGTACCAGTCGCAGACCGAGGCGCAGGTCAGCAACGAGGATCACGGGGCAATCGTCGACGCGCTGGCGGCCGGCGACAACGCCCGCGCCGAGCAGCTGATGCGCGACCACATCGACAGCCTGGCGGCGCGCCTGGATGAAACCCTGGTCGGCGCCGGCAGCGCCAGCGACCGGTTGCGCGCCGCCCTGGTGCCGCAGACCAGCCCGGCGCCCAAGTCTCGACCGAAGCCGCGAGCATCGGCGGTGGCGCCGGCAAAGGCTTCGCGCAAACGCCTGGGGCCGGCCGATCCCGACCCGACCCGCCGGTGAATCCGCGCTGCATGCCGCCAGACGCGTTCGGCGCTTGACCACGCCACCGATTCCCGGCCTCACAACACAAAGATCTTGCCCGGGTTCAGGATGTTCTTGGGGTCGAGCGCCCGCTTGAGGGTGCGCATCATCGCCACCGTCTCGGCGCCGGTCTCGTCGACCAGAAAACCCTGCTTGTGCAGGCCGATGCCATGCTCGCCGGTGCAGGTGCCTTCCAGGCTCAGCGCATGGTGTACCAGGCGGTCGTTCAGGCCCTCGGCGGTATCGCGCTGGCCGGGCTGGGCCGGGTCGATCATGTAGGCGATGTGGAAGTTGCCGTCGCCCACATGGCCGACGATGTAGTAGGGCAGGCCGGCCGCGTCGGCCTCGCCCACCGCCTGGCCTATGCATTCGGCCAGGCGCGAGATCGGCACGCAGGTGTCGGTGGTCACGGTGCGGCAGCCCGGGTTGGCCGACATGCCGGCAAAGTAGGCACGGTGGCGGGCGGTCCACAGCTTGGTGCGCTCTTCGGGCGTGGTGGCCCAGGCAAAGTCTTCGCCGCCAAATTCTCGCGCCACCTCCTGCACCACTTGCGCCTGCTCGGCCACGCCGGCGGCGCTGCCGTGGAACTCCATCAGCAGCATCGGCTGCTCGCGCAGGGTCAGCTTGTCGTGCTGGTTCACATAGCGCACCGCATTGGCATCCAGCAATTCGCAGCGGGCGATCGGCACGCCCAGCTGGATGATCTGGATGGTGGTCTTGACGGCGGCATCAATGCTGGGGAAGTGGCAGATGGCCGCCGACACCGACTCGGGCTGCGGATAGAGCTTGACCGTCACCTCGGTGAGGATGCCCAGCGTGCCCTCGCTGCCCACCATCAGGCGGGTCAGGTCGTAGCCGGCGCTGCTTTTCTTGGCGCGGGTGCCGGTGCGGATGATCTCGCCGCTGGCCGTCACCACCTGCAGCGCCAGCACGTTTTCGCGCATCGTGCCGTAGCGCACTGCATTCGTGCCGCTGGCCCGGGTGGCGGCCATGCCGCCTATCGACGCGTCGGCACCGGGGTCGATCGGGAAGAACAAGCCGGTGTGGCGGATCTCGGTGTTGAGCTGGTTGCGGGTGACGCCGGGCTGTACCGTCACCGTCAGGTCGGCGTCGTCGATGCGCACGATGCGGTTCATCCGCGACAGGTCGATGCTGAAGCCGCCCTGCACCGCCAGCAGGTGGCCCTCCAGCGACGAACCGGTGCCGAAGGCGATCACCGGCACCGCGTACTGGTCGGCCAGCTTGACGGCCGCGGCCACGTCCTCGGCGCTTTCGGCAAACACCACGGCCTCGGGCGGTGGCACCTCGAAGGGTGATTCATCGCGGCCATGCTGCTCGCAGACCGACAAGGCGGTGCTGCAGCGCTCACCGAAGCGGGCCTTCAAGGCCGCGACCATCGCCGCCGGTACCGGGCGGCGCTGGATCAGGTGCTGGATGTCGACAGGGGCGTTCATGCGGGGCTCCGGCAGCGCAGGGCGCGGGTTCAGGGCGGGGGTAGGCGATGGTAGACCTTCGGCTGGCGCTGCGCGTTGCCGGTCTTTGTCGGCCCGGCCGGGGCGGCGCCCCCGCTTGCGGCAAGAATCGGGTTTTTGCCCGCACAGGAGACCTACCCATGGCCAATCGACTCACCCAGATCGCCACCCGCACCGGCGACGACGGCAGCACCGGCCTGGGCGACGGCAGCCGGGTGCCCAAGAGCCACCTGCGCGTGGCGGCCATGGGCGATGTGGACGAGCTGAACTCGGGCCTGGGCGTGCTGCTGGCCGAGCCGCTGCCCGACGATGTGCGCGAGCTGCTGGTGCTGATCCAGCACGAGCTGTTCAACCTGGGCGGCGAGCTCAGCATCCCGGGCTACAGCCTGCTGAAGCTGGACGCGGTGCTGCGCCTGGACCAGGCCCTGGCCCACTTCAACGCGGCGCTGCCGCGGCTGGCCGAGTTCATCTTGCCGGCCGGCACGCGCAGCGCGGCGCTGGCCCATGTCAGTCGCACGGTGGCGCGGCGGGCCGAGCGTGCGGTGGTGGCGCTGGCCGCGCAGGAGCCTGTCAACGAGGCGCCGCGCCAGTACCTGAACCGGCTGTCCGACCTGCTCTTCGTGCTGGCCCGGGTGCTCAACCGCGCCAACCTCGACGGCCTGGGCGGTGACGATGTGTACTGGCGCAGCGAGCGCCTGGCGCGCAGCGAAAAAGACTGAGCCCGCGCGCGCAGCGCCGGAAGGCGATGCGCGGCTGGCGAAGGCCCGGCCGCGATACCAGCGGACGGGCTGAAGGGCGGGCCCGGCCGAAACCGCGCACCGCCCTTCAGGGCCTGCGGGCGTGGCGCCCGAAGGCGCCGCGCCGGGGCATCAAGCCGCCGCGTCCTTGAGCTTCTTCAGCGCGCGCGTCTTGATCTTGACGCTGGCGGGCTTGGCGGCAAAGGTGCGCTCCACCTTGGTGAAGGGGTCGATGCCGGTGCGCTTCTTCTTGGCCGGCACGTTGACGACGTTGACCTTGAGCAGGCCCGGCAAGGTGAACGAGCCCAGGCCCTTCTTGTTCAGCGAGGCCATGATGGTGGCTTCGAGTGAAGCGAACACGGCCTTGACCGTCTTGACCTCGGCGGCGGCCATCTCGGCCAGATGAGCGATCAGGCCGGTCTTGTTGAAGGCGGTCTTGATCGGCTTGAGCGGCGCGGCGGCCGGCTTGGCAAGCGCCTTGCGGGCGGCCTTGACTGGCGCCTGGGCGGGGGCAGCGGCCTTGACGACCTTCTGGGCCGGCGCGGCAGCCCGCGCCGCCTTCTTGGCGGGCGCAGCCTTGGGTGCCGGGGCGGCGGTGGTCGACTTCTTTGCAGTGGCCATGGGTCTTGTGTCCTGAAATTGAGGGGTGCCCGGCGTCTGCGGGCCGGGGGGATTCTAGGCGGCGGCGGCCGCGCGGCTGCCCAGGGGGCCGGCGCCCATGCAAGCGCGCGTACCTTGCGGACTAGGGCCGGGCGCCCACCACCGGAAACATGCGCTCGAACTTGTCGATCAGGCCCATCAGCTGCAGCAGCACGCCGGGCCGGCCGGCCACTTGCAGCCGCCCGGTCTGGAAGGCATCGGGCCAGCTCAGGCGCTGCATCGTGATTTCGTCCAGTGTGGCGCGGCTGAGCGTCACTTGGGCATCGCTGCCCGTGGCCGGCTCGCCCATGCGGTGCGTGAGGGCGCTGTTCTCCAGATTCAGCAGCACCTGCTCGCCGGTGTCGGTGAAGTGCCAGTGGATGCGCAGCGCCAGGCCCTCGGCCTTGGCGCCGTCCAGCCGCATGGCCAGGTTGTCAAACCACAGGTCCAGCGGCATGGCCTTGACCATGTCCAGGCTGCCCACGTTCATGGCGGGCAGTTGCGGCGGGCCGTTGCGCAGTTCCATCGCGGCCTGCAGGTAGGCGTTGCGCCAGGTGGCCGATTCGGCCTGGTAGCCCAGTTGCTCCAGCGCTTGGGCGCCCAGCGCGCAGGCGGCGGCCAGGTGCCCGCCCTGCGGGCCTTCGGCATGCGCCAGTTGGGCGCAGACCTGGGCCACCCAGCGGTACTCGCCGGCATCGAAATCGACCTGAGCGTGGGCCAGCACCGCTGCCGCACCGCCCATGTAGCTGATGGCCTTTTGCGCAGCCTGGGCCGGCGGCAACGGGTTCAGGTGGGCCGGGTTGCCGTCGTACCAGCCCAGGTAGTGCTGCACCACCGCTTTGACGTTGTGGCGCACGGTGCCGTAGAAGCCGTGCGCCGACCAATCCTTTTGCAGGCTGTCGGGCAGGGTCAGGTCCTCGGCAATCTCGGCGGCCAGGGCGCCGTGGTTCATGCGGCGCAGGGTCTGGTCATGCACGAACTTGTAGAGATCGCGCTGGCGCCGCAAGAAGCCGTCGATGGCCGGGCCGCCCCACACCGGCCAGTGGTGCTGGGCGATCAGCACGTCGCAGCTGCTGCCGTAGCGTTGCAGCGCGCCGTCCAGGTAGCGGGCCCAGGCCCGGCTGTCGCGCACCTGGGCACCGCGCAGGGGCAGCAGATTGTGGAAGTTGTGGCTGCTGATCTCGGTCATGTTCAGCACCCGCAGGCCGGGGTGCATGATGATCATCTCGGACGGCGCCTCGGCCCCGGGCGTCAGCTCGAAGATGCAGTCGATGCCGTCGATCACATGCCGCTCCATTGGCTGCTCGATGGTCAGCGTGGGCGGGATCAAGGTGGCAGTGCCGGTGCTGGTGGTCTTGCCCAGGCCGGCGTCCACCTGGCCGCGCACGCCCTTGGGCAGCAAGGGGCCGAACTGGAACAGCGCACGCCGCGTCATCGCATTGCCAGCCAGCACGTTCTCGGCCACGGCTTCTTCCATGAAGGCCTTGGGGGCGATCACCACCACCTTGCCGGCCTTGACATCGGCCTCGTCGATGACGCCGCGCACGCCGCCGAAGTGGTCGGTGTGGCTGTGCGAATAGACCATCGCCACCACCGGCTTGCGCGGCCGGTGCTCGAAGTACAAGGCCATGGCGGCAGCGGCCACCTCGGTGGAGATCAGCGGGTCGATCACGATCAGGCCGCTGTCGCCCTCGATGATCGTCATGTTGGCGATGTCCATGCCGCGCACCTGGTAGACCCGATCGCAGACCTTGAACAGGCCGGTGATCATGTTCACCCGGGCATGGCGCCACAGGCCGGGGTGCACCGAGTCGGGCGCGGCCTCGTCGGCCAGAAAGCCGTAGGCCGCCAGGCTCCACACCGGCGCGCCGTTCTTGCGGGTGACGGGCAGCGCCGGGATGTCGGCGATGAAGCCGCGGCGCGCGTCCTCGAAGCTCTGCTGGTCACTCATCGGCAGCCAGCGCCGGGCCGCATGCTGGCAGGCCGCGGTGGCGGCGCTGGCGGGCTGGGCGCCGGCGGGGCCGAACTCGCCCAGCGGGATGTTCGGGATGTTGGGGACGCCGGGTGAGGCCGGACGTGCGCTCGAAGGCGTGGCGGGGGCCGCAGGGGCAGGCGCGTTACTCATGGTCGAGTCTCCTGTTTTTGGGGGTCATTGGCGTGCCATCTCGGCCTGGGCCAGGGCCTCGCCGTCGGTGCCGGGCAGCGGGCCCAGCGGTACGGTCACCTTGCGCAGTGTGCCGGTGAAGGCAAACGGCGCGGCGTAGTGCGACACCGGCGAGCCGCGGTCCAGCCCGATGTCCAGGCCGGACCAGCTCACGAAATTGTTGAAGCCGTGCGGGCTGTCCAGGCTGCCGGCGGGCTCGCCGTCTATCAACAGGGTGTTGGTGCGCCGGCTCGGCACCTGGATGGGCCCGGCGATGGGGCAGGTGTAAGGCACCCAGGCGCCCATGGACATCTGCACCGCCAGGCGGTGCGGGCCGGGCGGCACCGGCCGGTCAGACCGCAGTACGCGGTGCACACCGCCCACGTTCAGGTCGTGCACCAGGTGGCCGCCCTGCAGGTAGAGGCTGTAGCCGCTGGTGGCGTCGCCATGGGCGATCAGCACGCCCTCGGCGCCGGCCGCCGGCAGCACCACATCGGCCTCGATCAGGCAGCTGCGGCCGCGCAGGTCGGGCGCCACGTCGTTGGGCA
>JANNZD010000199.1:0-19144 GCA_031410435.1 Betaproteobacteria bacterium | reverse complement strand
GGGGTTGGGGTGGGGCGTGTGGGGGGGGGGGCGGGGGCGCCCCCCGGCCCCGCCCCGGGCGGGCGCTGCCCGCCCGGGGTCGCCGCGGGGGTTACAGCGCTGCGCCTGGGGCGGCCCCGGCCGGCTCGGGCTGGGCCGGGCCGGCCGGCAGGGCCGGCACGCTGGCGGGCGCTGCAGGTGCAGCAGCTGCAGCACATTGCGATTTCTCCGGGCTGATCCGCAGCGATTTCAGGCCCAGGCCTCGGATGGTGTCGATCTGCTCCTGCGAGCTCAGCACAAAGCTCGACAAGGCAAAGGGATGCGCCCACCAGCCCAGGTCCAGGTGCACGAACATCCCGGGCTTCAACTCCTCGACACTGACAGTGACTGACATGGGGGGTTACTTCCGTACTGCATCCAGCGATCGACAAACGGTGCAGGCGATAAACCTGCTGCTGCCTGGGCTTTCGGCAGACAGGGGCAGGAACTTGAACCCCCGGCCGGCGCCAGCCAACCGGGCCGGGCCCGAAAGCGGCGCCATCGCACGCGCCGGGCCGGCCCGGCCGTGCCAAGCGTCACGCGCCGCTCAGGCGCGTTGTTGGCGCCAGGCGCTGGGGCTGCAGCCGGCCTGACGCCGGAAGAACCGGCTGAAGTAAGCGGCATCTGCAAAGCCCAGGCCAGCGGCGATCTGCTTGATGCTGAGCGTGGTGTAGGCCAGGTCGCGCTGCGCTTCCAGGGCCAGCCGGCCATGCAGCAGGCCCAGTGCCGAATGGCCCAGCACCCGGTGGCAGACCCGGTTGAGCTGGGTCGGCGTGATGCCCAGCTCGGCGGCCAAGGCCGCCAGCGTGGGCTGAAGCCGGAAACGGGCCTCCACCAGCCTGCGCAAGCGCTGCACATGGCCCAGGGCCCGGGCACCGCTGGCCCCGGCGCCGGCGCCGGCCGCGCTGGCCAGGCCAGGCCCCAGCCGGCCCAGCACCACCGCCAGCTGCACCAGGGCGGCGTCCAGCGCCAGATCGCGCCAGGCGCCACTGTCGCGGTAGCGCGCCTGCAATTGCGCCACCGCGGCGGCCACCGCCAGGCCGGCTTCGTCGTCCGCCGGCCACTGCAGGCACTGCAGCTGAATCAGCCGGGCGGCCAGTGCCGGGGCGGCCTGCAACAGGCGCTGCAGATGCGGCTCCAGCACCGTCACCACACTGCCCTGCACGCCCGGCTGGAAGACAAAGCCGTGCGGCACCAGGGCCGGCACCCACAGTACGCAGGGGCCGCGCAGGGCCAGCGCCTGGCCGTCCAGCCAGGCCTGGGCCTGGCCCTGGTCGATGTGCAGAATTTGAAACAGGCTGCCGTGCCGGTGCGGCTGGATTTCCCAATCGTGACGCGGGCTGCGCTCGTCTATGCGCTCGACATGCAGGGCCTCGATGGCCTGGCGCGCCACCGCTTCGCCGTACAGGGCGTAGACGGGCAGGCGGGCAGGACCCGGCGCCAAGGTGGCGGACGCGGGCGACGGGGCGGTCGGCATGGCCGCAGAAGGGGCAGGGCGCGTGGCGCGGGGCATGTTCGAATTGTGCAAGCGAAAGCGGCTTGCGTGCCTTGAAGACCGGGGCCTCGCCGCCTAGGATTCAAACCCTGTCAAGACCGCTTTCGGAGACGCGCCATGAAAACCCAGGTTGCCATCATCGGCGCCGGCCCGTCGGGCCTGCTGCTCGGCCAGCTGCTGGCCAAGTCAGGCATCGCCAACACCGTGATCGAACAGCGCAGTGGCGATTACGTGCTCGGCCGCATCCGCGCCGGCGTGCTCGAGCAGACCACGGTAGACCTGCTGCAGACCGCCGGCGTGGCCGAGCGCATGCAGGCCGAGGGCCTGCCGCATGACGGGGTGGAGCTGTGCTTCGGCGGCCAGCGCCACCGCATCGACCTGCTGGGCCTGACCGGCCAGCGGGTGATGGTCTATGGCCAGACCGAGGTCACGCGCGACCTGATGGCCGCCCGCAGCGCCGCTGGGCTGCCCACCGTCTACGAGGCCGACGAGGTGGCGGTGCAGGGCTTCGACAGTGCCAGCCCGTCCGTCACCTACCTGAAGGACGGAGTGCGCCACACCCTGCAGGCCGATTTCATCGCCGGCTGCGACGGCTTCCACGGCGTTTGCCGGGCCAGCGTGCCGGCCGGCGCGATCGCGCTGCACGAGAAGGTCTATCCCTTCGGCTGGCTGGGGGTGCTGGCCGACGTGCCGCCGGTCAACCACGAGCTGATCTACGTGCACCACGCACGCGGCTTCGCACTGTGCAGCCAGCGCAGCAAGCTGCGCAGCCGCTACTACGTGCAGTGCAGCCTGGACGACCGGGTCGAGCAGTGGAGCGACGACGCCTTCTGGGCCGAGCTCAAGCGCCGCCTGCCGGCCGACACCGCCGCCGCGCTGGTGACCGGCGCGTCGATCGAGAAGAGCATTGCCCCGCTGCGCAGCTTCGTGGCCGAGCCGCTGCGCTTCGGCAGCCTGTGCCTGGTGGGCGATGCCGGCCACATCGTGCCGCCCACCGGTGCCAAGGGCCTGAACCTGGCGGCCAGCGACGTGGCCTACCTGTGGCAGGGCCTGACCAGCCACTATGCCGGCAGCCGCACCGAGCTGGACCACTACTCACAGCGCGCGCTGGCCCGCATCTGGAAGGCCGAGCGCTTCTCGTGGTGGATGACCTCGCTGATGCACCAGTTCCCCGACAGCGGCAGCTTCGGCCAGAAGATGCAGCAGGCCGAGCTGGCCTACCTGTTCAGCAGCCGGGCGGCGATGACGGTGCTGGCCGAGAACTACGTGGGCCTGCCGCTGGCCTGAGAGCCTGTGATTTATTCCGACATGCCCGCTCACCACCCCAAAAGGCGCCCGCTCGTCGTTGCAAATGCTCGTCATAGCCCGGGCTATGACTGCGCTTTGCGCCTAGATCGCGCGCCTTTTTGGGCGTTGCTCGGTCACGCCGGAATTAATCACAGGCTCTGACTCGCAGGGGCGTAACCCGCCGGTAACGGGGCGGGCCGGGCATCGCTTAAGCTGGGCAGGCCCCGGCATGGCGCCGGTGCATCCACGCCGAGCCCGCCACCGATGCCCCTGCCCGCCCCGCTGCTGCCGCCCGACCACCCCGACCGCGCCACGCTGGCCGCCGAGGTGCATGCCCGACCGCCCGAGCCGCTGCGCGCGCCCTGCCGGGCCAGCTATGTGGCGGTGCGCATCGAGGCCGACGCCCGGCCGGCCGAGCTGGCCCATATCGCCACGCTGTGCGGCCATTTCGGCCTGGCCCCGCCGGCGGCCGACCGCACCCAATGGGCCGCCACGCTGGACGCGCTGCGCTTCAAGTGGGAGCGGCACGGTGAGTTTTCCAGCTACACCTTCATCGCCGGCGGCCTGGGCGCCACCCCCTTCAGCCCCCCGGCGGCCACGCTGCTGCCCGAGGGTTGGCTGGCCCGGGTGCCCGGACAGACGGTGAGTGCCTGCCACGCCGCGTTCGCCGCGCCGACCCAGGCCGGGCTGGCCGATGCCGCGCCGGACGCCGACGGTCTGGCCGGCCACTTCGGGCCCCAGGGCGTGGTGGGCGCCGGCATCGGCGACGGCGCGGGCGGCGCCTTCACCGACTTCATCGTGCAGGACGACGGCTTCGTGCGCTTCCTGCTGCTGGACGCGTCGCTCACCGACCGCCAGGCCGGCCGCATGGTGCAGCGCCTGTTCGAGATCGAGGCCTACCGCATGATGGCGCTGCTGGCGCTGCCGCTGGCGCGCTCGCTGTGGCCGCGCCTGGTGCAGATCGAAGGCGCGCTGGCCGGCCTGACCGCCCGCATCGCCGCCCCGGCCCTGGCCGGCCCGCCGGCCGCCAGCGACGGCGCGCCACCGGGCAGCCCTGGCGACGAGGCCCTGCTGCAGCAGCTCACCGCACTGGCCGCCGATGTGGAAAGCGCGTTGGCCGCCAGCCAGGCCCGATTCGGCGCCAGCCGGGCCTACCACGCGCTGGTCAACACCCGCATCGCCGAGCTGCGCGAGCGGCGCATCGCCGGGCTGCAAACCATCGACGAGTTCATGGCGCGCCGCCTGAGCCCGGCCATGGCCACCTGCGTGACGGTGCAGCAGCGCCTGCACGATTTGTCCGAGCGGGTGGCGCAGGCCAGCAACCTGCTGTCAACCCGGGTGGACATCACCCGCCAGCGCCAGAACCAGGCCCTGCTGGTGGCCACCGCGCGCCGCGCCAAACTGCAGCTGCGGCTGCAGCAGACGGTGGAGAGCCTGTCGGTGGCAGCCATCGTCTATTACCTGGCCGGCCTGGTGGGCTATGGCGCCAAGGCGATGAAGGCCGCCGGCCTGGCGGTATCACCGGATCTGGTCACCGGGCTGGCGGTGCCGCTGCTGGCGCTGCTGGCCTGGTGGGTGCTGCGCGGCGTGCACCACCGCATCAGCCGCGACGAGGCGATCGAGGCGCCGTCGATCTGAGCCGCGCTGGCCTCACCCGACATCGCACCGACAATGCAGCCCCGATCCGACGCGCCAGCGCCCCCCTTCCCCCGACCGGACCGACGGCCATGACCCACCAACCCCTCGCCGCCCTGTTGTTGCTGCTGGCCAGCGGCGTCAGCCATGCCGACAACTGCGAGTCGATCGCCGCGCAGATCGAGGCCCGGATGCGCACCGGCGGCCTGGCGCCCAACCTGGTGACGCTGGACAAGGGCGCGACCATCGGCGGCCGGGTGGTCGGCAGCTGTGCCAGCGGCAGCAAGCAGATCGTGCAGCTGCCCGGCAGCGCCGCTTCGGGCCTGCGGCCTGCATTGCGCCCCGTGCCCGCCGACAACATCCTGACCGAATGCAAGGACGGCCGGGTGGTGCGCGGCCCGGACTGCAGCCGGCCCGCGCCGCCGCCGCCCAGGGCCAGCGCCGCGTCGGCGCCGGCCTGACTCAGGGGCTCTTGAACAGCCCCTCGAAGCGCTGGCGCAACTCGCGCTTGAGCAGCTTGCCGCTCGGGTTCTTGGGCAGCGCGTCGACGAAGACCACGCCCTTGGGCGTCTTGAAGTGGGCCAGCTGGGCCGCGCAGTGGGCGATGACCTGGGCCTGGTCCAGCGCCGCGCCCGGCTTTTGTACCACCACCGCGGTCACCGCCTCGATCCAGCGCGGGTGCGGCAGGCCGATCACCGCCACCTCGCTGACCCCGTCCATCCGGTACAGCGCCTCCTCGACCTCGCGGCTGGCCACGTTTTCGCCGCCGGTCTTGATCATGTCCTTCTTGCGGTCGACCACCGTGATGTAGCCCTCCGCGTCGATGGTGGCCAGGTCGCCCGAATGGAACCAGCCGCCCTCGAAGGCCGCCGCCGTGCGCTCGTTGTCATGGAAATAGCCCAGCAGCAGCTGCGGTGAGCGGTGCACGATCTCGCCGATCGCGCCGGGTGCCACATCGTTCATCCCATCGTCGACCACCCGGGTCTCGACATTCAGCGCCGGCCGGCCGGCCGAGCCGGGCTTGCGCAGTTGATCCTCGGGCTTGAGCACGGTGGCCAGCGGCGCGATCTCGGTCTGGCCATAGAAGTTCCACAGCCGCATCTGCGGGATGCGTTCGAGCAGCTCGCGCATCACCGCCACCGGCATGATCGACGCGCCGTAATAGCCCTTGCGCAGGCTGCCCAGCTCATGCTGGCCGAACAGCGGCGAGCGCAGCAGGCCTATCCACACCGTGGGTGGCAGGAAGAACTGGCTGATGCGGTGTCTGGCCACCAGCGGCAGCAGGTTCTCGGGCGTGGGCTTGCTGGTGATGATGCTGGTGCTGCCCAGGTAGACGCTGGGGCCCAGGAAGACATCGAGCTGGGCGCAGTGGTAGAGCGGCAGCGCATGCAGCACCGTGTCGCCCTCGGCCATTTCGCCTTCAATGATGCAGCTGACGTACTGGTCGATCACCGCGCCGTGGGTCAGCATCGCGCCCTTGGGCAGGCTCTCGGTGCCGCTGGTGTAGACGATCTGCAGCAGATGGTGGCTGTTGAACTCGGGCTCGGGGCAGGGATGCAGGGCCAGGTCGGTGGCGGCCAGCGTGTCGAAATCCAGGCAATCCGACGGGCAGCTCGACGGGTCTTCCGACGGCAGCCAGAGGAAGCGGGTGATCGCCGTGTCACGGGTGGCGGCGTCGCGGCCCAGCCCATGCAGACCCGAATCCAGCGCCAGCAGCTTGACCCCGGCATGGCGCAGGATGTAGCCCGCCTCGTCGGCATTGAGCATGAAGTTGACCGGCACCAGCACCGCGCCCAGCCGGGCCAGCGCAAAGCGCAGCGCGGCAAAGCCATGCGAGTTGCGCGCCAGCACGCCCACATGCTCGCCCTTGGCCACGCCCTGGGCGTGCAGGCCGGCGGCCAGGCGGCTGACCACGGCGTCGAACTCGGCCCAGGTCCAGGTGGTGTCGCCGCAGACGATGCCGGCCTTGTGCGGCAGGCGGGCGGCGGTGCGGTGCAGCAGGTCGGACAGGGTCTGGCGGCGGATGGCGGGGTGGTTGTGCAAGGCAGACTCCAGGGGCGGTGGGCTTGGGTGAACCCTAGCCGCTGCCGCCGGCCCCGGCCATAGGGGGCATCACGGGCCTGCCGGGGGCGGGCTTACAGTCGATGCCCATGTTCGATACGCCCTTGACAGCCTTGGTGCTCAGTGGCGGCGGCGCGCGCGCGGCCTACCAGGTGGGCGTGCTGCGCGCCATCGCCCATCTGCGGCGCGAGCGCCAGGGTGCCAAGGCACGGGTGCGCAACCCCTTCGGCGTGATCGTGGGCACCTCGGCCGGCGCGATCAATGCCGCTGCGCTGGCCTGCCAGGCCGACCGCTTCGACGCGGCGCTGGAGGTGCTGTCCAAGGTCTGGCAGAACTTCAGCACCGCCCAGGTCTACCGCACCGACAGCCTGGGCGACATCAACACCGGCAACGGCTGGCGCACGATGTTGTCGGTGGGACAGCTGGTGCAGCGCTGGCGACGTGACCAGCCGCGCTCGATGCTGGACAACAGCCCGCTGGCCGCACTGCTGCAGCGCATGTTGCCGCTGGACCGCCTGCCCATGCTGCTGCAGCAACGCCAGTTGCATGGCCTGGCCATCACCGCGTCGCGCTACAGCACCGGCGAACATGTCACCTTCTACAGCATGGACAAGCCGATCGAGCCCTGGCTGCGCACCGGCCGGTTGGCCGTGCCGGCGCTGATCGGCCACCCGCATCTGCTGGCCTCGTCGGCCATCCCTTTCATCTTTCCGCCCACCGCCCTGCAATCCCAGGGCAGCAAGGGCTGGTATGGCGACGGCTCGATGCGCCAGACCGCGCCCCTGTCGCCGGCCATCCACCTGGGCGCCGAGCGGTTGCTGATCATCGGTGCCGGCCGCATGGGCGGGCCGCCCGCCAGCCCGCCGGCGCATGAGGCGCCGCCGACCTGGGCCCAGGTGGCCGGGCATGCGATGGCCAGCATCTTCCTGGACGCGCTTGGGGTGGACATCGAGCGCATGCAGCGCATCAACCGCACCCTGGCGCTGCTGCCCGACAGCGCCCGCCAGGACACCCCGCTGCGCCCCCTGGAATCCCTGGTGATCTGGCCCAGCCAGCGCCTGGACGAGATCGCCTCCGACCATCTGGCGCTCTTGCCCAAGTCGGTGCGGGCCTTGCTGGACAGCGGCGCGCCCAGCGCTGCCGACAGCCACGGGGGCGAATTCGCCAACGGCGGGTCGATGGCCAGCTACCTGCTCTTCGAGTCACCCTATACCCGCGCGCTGATGGCCCTGGGCGAAGCCGACACCCTGGACCGGCGCGACGAGGTGCTGCAGTTCTTCGCCTGGGGCGGCGCCGCGCCGCGCCGCGCCGCGACCGCCCTGCCCGCCGGGCCGGCCAGCCAGTCGCTGCCCGACATCCTGCTGCCTTGATTGCCCGAGGCCGCGGCGCAGCGGCACGCCGGCCGGCTCAAGCGGCGGCCGGCCTGACCAGCGTGATCGCGTCAAAGGGGCAGATCACCGCGCACAGACCGCAGCCAGTGCAGGCATGGGGGCTGTGCAGCGTGGCGAATTTCTGCCAGGCCCGGGGTTCCAGGCTCAGCAGCTGCAGATCGCAAGCCCCGACGCAGCGGCCACAGCCGGTGCAGCGGCCGGTGTCGACCAGCGGCAGGCGGCCGGACCGGCGCGGGGCGGTGCGGTCGGCAGGGGTGGCGGCGGGCGGCATGGTGCTAGTCTAGGATCAAGGGCCGATCCACAGCCCGCTGCCCCTGCACAACAAACCCATGCCCCTGCCCCCACCCGACTGCCAGCGCCAAGCCGGCCACCAACGCAAGATCACGGTCAGCGCCTTCCACCGCAGCGACGGGCTCTGGGACGTCGAAGGCCACCTCACCGACATCTGGCCCACGGCGGTGCCCAAGGCCGACACCGTTCTGCCCGCCGGCCAGCCGATGCATGAAATGTGGCTGCGCTACACCCTGGACCGCAGCGCCACCATCCTGGCGGTGCAGGCCGCACTCGACGCCGGCCCCTATGACGCCGGCTGCGCGGTGATCGCCCCCGACTACGGCCAGCTGGTGGGCGTGCAGGTGGCGCGCGGCTACCGCGACGCCTTGCGCAGGCTTTTCGGCCGCACCGCCGGTTGCACCCACATGAACGAATTGGCTGCTGCGATGGGCACCGCTGCGCTGCAAGCCTTGTGGGACGACCTGCCGGTGGACCCCGACCGCAAGCCCTTCAGCATCGACGGCTGCCACGCGCTGCGCAGCAGTGGCCCGCAGGTGGCCAGGTTCTATCCGCGTTGGGCCCGCGCGGCCGACGATCCCGCATGACCGTCCGGTGGCACCGCCGCCCTGCCCCAGCCTGCCTGCTGGCCCTGCAAGCCGCCCTGGCAATGGGCTTGGCAGGCTGCGGAGTCTGGTACGACTCCCGCCTGGGCGCGGCCCTGCGCGACTGCGAAAAACAGGTGCTGCAGACCGAAGTCAGCGCCTGCAGGCTCAAGCTGCAAAGCCAGGTCGCGGCGGCCAAGCGCAGCCAGGACGCCCAGGCCGCCGCGGACGACAAGCCGACGGCCGCCCGGTCCGACGGCTGTTTTGTGCGCCAGGCCAGCGGCGAGCGGGTCTGCCCGAACTGAGCGGCGCGGGCCGGGGGCTGCTACAGACCCTGGGACAAGGCCCGTGTGACGTCCGCGGCCGGCACCGGCCGCGCATCGGCAAAGGCCGACCCGGCCCACAGCGGCGAGAAATCACCCAGGCCGCCGGCCTCGGCGCGCGCCCGCAAGGGCGCCAGCGCCGCCGCGGCCAGCGGGAAGGCCGGCGCCAGCGGGCTCACCGCGCCCATCTCCTGCACCAGGCGGTTGACCAGACCGCGGGCCAGCCCGCCCGAGAACAGATTGGTCAGCACGCTGCGGGCACCCGGGTCTTGCAGGGCCGCGCGGTGCGGCGCGCTGGTGCTGGCCTCGGGGCACAGCAGGTAGGCGGTACCGGCCAGCACCGCCGCCGCGCCGTCGGCCAAGGCGGCCCGCACCGTGTCCGCCGTGCCGATGCCGCCGGCGGCGATCACCGGCAGACGCAGCGCCGGCACCAGCTGGCGCAGCAGCGCCGCCGTGTCTTGCTGCAGCGCCGGGTCGGTGTCCAGGAAATGGCCGCGGTGCCCGCCCGCCTGCAGGCCCTGGGCGATGACCGCATCCACGCCCTGGGCCTGCAGCCAGCGGGCCTCGCGCAGGGTGGTAGCCGACGACCACACCGCCACACCCAGGCGCCTGACACGGGTCAGCAAGGCCGGCGCCGGCAGGCCGAAATGAAAGCTCACCACCGCCGGCGGCCGGGCTTCGAGCACCTCGGCCAGGGCCTCGCTGAAGGGCTGGCGGCTGGCGCCGCCGGGGACGGCCGCAGGGTCGAGCCCGAGCGCGTCGTAAAAACGGCGCAGGCTGTCGCGCCAGGCCGCCTCGCGCGCCGGGTCAGGCTGCGGCGCCACATGGGCAAAGAAGTTGACATTGAACGGGCCGCTGCCCTCGGCCTGCAGCCGGGCCAGTTCACGATCCAGGCCCTCCGGGCCCAGCATCGCCGCCGGCAGCGAACCCATCGCGCCGCTGCGGTCGGCCGCCAGGGCCAGACCGGCGTTCTGCACACCGGCCATGGGCGCCTGGATGATGCGCCGCGGCACGGCCGCGATCATGGCCGCCCCGCCTGCAGCATCCGCTCGACGCTGTCGCGGATCAGGTGGCCGGCGATCGAAAAGCGCGGCGGTATGCCGGGCAGCGCATCCAGCGCAAACCACTGGGCGTCCTCGATCTCGCCGGCCTGCGGCATGATCGCGCCAGACGCGTACTCTGCCGTGTAGGCCACCATCAGGCTGTGCGGAAAGGGCCAGCTCTGGCTGCCGTAATAACGCAGGCCCTGCACCTGCAGGCCCACCTCCTCGGCCACCTCGCGGTGGACGCAATCCTCCAGCGATTCGCCGGCCTCGACAAAGCCGGCCAAGGCGCTGTACATGCCCTTGGCGTAATGCGGCGAGCGGGCCAGCAGCAACTCGCCCGGCCGCCACACCAGGGCCATCATGGCCGGGCTCAGGCGCGGGTAGGCACTGTGCTTGCAGGCCGGGCAGACCCGCGCCCGCTCGCCCGGCAGCAGCTCGGTGGCGGATCCGCAGACACCACAGAAGCGGTGGCTGCGGTCCCATTCCAGCACCTGCGCGGCGCGGCTGGCCAGGCCGGCCAGCGGCGCATCGAAGCGCAGCATCGCCGCGCGCAGGGCCACCGGGGCCCAGCCCGCCGGCGCCTCGGGCAGACCCAGGGCCCAGCAATCCTGCCCGGCCAGGGTGCCCAGGTAATGCCGCACCAGGGCAGCGCCGGCCAGGCGGTCGAGCGCCAGGGGCTGCAGCGCGCCGGCATCGCCCTCGGGCAGCAGCAGCTGGTTGCCGACGAAAGCCAGGCACCAGGCCTGCTGGCTGGGATCGGCAACAGGCCGGGTGGCGGGAATGAAGTGCATGGCGAGGCCTGGGTCAGCGTGAGGGGGGGTCGCGGCGCGAGCGCGGGGCGGCATGGGTGCTTGCGGCCGCCGCAGCCAGCGCATGCGGCAGGGCCTGCGGCGCCGGCGTGGCTTGCAGCAGCTGCCACACCCGCAGTGCCGCATAGGCATCGTTGGCGGCATACAGCAACTGGCTGGCGCTGAGCGTGGGCAATGCCCAGTTGGTGGTGGTGACCTTCTTGCTCTTGGCAAAGCGTTGCCCGAAGGCCAGGGCCACCGCGCTGCGCACGCCAATGTCGCGCCGGTAGCCGCGTTGCACAAACAGCGTGTTCAGGTCCAGCACGCCCTGCGGCAGCAGGCCCAGCTTGGCCTGGATCTGGGCGCGGTCGGACGCCAGGCCGAAGCCCGCCTTTACCAGGCCTGGCGCCAGCAGCAAGGCCCGCAGCGGCTCGAGACAGGCCGGGCGCTGCACCTGGAAGATATAGGCCCGGTCGGCCAAGGCGAACTGCACCGTGTGCGGCCCGTTGCTGAGCTCGCCCACCCGGAAGGTGGGTTTCGATTCGGTGTCGAAGCCGGCCACACCGGCCGCCAGCAGCGCCGCAGCGGCGGCGGCGGCACAGCGCTGCGGCGTGTCGGGCACCTCGATCTGCGACAGCAGCAGCCCGGCAAAGGGCGGCAACAGGGCGACCTGGTCTTTATCGGGCACCGGCAGGCGCAGTGCGGCGGCCGGGCGAGGGGGCACGGCGTCGCGCTCGGCAGGGGGCGGGCTGGGCATGGGCGGGCGGGCCGGTCAACGCAAGGGGATGGGCGTGGCGCGGTCGACCGCTACGGCGGTGACGCTGTTCTGCGGCGAGCCATCAATCAGCCGGTCGGAGTAGGTCAGGTAGACCAGCGCATTGCGCTTGGCGTCGACCATGCGCACCACCCGCAGCTTCTTGAAGATCAGCGAGATACGCTCGGAGAACATCTCTTCCTGCTGCTTGATCGGCTTGGCAAAGCTGATCGGGCCGACCTGGCGGCAGGCGATCGAGGCCTCGGACTTGTCTTCGGCCAGGCCCAGCGCACCCTTGACCCCGCCGGTCTTGGCGCGCGAGACGAAACAGGTGACGCCGGCCACCGCCGGGTCGTCATAGGCGTCGACCACCACCTTGTGGTCGGGGCCGATCAACTTGAAGGCGGTGTCGACCGCGCCGATCTGCTCGGCGCGCGCGGGGCCACCCAGCAGCAAGGGCAGGGCCAGCAGCAGTCGGGCGAGCGGGTGGGTGCAAAGCTTCATCGATTCGGTCCTCCAAGTCGCGCAAGCCTAGCATTGCAGGCGCGCCGCCGCGGCCGTGATAGAACCAGCGCTCTCACGGCCCCCGCCCCACCGATGCAGATCACCATTGCCCCCGAGACCCGCTTGTTCGTCGACATCGAAGGCCTCGGCCTGGTGCCCGATGGCGCGGCGATGCGCGCGCAGCCCACGCTGATCCTGCTGCACGGCGGCCCGGGCTACGACCACTCGGGCTTCAAGCCGATCTTCTCGCGCCTGGCCGACATCGCCCAGATCGTCTATGTCGACCACCGCGGCCATGGCCGCAGCAGCCGCTGCCCGCCTGAACAGTGGACGCTGGACACCTTTGCCGACGACGTGGTGCGGTTGTGCACCGCGCTGGGCATCGTGCGGCCCATCGTGCTGGGCCAGAGCTTCGGCGGCTTCGTCGCGCAGCGCTACATCGCCCGCCACCCGGGCCATGCGGCCAAGGTGATCCTGTCCAGCACCTCGCCCCACCTGGGGCTGGACCGCAAGCTGGCGATGTTCGAGCGCCTGGGCGGCGTGGCGGCACGCGACGCCGCCCGCGCCTTCTGGACCGCCCCCAGCGCCGCCACCTGGGCACCCTACCAGCAGCAGTGCATGGCGCTGTACAACACTCGCCCGGCAGCCGACCCGCTGGCGCGCGGCCGCACGCTGTTCAACGAGGCGATCCTGTTCGCCTCGGCCGGCGGCGAACAGCAGACCATCAATCTGCTGCCCGGCCTGGCCCGGGCTGCCTGCCCGGTGCTGGTGATGGTGGGCGAGGACGACCCGGTCTGCCCGCTGGCCGACGCGCTGGACATCGCCGCCGCGCTGCCGCCCCAATGGAGGCAACTGGCACGCTTTGCCGGTGCCGGCCACGGCGCTTGGCGCGACCAGCCCGACGCCGCGATGGCGTGCTTGCGCCAGTTCATCCTGCAAACCCCTTGACCCTGCCGGGAGCCCCAAGCCATGAAGACCTACAACATCGAGATCCAGAAGGTCAAGGCCATGTCCAATGCCCATGGCCTGATCAACGTGCGCATGGACGCCATCGTCGCACCGCAGCCCCAGCGCCGCGATGCCGACGACGCCGGCGAGCCGGCCACCGTGCTGAGCATGACCGAGGACAACGCCCGGGTGATGATGCTGCTGCTGAAGGCGCAGATCGCCGAGTTCGACAAGCGCAAGGCCAAGAGCCGGTTCTGAGCATGGCGCTGCCTGCCCTCACGCCCGTCGACAGCCCGCGCCTGAGGCTGCGCCCGGTCTGCGGTGACGATTTGACCGACCTGGTCGAGGTGAACGGCGACGACCAGGTCACCCGCTTCCTGCGCTACACCGCCTGGCACCCGAGGACGCCAGCAGCTGGCTGGCCCGCATGCAGGCCCTGGCCAATGCCGGCAGCGCGCTGCAATGGGTGGTGCAGCGGCGCAGCGACGACAAGGTGATCGGCACGGTGCTGCTGTTCAAGTGGGACGCGGGCAGGGGCCTGAAGTTTGCGCCGGCACTGCTGCTGCAGGCCGATGAAGTGATCGACTGAGCGGCCGCGCCGGGCGCTGTGGGTCGCCGACGGGCAGCTTGGCGCTGAGGCCCTTCGGCGTTCAGGGGCATGGCGGGGCAGGGCCGGTTAATCTAGGGTTTACCCTAGTATTCGTCCAGGCACGGTATCCCGCACTCCCGGCGGCCCGGTGCCAAGGAGCCTGACCATGACCGCATCCATCACCAGTGGCAGCTACCCGCGCCGCGCCAGCCCGGCATCCAGCCTGTGGCAGCGCCTGTGGCAAGGCACCTGGCGCTTTCTGCAGGCTCTGGGCGTTCGGCGCGCCCGGCACCAGCTGGAACTGCTGGCACGTCAGCATGACGCCCTCAACCCCGCGTTGGCGCGCCAGTTGCGCGACGCCGCGCGGCATTCGATGGACAGTTGACGACAGCCGGCCCAGGATGCCGGGCAGCTTGCCAATGCCGCCACACTTGCTGCGGGCGCAGCAACGCGGGCCAGGCCGCTAGACCGGCGGGTCGTGCCACCCGGGCGACGCCGCGTTCGGGTCGGCAAATCCACCGTGCGACGGCAGGCCTGGCCGGCACTGTCGAACAGGTGCAGCGCATCGGCGCGCAGTTGCAAGCTTGTCGCCTGGCCGGCACCGGGCGATGCGCTGCTCTCGATCAACGGTGAGGGTCGCCAGGCCCTGGCCCACCGCCACGTCGAGCAGCAGCGAGTCGCCCAACCGCTCCATGCGCTGCTGAGGGGCAGGCGGTGCCGCTTGGCGATCTCCAGCCGGGTCTGCACCCGCAGCGCGGCGTCCAGGTGGGACAGCAGCTCGTCGAACAGTAAAACCTTGGGCTGCTTGACGATGGCCCGGCCGATGGCCACCCGCTGGCGCTGGCCGCCCGACAGCCTCTTGGGCAGGCGGTCCATCAGCGGGCAAGGTTGCAGGATGTCGGCCGCGGCCTGGACCTTGGCGGCGACGGCCGCCTTGTCGCTGCCCATCATCTGCAGGCCGAAGGCCATGTTCTAGGAGCCTGTCGGGCTTGGGGAGCGCCGGCTGCAATTTGGCCGCAGCGGTCCATTTTTCACCGGCTTTTTGTCCCATCGCTTTGGCTATGGGCCTGCAAACCCGGCAAAAACTGTCCTCGCCGGGGCCAAATTTCGCTTCGACGCCCCAAGTCCGACAGGCTCCCAGCAATCCTTGGGCAGGGTCTGCAGCGCGGCCAGGATCAGCAGGGCCATCAAGGGCGTGGTCTTCCACAGGTCCACCGCCACTACCGACCACATCGCGGTGCCGGCGTCGGCGGTCCAGGCGATCTTCTCGGCGATCAGGCCTGCGTCCCCTTGAGGATGCCGGGCCAGCCGCTGCACCGGTCTCGCCGCCTGGGCCTGGCTGGCCGGCTGCACGGGCATGGCATCTCTGCCGGTTCGCCCTCTCGGCATCGCGCCGATGGCGCCGCGGGCCGGCCCCGACCCCTTGACCGAAGGCTGGCAGCACGGCGCCGACGCCAGCGGCGACGATCTGACCCACTCGCTCGACGACCTGCTTGAACTGGGCGCCGGCGGCCATACCGGCACCGACTTGCGCTGCATTGAGGTGGCCGCCGCCCGCCATGCCAAGGTCGACCCGATGATCTGCCAGGCCTACCCTCTGGCGCCGCTGTCTGACAACCCCATGGCCCCCTTGGGCGTGGACATGCCCGACGTCCAGTCGCGTCTCGCGCCGGCGCCGGCCTACCCCCGACACCCGCCTGCTGGCCGCGCATCCGCTGGCAGCAGCGCGCTGAGGCCCTTTGCCGGCACCGGGACAGGCGCCAAAATGACCCCCGCCGCAACGCCCGGAGTGCCCACCATGCCCAGCCCCGACAACACCGCACCGGTCAGCCTGTTCTACAGCTATGCGCACGAGGACGAAACCCTGCGCGAAGAGCTGGCCGGCCACCTGAAGATCCTGGAGCGGCGCGGCCTGATCAGCGCCTGGCATGACCGCCAGATCGTGCCGGGCCAGGCCTGGGGCCAGGCCATCGACAAGCACCTGACCGAGGCCGACCTGGTGCTGCTGCTGGTGAGCACCGATTTCATCGGCAGCGACTACATCTGGGGTGTCGAGCTGGCCCAAGCCATGCAGCGCCAGCAGGCCCAGCAGTGCGAGGTGGTGCCCATCATCGTGCGCGCGGTCGACATCGACCCGGCCGATGCCGACGACCTGCCCTTCCTGAAGCTGCAGGCCCTGCCGCCCGACTTGAAGCCGGTCACGTCCTGGGCCAACCGCGACGAGGCCTGGACCCAGGTGGCCAAGGGCCTGCGCGCCACGGTGGGCCTGATCCGCTCGCGCCGCCCGGCGCCGAAACCGCCGGCCGCCGCCGCGCCCGTGCCGACGGTGCGCGGACCGGCCAAGAACGGCGGCATCCACCTTGGCGCGCCGGCACCTTCACCCGTGGTCGCACCCCCCCGGCCGCCTGACGCCCAGCTCGACCGGATGGTCAACCGCTTTGCCGACAGCGTGGACCAGGCCCAGCAGCAACGCGGCGGCCCGCCGCTGTACGACCACTACCGCTACCAGTTGCAGCGCGATGCCCAGGCCCTGATCGACCGGACGGATGCCGTGCGGGTGCTGTGGGTGGACGACCTCCCCGACAACAATCTGCGCGAGCGCGCGATGCTGGCCAAGCTGCAGATCGAGGTGGTCACCGCCCAAAGCACCGACGAAGCGCTGGCCCGCATCCAGGCCGATGCCCTGGCCGGCGAGCGCTTCGACCTGGTGCTCAGCGACTGGTCACGCCCGCCCGAGGGCGCCCAGGCCGCCACCCACCTGATCCAGACCCTGCGAGCAGCCGGCCAGGCCCAGCCGGTGATCGTCTACCACGGTGAGATGGAAGCCGCCCCACGCCAGCGCCGCGCCGACATGCTGAAGGCCGCCGGGGCCTTGGGCGAGGCGGTGATGCCGGCCGAGCTGCTGGCGCTGGTGCAGCGCGCGCTCAGCCCTTGAGCCCGGACTATCGGTAGGCCTCGATCTCGGTCTGGCGGCCGGCCAGCAGGTCGAACATCGCCACGCAACGTGCCAGATTGGACAGGCGGTGCTGCTCGTTGCGGCCCAGGCGCAGCCGGCGCTGGGCCAGCAGGCTGCGATAACCCCAGCGGCCGGGGCCCAGTCGCTCGACGGTCACTGACCACTGCGTCTCGCGCGCGGCCACCAGCAGCAGGCCCAACATGCGCATTTCGCCCAGGTTCTCCACCTGCAACTGCACCATGTCGGGCGTGGCCTTGACCAGACGCATGCCATAGGGCGACAGGTGGGACGAGCGGTTGTCGTTGTGCACGAAGGGCATCTCGGCGCCGCTGCGCAGCTCGGTGGCGGTGAAGTCGGGCCGCGGCTGGGTGCTGCCGGGCTTGTCCACCGCAAAGGCTTCCTTGAACAAGAGCTGGCGCTTGTGGTCGGTGAAGGACCAGTAGGTGGCCCCCTTCAGGGCCGACACCGCGCCCATGCGCGCCAGCAGCGCATCGATGTCGGCCGGCCCGTTGAAGCTGGCGGTGACGCGCACCAGCAGCTCGAAATCGCGGCCCTGCAGCGCGCTGCAGTCGGGTGCGGCGCCGTCGCGACGGCCGTCCAGCAGCCAGGATTCGACCAGCGCGGGCTTGTCAGGCGCCGGGTAGGGCGGCGGTGCTGCCGCGCCGCACAGTGTGGCGGTGGGGTCGCCACCGGCCCGCGCCGGCGCGGCCAGGCTGCAAATGGCCAAAAGCGCGGCCAGTTGCGGCCACAAACGGCGGCGCGAGAACTCAGGGCGAGGCATCTGCAGGTCGGCGTCCATCGGGACCAATCCATCGAAGGTGTCGGGCGCAGCATAGCCGCCCGAGCGCCGCCCCCAAGCGCGGATCAGGGCAACCCAGGCCGGTGCCGGCACACGCCAGCGGCCGCCGCACGCCCCAAGACTTGTCAGACCGCGCTGGCCACCTGCTGCTCGATCGCCAACGCGGCACCGCTCAGGGCCGCCAGTGTGTCGGTGATCAAGGCCGTCGGGATGGCCGCCAGATAGCCGCGAAAGCGGCCCTTGGCCTCGAAGCGCTCGCGGAAGGCCGAGGCCAGGAAGCGGTCGGCAAAGCGGGGCGCGATGCCACCTCCGATGAACAGGCCAGCGCGCGCGCCCAGGGTCAGCGCCACATTGCCGGCAAAGCCGCCCAGCAGTGCGCAGAACAGGTCCAGCGTCTGGCTGCACAGGGCATCGCCGCCGGCGCCTTCGGCAGGGCCGGCATTGCCGGCATCGACGATCTGCGCCGCCGTCAGCGGCGCCGGGGCCGCGCCCTGCACCGCGCCCAGGGCCTGGTGCAGCACCGGCAGGCCGATGCCCGACAGCAGTCGCTCGGCCGACACATGGGCAAATTGGCGGCGCACCTGGGCCAGCACCGCGCTTTCCAGGTCGTCGGCCGGGGCCAGCGTGGCATGCCCACCCTCACCTGGCAGTGCCACCCAGCCACCGGGGGTGCGCACCACCGCGCCCACCCCCAGGCCCGTGCCCGGCCCCACCACCGCCAGCAGGCTGCCGTCGGTCAGCACCGGCGGGACGGCCGCTGCCGCGGCCGGGCGGCGCAGCTGCGCCTCACCGAGGCAGGGCAGCGACAGCGCCAGCGACTCGAAGTCATTGAGCATCAGCAGGCTGCGCAGGCCCAGCATGGCCTGCACCTGGCTGCGCACGAAATCCCAATGGCTGTTGGTGAAGGCGATGCGGTCACCAGCCACCGCCGTGGCCACCGCAAAGGCCGCATGGCGCGGTGGCCGGTAGGCCCCACCCAGCTCGGCCTGCAGCGCGTCGAGGTAGCTGCGCGCGGCCTCGGCCGGCCCGGCAAAGGCCGGCACCGACAGCTTGTGCACCCGCGCCACCGTCTGGCCAGGGCCGTCGAGCCAGCCAAAGCGGGCATTCGTGCCACCGATGTCGGCGACCAGACGCGGATAGCTGGCATCGGCAGTGGCCGGCAGGCCGGACGTTTGCGAGGTGGCTGTCAAGGCAATCCCATAAAAAGGCAGGCGGACGGCATGGGCCCAGCGCAAGCAAGCAGCGCGCCTGCGTGGCCCGGCCTGCTGGCGCCACAGGCCCGGAACGTAGCGAAACTTCACGCGGCTTACGAGAAACTCAAGCCCCTTGATCCAGCGCGCTGCGCGACGGGCCTGCCGGCATCCTGTCTGCACGTTCGCCGCACAAGCCCGCAGCCGAGGCCCTGCGCTCGCCAACCCTGTGTAGTCAAGCTGCACATTGTGCAATATCCGTTTCGAGGTTTTGAGGTTTTGAGCCGAGCCGCGCACCGGGCCAAGTGAACGCCGGACGGCGGTCCCAGCGGGCCGGCGCTGGCGGCCCTCAGCGCGATCCGCGCGATCCGCGCGATCTGGCCGCCAGCCGCCTGCCCCCAGGATCGACCGCGCCGACCCGCGCACACCCGCCCCACCATGGCGCAATTCGACCGCCCCCGCCTGATTGCCAACATCGGCAGCAC
>JANNZD010000198.1:0-2152 GCA_031410435.1 Betaproteobacteria bacterium | reverse complement strand
CGCCTGTGCCTGCGCCTGATCAGCGGCATGGTGCTGCTGTGCGGGTTCGGCGCCGCCGCCTGGGCCGCCTGGGCCGGTGCGCTGTGGCCGCTGTGGCTGCCGGCGGCGGTGGGGCTGCTGGGCCTGGTGTCGCTGGCCACGCTGCAGGCCACCCGGGCGCAGCGCTTCCGCGCCCTGGCGCTGGCCCGCGTGCTGCAGCATGGCGGCGGTGCGCTGGGGCAGGCGCTGCTGGGCTTGCTGCAGGCCGGCGTGGCCGGGCTGATCATTGCACCCACGCTGGCGGCTGGGGCCGCACTGGCCGCGCTGGGCTGGCCCGGGCCGGCGGCAGCACGCGATGCGGCCCGGGTCGGCTGGCGCGAGGTGGCGCGGCGGCACCGCAGCTTTCCGCTTCTTAACACGCCGCATGCTTTCCTGGGCGCGCTGCAGGACACGCTGGCCCTCGCGCTGGTCGCCGGCAGCCTGGGGCCAGCTGCGGCCGGCGCCTGGGGGCTGTCGCTGCGTTACCTGAAGGCGCCGGCCACGCTGGTGGGCGGCGCGGTGTCGCAGGCGCTGTATCCGCGGCTGGCGGCAGCCGGGGTGGCCGACGGTGCGGGCTGTGTGGGTTGCACCGCTGCCGGTCGCAGCCTGGTGCTGCGCACCATGGCCCTGCTGGCCCTGCTGGCCGCGCCGCTGGTGGCAGGGCTGTGGTGGCTGGCGCCGCCGCTGTTCGTCTGGGCCTTCGGGCCAGCCTGGGCCGATGCCGGTGCGCTGGCCCAGGCGCTGGCGCTCTACATCGGCCTGCACTTCGTGGCGTCGCCGCTGGGGGTGGTGACCATGGCCTGGCAGGCCCAGGCCTGGGCGCTGAAGCTGGCGCTGGTGGGGCAAGGCGTGTTCGTGGCCGCGCTGGCCGCCGGCCTGGCCTGGGGCGGGCTGCAGACGGCGGGTTGGGCGGTGTCGGCGGCGATGGCGGTCTACTTCGGCGCCTATTTCTGGCGCCTGGCCACCTGGCCGCTGGCGCCGGCCGGCGCGGCGCCGGGGCCGTTAGGGGCCCAGGCATGAGCGGCCCCTGGCGCGGCTGGCTCAACCGCTGGCGCCGCCGGCTGGCGCACCTGCTACTGCACCGGGTGGTGTTTGGCGAGACCTCGGGCGGCCGGCACCTGGCGAACACCCGGATCGCCCCGTCCACCTGCATCGAGCATGAAGACCGCCTGCAACTGGCTGACCATGTCTACATCGGCCCCTTCAACTTCATCGAGGCCAGCGGCGGCGTGACGATAGGCGAGGGCGTACAGATCACCCACCATGTGAGCATCGTCACCCACAGCTCGCACCGGGCGCAGCGCCTGCTGGGCCGAGCCTATGTCGATTGGGCGGACCAGCGCCCGGGCTGGGTGGCCGGCGCGGTGGAGGTCGGCCCCTACTGCTTCATCGGCCCGCACAGCCTGGTCGAGGCCGGTGCACGCCTGGGCCGCGGTTGCATCGTGCGCGCCGGCAGCGTGCTGCGCGGCGACTTCCCCGCGTTCTCGGTGATTGCCGGCAACCCCGCGGTGGTGGTGGGCGATGCGCGCGACGGCGACGCCCGCTGGCTGGTGCGGCATCCCGACCTGCGCGCTGGCTACGACGCCTGGGCAGGCCCTGCTGATGCACCCGAAGCCGCCGGCCCGGCGCCCGAGGCCCGCCCATGAGGCTGGTGCTGTTGGGCGACGGCGACAGCCCGCACCTGCTGAAATGGGCCCGCGCGCTGGCTCCCCAGGTCGAGCTGTGGGCGGCCTCGTCGCGCGGCTTCGCGCCGGGCTTCGACGCGCTGGTGCCGCCTGCGCGCCGCCTGGCGCTGGGCACGCGGCCGCGCTTCGAGGGTGGCAATGCCGGCCTGCTGCGCCAGCTGCCGCGGCTGGCGCAGTGGCTCAAGGCGGTGCGGCCCGACTGGATCCATGCGCATTACCTCACTTCGCACGGCACCCTGGCCTGGCTGGCCACCCGCTGGCTGGGGGCACCGGGGCGGCTGGTCGGGTCGGCCTGGGGCAGCGACATCCTGGTCACGCCGCAGCGCAGCCGGCTGATGCGCTGGGTCACCCGGCGCGTGCTGCGCGCCTGCGCCCTGTGCACCAGCGATTCGCAGGCGATGGCGGCACGCATGCGCGAGCTGGGCGCCGGCGAGGTGATGACCTTTCCC
>JANNZD010000197.1:0-4627 GCA_031410435.1 Betaproteobacteria bacterium | reverse complement strand
TCAGTTCAATTCTTCCTTGCGGATGTTGACGATCGGCGCCAACACCGTGGGCAGGGCCTGCATCAGCGCCAGCGCATCGCGCATTCGGCCTTCCACGGTGTCGTGGGTGAGGATGATCAGGTCGGTCTGCTTCTCGCCTTCCGCCGATTCACGCTGCAGCACCGCGTCTATCGAGATGTCATGGTCGGCCAGGATGGTGGTGATGCGGCTGAGCACCCCCGTCTGGTCGGCCACCTGCAGGCGCAGGTAGAAGGACGTGATCACCTGCGCCACCGGCAGCACCGGGGTGTCGGCCAGCGAGCCCGGCTGGAAGGCCAGGTAGGGCACGCGGTGGTCGGCCTGGGCGCTGGCCAGGCGGGCGATGTCCACCAGGTCAGCCACCACCGCGCTGGCGGTGGGCTCGGCGCCAGCGCCCTTGCCGTAGTACAGCGTGGTGCCCACGGCGTCGCCATGCACCACCACCGCGTTCATCGCGCCCTCAACATTGGCGATGAGCCGCTTGGCCGGGATCAAGGTGGGGTGCACCCGCAGCTCGATGCCGCCCACGTCATCGCGCCGCTTGGTGATGCCCAGCAGCTTGATGCGGTAGCCGAGCTGCTCGGCATAGCGGATGTCGGTGGCCTGCAGCGCGGTGATGCCCTCGACATGCGCCTTGTCGAACTGCACCGGCGTGCCGAAGGCGATCGCACTCATGATGGTGGCCTTGTGGGCCGCGTCCACGCCCTCGATGTCGAAGGTGGGGTCGGCCTCGGCATAGCCCAGGCGCTGGGCTTCCTTGAGCACCACGCCGAAGTCCAGGCCCTTGTCGCGCATCTCGCTCAAGATGAAGTTGGTGGTGCCATTGATGATGCCGGCGATCCACTCGATACGGTTGGCCGTCAGGCCCTCGCGCAGCGCCTTGATGATCGGGATGCCGCCGGCCACCGCCGCCTCGAAGCCCACCATCACGCCCTGGGCGCTGGCGGCGGCAAAGATCTCGGTGCCATGCACCGCCAGCAGCGCCTTGTTGGCGGTGACCACATGCTTGCCGGCAGCGATCGCGGCCATCACCAGGGTCTTGGCGATGCCATAGCCACCGATCAGCTCGATCACGATGTCGATGTCGGGGTTGGCAATCACCTGGCGGCCGTCAGCCACCACGGTCACGTTCGGGCCGACGATGGCTTGGGCCCGCGCGGTGTCCAGGTCGGCCACCATCGCGATCTCGATGCCCCGGCCGGCGCGGCGCCGGATCTCGGCCTGGTTGCGGTTAAGCACCTTGAAGGTGCCACTGCCGACGGTGCCGATGCCGAGCAGGCCGACCTGGATGGGTTTGGCTGCGACATCACCTCGCTCTATGACAAGCGCCTGCGCCGAAACACTTCGAGTTTTCATGATTGCTTTCAGGCCGCGTGGCGGCGGCGGTAATGCGAGAGGAATCGCTCGATGCGGCCGATGGCCTCGGCCAGGTCGTCGGAGTTGGGCAGGAAAACCAGCCGGAAGTGGTCGGGCGCGATCCAGTTGAAGCCGGTGCCCTGCACGATCAGCACCTTCTCCTCGGCCAGCAGCTCGTAGGCGAACTGCTGGTCGTCGGCGATCGGGTACATCGCCGGGTCGAGCCGCGGGAACATATACAGCGCCGCCTTGGGCTTGACCACCGAGACGCCCGGGATCTGCGACAGCAGCCGGTAGGCCAGGTCGCGCTGGCGGCACAGCCGGCCGCTGGGGGCGACCAGGTCCTTGATGCTCTGGTAGCCACCCAGCGCGGTCTGGATCGCCAGTTGGCCCGGGGTGTTGGCGCACAGCCGCATCGACGCCAGCATGTTCAGGCCCTCGATGTAGTCGCGGGCATGGCGCTTGTCGCCCGAGACGATCATCCAGCCAGCGCGGTAGCCGCAGCTGCGGTAGTTCTTGCTCAGGCCGTTGAAGGTCAGGAACAGCAGGTCGTCGGCCAGCGCGGCGATGCTGGTGTGGGTGTGGCCGTCGAACAGGGTCTTGTCGTAGATCTCGTCGGCAAACACGATCAGGTGGTGCTGACGCGCGATCTCGACGATCTGCTGCAGCACCGCGTCGGGGTAGAGCGCACCGGTCGGGTTGTTCGGGTTGATGACCACGATGCCCCGGGTGTTGGGCGTGATCTTGCGGCGGATGTCGTCCAGGTCGGGGGTCCAGTCGGCGCCCTCGTCGCACAGGTAGTGCACTGGCGTGCCGCCCGACAGCGCCACCGAGGCGGTCCACAGCGGGTAGTCGGGCGCCGGCACCAGGATCTCGTCACCGCTGTTGAGCAGCGCGTTCATGCTCATCGTGATCAGTTCGGACGCACCGTTGCCCAGGTAGACATCGTCCACCGTCACGCCGGCAATCTTCTTCTCCTGGCAATAGTGCACCACGCTCTTGCGCGGCGCGAACAGGCCCTTGCTGTCGGTGTAGCCGGCGCTGTGCGGCAGGTTGCGGATCATGTCCTGCACGATCTCGTCGGGCGGCTCCAGCCCGAAGGCGGCGATGTTGCCGATATTGAGCTTGATGATCTTGTGGCCCTCGTCCTCCATCTGGCGGGCCTTGTCCAGCACCGGGCCGCGGATGTCGTAGCAGACATTGGCCAGCTTGGCCGATTTCAGCAGGGGCTTGAGGCCGGGGGGCAGCGCGGGAGAAGTCACAAGGGCTCCAGTCAGGGTGGCGGTCCGGCCAGGGCCTGGTGATCAGGCTGGCATCGGGCAGGCAGCACCGCAAAACCTATAATTTTAGCCTTGGGGGTCGGGCCCGTACCCTGGCCCGCCCTGATCCCCGTTTAGCCTGCCGCAAGCAGGCCCCAGCCAGGCAGCCCCGCGATGAAGTTCCAACCCGATCAGCTGGCAGGCACCAATGTCATCACCCGCCACGACCCGCTGGCCCTGTGGGTGGGCAACACCCGTTTCGGCCACAGCCTGCTGGTGCCCTGGACCGGCTCGGTCAGGCCCTGGCCGCCGCGCCGCCCCGAGCAGCTGACCCCGGCCGATTTCGACGCGGTGCTGGCCTTGGCGCCCGAATTGGTGATTTTCGGCAGCGGGCCGCGCCAGCGCTTCGTGCCCGCCGCGCTGATGCGCGCCTTGATCGACCGCCGCATCGGCGTCGAGACCATGGACACCGCCGCTGCCTGCCGCACCTACAACGTCCTGGTGGCCGAGGGGCGGTCTGTCGTGGCCGCGCTGCTGCTAGACCCCGTGGACCCAGCCGCTTGAGGGATACCCCGCAGCGCGTGGATGGGGCAAGGCTGCGATGAAACTTTATAATCCCGGGTTACGCCTTGATCCGGTGCCACGCTTGACCTCGCAGACCTTGCGGTGCCCGGCTTGCACAACCCAGGATTGCCCGCGCTTCGCTGCAAGCCCGCCCAGTACGTCTGCTCAACGAACGCCACGAACGCCACGATGGCCCGCCCATGACGCCCGTCCTCAATAAAGCCTTGCCCGAATTCGAAGCCCTTGCCACCAGTGGCGTGAAGTTCACCCCGCAAGCCTATGCCGGCCGTGCCGTGGTGCTGTACTTCTACCCCAAGGACCATACCCCCGGTTGCACCACCGAGGCGATGCAATTTCGCGACATGCACAAAGACTTCGTCAAGGCCGGCGCAGTGGTGTTCGGCATCTCGCGCGACAACATGGCCTCGCACGAGAAATTCCGCCAGAACCTCGAACTGCCCTATGAGCTGATCGCCGACACCGAAGAAAAACTCTGCCACATGTTCGGCGTGGTCAAGAACAAGATCATGTACGGCAAGAAGGTCAAGGGCATCGAGCGCAGCACCTTCCTGATCGACGCCGCTGGCGTCTTGCGCGCCGAGTGGCGCGGCATCAAGGTGGCCGGGCATGTGGAAGAAGTGCTCACCGCGGTCAAGGGCTTCAAGAAGGCTGCTTGATGCCCTACCGGGCGCGCAGGCCCTGCGGCCTGCCGCCTGACCGAGCCGGCCACCGTGCCGCCAGGCCGCTTGTGCATAATCCTCGCATGCCAGAGAGTTGCCCCGCGCAGATTCCTGACCTGATCCAAGCCGCACAGCCGCCTGTGCGGCTTTTTTGTTGGCGGCCCGCAGCCATGCACACCGGCGCTGCGCGCTGAGCCGCCCCCTCGGCGCGTCGACCCCGCCCCGCCACCCTTACCGAACCCCCCACCCGTCCATGCCGCTGCCCAAGCCCCCTGCCTCCAAGGCCGCCATCCTGTCACAAGCCGAATTTGAAGCCCAGGCCGCCCCACGCGCCGAACGCAAGCGCGGCCGGGCATCCGCCGAGCCCCTGGCCGGCGCGTCGCTCGACCTGTTTGACGGCGGCGCCCCGGTGGCTGCGGCCAAGGGGCCGGCCCGACCGGTGGCCAAGTCCGCCCCGCCGGCCCTGCCGGCCAGCCCGGCGGCAGCGCCGGCTCGCGCAGCGGCGCTGGCCGGCATGCCCACCAAGCTGCCCACGCGCCAGCCGGTGGCCGCCGGCGCAGCAAGCGCGCCCGGCAAAACCCGGGTGCGCAGCCCGCGCGGCACCGGGCCGGCCAAGCTCTTCGTGCTCGACACCAATGTGCTGATGCACGACCCGATGAGCCTGTTCCGCTTCGAGGAGCACGACGTCTTCCTGCCGATGATCACGCTGGAGGAACTGGACGGCCACAAGAAGGGCATGAGCGAGGTGGC
>JANNZD010000196.1:0-8290 GCA_031410435.1 Betaproteobacteria bacterium | reverse complement strand
GTCGTCGACTACAACGTGAAGGTTCGCGTCAAGTCCGACGGCAGCGGCGTCGACATCGCCAACGTCAAGATGAGCATGAACCCCTTCGACGAGATTGCCATCGAGGAGGCGGTTCGGCTGCGTGAGAAGGGCGTGGTCACCGAGGTGATCGCCGTCTCCTGTGGCGTCACCCAGTGCCAGGAAACGCTGCGCACCGCGATGGCTATCGGCGCCGACCGCGCCATCCTGGTCGAGTGTGCCGACGACCTGCAGCCGCTGGCCGTGGCCAAGCTGCTGAAGGCGCTGGTCGACAAGGAGCAGCCGGGGCTGATCATCCTGGGCAAGCAGGCGATCGACGACGACTGCAACCAGACCGGGCAGATGCTGGCCGCGCTGGCCGGGCTGCCGCAAGGCACCTTCGCCAGCAAGGTCGAGGTGGTCGACGGCAAGCTCAGGGTCACGCGCGAGATCGACGGCGGCTCCGAGACGCTCTCGTTGAGCATGCCGGCGGTGATCACCACCGACCTGCGCCTGAACGAGCCGCGCTACGTCACGCTGCCCAACATCATGAAGGCCAAGAAGAAGATGCTGGCGGTGTTCAAGCCGGCCGACCTGGGCGTGGATGTCAGCTGCCGGATCAAGACCCTCAAGGTCAGCGAGCCGCCCAAGCGGGGCGCCGGCATCAAGGTGCCCGACGTGGCCACCCTGGTGAGCAAGCTCAAGCACGAAGCGAAGGTGATCTGAGATGGCTGCACTGGCGAACATTCTGGTCGTGGCCGAACACGACAACGCGTCCATCAAGGGCGCCACCCTCAACACCGTGAGCGCCGCGTTGGCCTGTGGCGGAGAGGTGCATGTGCTGGTGGCCGGCCACAATGCCGCGGGCGCTGCCGCAGCCGCCGGCAGAATAGCCGGCGTGGCCAAGGTGCTGCATGCCGACGCCGACTGCCTGGGCCATGGCCTGGCCGAGAACATCGCTGCGCAGGTGCTGGCGATTGTTGGGGCGGACGCGTCCGCTTACAGCCACATCCTGTTCCCGGCCACCGCCGCCGGCAAGAACGTGGCCCCGCGGGTGGCCGCCTTGCTGGACGTGAGCCAGATCAGCGATGCCACCAAGGTGATCAGCGCCGACACCTTTGAGCGGCCGATCTATGCCGGCAATGCGATTGCCACGGTGCAGAGCAGCGATGCCACCAAGGTGATCACGGTGCGCACCACCGGCTTCGACCCGGCCCCCGCCACCGGCGGCAGCGCGGCGGTCGAATCGCTCGCAGCGGTGGCGGCCTCGGGCGCCAGCAGCTTTCTGGGCAGCGAGATTGCCAAGAACGACCGGCCCGAGTTGACGGCGGCCAAGATCATCGTCTCGGGCGGCCGGGCGATGGGCAGCGCCGGGCAGTTCGACGCCGTGCTCACGCCGCTGGCCGACAAGCTGGGCGCCGCACTCGGTGCCAGCCGCGCCGCGGTGGACGCCGGCTACGCGCCCAACGACTGGCAGGTCGGCCAGACCGGCAAGATCGTCGCCCCGCAGCTCTACATCGCCTGCGGCATCAGCGGCGCGATCCAGCACCTGGCCGGCATGAAGGACAGCAAGGTGATCGTGGCGATCAACAAGGACGTCGAGGCGCCGATCTTCAGCGTCGCCGACTACGGCCTTGAAGCCGATTTGTTCACCGCCGTTCCGGAACTGGTGCAGGCGCTCTGACGCCACGCACATCCGGCACCGCCACAACCCCCCCGACAGGAGACTGACATGACATCCCCCCCCGCCTCGAAAGCCCGCTTCCACTGGGACGACCCCTTCCTGCTCGATGCGCAGCTCACCGATGACGAGCGCATGGTGCGCGACGCCGCCCAAGCCTACTGCCAGGATCGGCTCGCGCCGCGTGTGGTGCAGGCCTTCCGCCACCACACCACCGACCCCGCGATCTTTCGCGAAATGGGCGAGCTCGGCCTGCTCGGCCCGACCATTCCCGAGGCCTACGGCGGCCCGGGCCTGAGCTACGTCAGCTATGGCCTGATCGCGCGTGAGGTCGAGCGGGTCGACTCGGGCTACCGCTCGATGATGAGCGTGCAGTCGTCGCTGGTCATGGTGCCGATCTTCGAGTTCGGCAACGAAGCGACGAAGCAGAAGTACCTGCCCAAGCTGGCCAGCGGCGAATGGATAGGCTGCTTCGGCCTGACCGAGCCCGACCACGGCTCCGACCCCGGCAGCATGGTGACGCGCGCCCGCAAGGTGCCGGGGGGCTACAGCCTGACCGGCAACAAGATGTGGATCAGCAACTCGCCGATCGCCGACGTGTTCGTCATCTGGGCCAAGGACGACGAAGGCCAGATCCGCGGCTTCGTGCTCGACAAGGGTGCCAAGGGTTTGTCGGCGCCGGTCATCGAGGGCAAGGTGGGCTTGTGCGCCAGCGTCACCGGCGAAGTGGTGATGGACAATGTGTTCTGCCCCGAAGTGAACGCGTTTCCCGAAGTACGCGGATTGAAGGGCCCGTTCACCTGCCTGAACAGCGCGCGCTACGGCATCGCCTGGGGCGCGCTCGGCGCGGCCGAGGACTGCTACCAGCGCGCTCGCCAGTACGTGCTCGACCGCAAGCAGTTCGGGCGGCCGCTGGCGGCCAACCAGCTGGTGCAGAAGAAGCTGGCCGACATGCTGACCGAGATCACGCTGGGCCTGCAGGGTTGCCTGCGCCTGGGGCGCATGCGCGAGGACGGCAGCGCGGCGGTGGAGCTGACCTCGATCGTCAAGCGCAACTCCTGCGGCAAGTCGCTCGACATCGCCCGCCTGGCGCGCGACATGATGGGCGGCAACGGCATCAGCGACGAGTTCGGCGTGGCGCGCCACCTGGTCAACCTCGAGGTGGTCAACACCTACGAGGGCACCCACGACGTGCATGCGCTGATCCTGGGCCGGGCAATCACCGGCATCGCGGCGTTCTCGAACTGAGCGCGCGCCAGCCCCATCGCGGAGACCGCCATGGACCAAGCCACCCCACCGCATTTCCGGCACTGGCCGCCGCAGGCCCCGCGCCACCTGACGCTGCCGCAGACCAACGTCTTCTACAACGCCGAGGTGTCGGCGGCGCGCTATCCCGACAAGCCCTTCATCGTCTTCTACGACACGGTAGTGAGCTTTGCCGAGTTCAAGGACGAGGCCGAGCGCATGGCCGGCTTCCTGCAGCTCGAGTGCGGCGTCAAGGCCGGCGACCGCGTGCTGCTGTACATGCAGAACAGCCCGCAATGGGTGCTCGCCTTCTACGCCATCCTGCGCGCCAATGCGGTGGTGGTGCCGGTCAATCCGATGAACCGCACCGACGAGCTGCGTCACTATGTCGACGACTGCCAGGCCGACACGGCCTTCGTCGCGCAGGAGCTGCTGCCGCAGATGCAGCCGCTGCTGCGCGAAGGCGCGGGCGGCGGCTTGCAGCAGCTGGTGGTGGCCACCTACAGCGACTACCTGAAGCGGCCGACCGACCTGCGCGTGCCCGATTTCGTCGCGGCTGCGCGCGATGTGCCGCGCGTCCCCGGCGTGACGCCGTGGACCGAAGCGCTGGCGCGCGGCCTGCGGCCAGGCCCGCTGACCGCCGGGCCGGACGACCCCTGCGTGATGCCCTACACCTCGGGCACCACCGGCGCGCCCAAGGGCTGCGTGCACACCCACCGCAGCGTGATGAGCACCCTGGTGGGGGGCACCACCTGGTTCTCGCGCACCCAGGACGCGGTGTTCCTGTCGGCGCTGCCCTTCTTCCACGTCACCGGGCTGTCGGGCAGCATGAACGGGCCGCTGTACGTGGGCGGCACCATCGTCGTGCTGCCGCGCTGGGACCGCGAAGCGGCCGCGGCGTGCATTCAGCGTTATCGCGTGACCACCTGGCAGACCATCACCGCGATGCTGGTCGATTTCCTGGCCCAGCCCATGCTGTCGGCCTGCGACTTGTCCAGCCTGCAGGTGATCCGCGGCGGCGGTGCCGCGATGCCCGAAGCGGTGGCGCGCCGGCTGCAGGAGAGTGTCGGGCTGGCGTTCATCGAAGGCTACGGCATGTCCGAGACGATGGCCGCCACCCACATCAACCCGCCGCACCGGCCCAAGCCGCAGTGCCTGGGCGTGCCGGTGTTCGACGTCGATGCACGCATCGTCGACCCCGACACGCTGCGCGAACTGCCGCGCGGCGAAAGCGGCGAGATCGTGGTCCACGGTCCGCAGGTGATGCAGGGCTACTGGAACAACCCCGATGCCACGGCGGCCACCTTCATCGACATCGACGGCAAGCGCTTCCTGCGCACCGGCGACCTCGCGTTCGTCGACGAAGACGGCTACTTCTTCATGACCGACCGGCTCAAACGCATGATCAATGCGTCGGGCTACAAGGTCTGGCCTGCGGAAGTGGAGGCGTTGATGTACCGCCACCCCGCGATCCAGGAGGCCTGCGTCATCGCGGCGGTTGATGCGCGGCGCGGCGAGACGGTGAAGGCGCTGGTGGTGCTCAAGCCCGGGCATGGCGCCACCGAGCAGCAGATCATCGACTGGGCCCACGAGCACATGGCGGCCTACAAGAGCCCGCGCATCGTGCAGATCGTGTCGTCGCTGCCCCGCTCAGGCTCGGGCAAGCTCATGTGGCGCGAGCTGCAGGAGCGCGAGTACGAAGCATCGAAAGCGGCCGGCCAGGACCGCGTTTAGCAACCCACCGCGGCCGGATGCGGCCGCAAAGAAAAGGAAACTCCGAATGACCATGACCTTCTCACGCCGCATGCTGTTGGCGACTTGTTGTACCGCAGCGCTGCTGTCGCCTCTGGGCGCGATCGGCCAGGGCTTTCCGACCAAGCCCATCACCCTGATCGTGCCGTGGCCCGCCGGCGGCTCGACCGACCGCCACATGCGCTTGCTGGCCGAGCTCGCCGGCAAGAACCTGGGGCAGAACATCATCGTCGAGAACCGGCCCGGCGGCGGCGGCACGCTCGGTCCGGGCACGATGGCGCTGACCGCCAAGCCTGACGGCTACACGCTGGCACAGTTTCCGCTCGGCATGCTGCGCATCCCGCACATGCAGAAGATGAAGTGGGACCCGCTGAAGGACTTCACCTACATCGTCGGCGTCTCCGGCTACACGTTTGGCTTCACGGTGCGCGCCGACTCGCCGTACAAGACGTTCAAAGACTACATCGAGGCGGCGGGCAAGAGCCCCGGCAAGATCGACTACGGCTCGACCGGCATCGGCTCGTCGCCGCACTTGCTGATGGAAGAGGTCGCGATCAATGCGAAGGTCCAGCTCAACCATGTCCCGTTCAAGGGCAACGCCGATCTGCAGTCGGCCCTGCTCGGCGGCCATGTCATGGCACAGAGCGACGCGACCGGCTGGGACAAGTTCGTCGAAAGCGGCCAGATGCGGCTGCTCGTGACCTTCGGCGAGAAGCGCACCAAGCGTTGGCCCAATGTGCCGACCGCCAAAGAGCTGGGCTATGGCGTCGTGTCGCAATCACCGTACGGGATCGTCGGGCCGAAGGGCATCGATCCGGCCGTCGTCAAGGTGGTGCACGACGCGTTCAAGAAGGCGATGGAGGACCCGAAGCACCTGGAGCTGCTCGAGCAGTTGAACCAGGACCTCTGGTACCGCAGCGGCGACGACTACGCCAAGTGGGCGCGCGAAACCTATGCCAAGGACAAGGCGCTGATCGAGCGCCTCGGACTGGCCGCGAAATAGGTTTGTAAGACCACCGGCCGGGCCCGTCTGAACTTCGCTGCAGCCGCTCCAAGAGGACAGCGGCATGACCAGCCATCTGACCCGTCGCCACTTCAACCTGGCTGTGGGGGGTGCTTGCGGCGCCCGCAGCCTTCACGCCGCTGGCCGATACCAGCGCCATCCCGGCCGAGGCGGGCAGCACCACCAAGTTGCTGGCGGTGCAAGTGCCCTTCGTGGTGCGGGTGGAAACCGCCGCCGTCGACCGCGGCATCTTCCAGTCGGCAGTGCTGCACAACCCGGTGGCCGAGGCCGCACCCATGCCGGCCGCACCACCCAAGGGCGGGAACAAGCGCTTGATTGCCATCCACGGCTTCGGCTGCACGGGGGGCTGATACCTGCAGGGCGCCGCCCAGGGCAATCTGCCGGCCGGCGCGGTGGCGGGCGGCTTCCTGGCCGTGTTGCTGGACCGCGAGCGCCTGGCCGAGCGCCATGCGCTGTTCTCCAACACCTTGCAACACCCATCGGTCAACTGCAATTCGGTGCTGCAGGCCGAGGCCGCGATGATGAGCAAGGATAGGGTGATCAAGTCCTTGGGCAAGCCGGTCTACAGCGTCAACCACGGTTGCTCGGGCGGCTCGTATTCCAGCTCGCAACTGGCCGATCAGACCTGACTTTGACAGTTCCAGGGCACATAGCCTCGGTTCTGGCGTGTCTGGGTTGTGTAAGTCATTGATTTGACGAGGTCGAGAGGGCTCAAGCAGCACCAGATGCCTAGATACATGGATTGCCGTAGGGCTCTTGCTTTTCCTCGGCAATGCTGCCTACGCTTGGGCACATGTACTTGCGCGAGTCCAAGCAGCGGCGCGCCAACGGCAGCACCGCGTCGTACCTGCAACTGGCCGAGAACGTCTGGTCGCCCGAGCGACGCCGCTCGGAGACCCAGGTGGTCTACAACTGTGGCCGCGCCGACGACCCGGCTGTCGTCGAGCGCTTGCGCAAACTCGCCGCCAGCATCCTTCGACGCTGCTCGCCCGAGGAGATCGTTGGCGCTGGCAACGGCGATCTGCGCCTGGTGTGCGCCTGGCCCTACGGTGAGGTCTACGTGCTGCAAGCGCTGTGGCAACGTCTGGGCATCGACCAGGTGATCCGAGCGCAGGCGCATTCGCGCCGCCTGGGCTTCGATGTCGAGCGTGCGCTGTTCGCGATGGTGGCCAATCGGGCCTGCGCACCGTGCTCCAAGCTGTACTGCTGGGAGCAATGGCTCAAGGAGGAGGTCCACATCCCGGGCACCCAGGGCCTGTCGCTGCAGCACCTGTACCGCGCGATGGACTTCCTGGAGGCCAACAAGGAGCCCATCGAGCGCGAGATCTTCCACCGCGTCGCGGACCTGCTGAACCTGGACGTGGAGGTGCTGTTCTACGACACCACGTCCTTGCACTTCGAGATCGATCAGGACGACGAAGGTGTTGGGCCCGAAGACACCGTGCACGGCAGCAAGGCGGCCGGGGGCCGTGCCTACCGCGCGCCGCGCAAGCGCGGGCTGAGCAAGAACGGGCGCAGCGATGCGCCGCAGATCGTGGTGGGCATGGCGGTCACGCGCGAGGGCTTCCCGGTGCGGCACTGGGTGTTCCCGGGCAACACGGTGGATGTCACCACGGTGGCGCAGGTCAAGCGCGACCTGCGCGACTGGCAGCTCACGCGCTGCTTGTTCGTTGGCGACGCAGGCATGGTCTCGGCGGCTAACTTCAAGGCGCTGGCTGCGGGCGGCGGCAAGTACCTCATGTGCGTGCCGATGCGTCGCGGGGATGCGCTGACCGAGCGGGTCCTGGCACGTGCCGGGCGCTACAGCACGGTGAGCCAGCGGCTCAAGATCAAGGAGGTCGTGATCGGAGACGGCGAGCGTCGGCTGCGCTACGTCGTGTGCTTCAACCCCGAGGAGGCCGCGCGCCAGCAAGCGCATCGACGCTATTTGCTCGACCATCTTCAAGCCGAGTTGGCCGCAATGGGCGACGCCGCCCAGGATGTGCAAAGCAAGCGTGTGGCCGCCCTGCGCAGTTCCAGCCGCTGGGGCAAGTACCTCACGCTGGGCGACAAGGGGCTGCAGCTCGATGCCAAGGCGATCAAGGCCGCCGAGCACTACGATGGCAAGTTCCTCGTCCACGGCAACGATGACACGCTCAGCGCCCAGGACATGGCGCTGGGCTATAAGCAGATGATCCGTGTGGAGCAGGCTTGGCGCGATATGAAGAGCACGCTGGACATGCGCCCGGTGTTCCATTGGGCGCCACACCGCATCCACGCGCACGTGGCGATCACGGTGTTGTCGCTGCTGCTGGAGCGCACCGTGGAGCACGCCTGCGCCGACACCTGGCGCAACGTCTCGGACCGCCTGCGGCGCATCCAGCTCGCGCAATTGTCGAGCCCTCACGGCACGGTCTGGCAAGTCACCGACCCGACGCCTGAGGCGGCTAAGTGCTTGAAATCCTTGCAGATCAAACCCCCGCCGCCAATCCTGCAACTCGCCTGATACGGGCAAACCCCATAGATACACGGCCTTCCGGCGTCGGACCGGAAACGTGTTGCGCTGCGCGGGCTTACGAGGGCGTGTCACTTGTAACTGTCAAAGTCAGGTC
>JANNZD010000195.1:0-16131 GCA_031410435.1 Betaproteobacteria bacterium | reverse complement strand
GGCCATCGTGCACAGCCGCACGCTGGACCGGGCGCTGCTGCCCTGGATCGTGGCCAGCCAGACGGTGCCGGTGCTGGCCATCGCGCCCATCGTGCTGGTGATCCTGGGCAGCCTGGGTTTCAGCGGCCTGGCGCCCAAGGCGACGATCGCAATGTACCTGTGCTTCTTTCCGGTCACGGTGGCCATGGTGCAGGGCCTGCGCGCGCCGCAGCGCATCGAGACCGAGCTGATGCACACCTATGCGGCCAGCCGCTGGCAGGCCTTCTGGCTGCTGCGCATGCCGTCGGCGCTGCCCTACCTGTTCCCGTCGCTGCGGGTGGCGATTGCCGCCGGCGTGGTGGGCGCGATGGTGGCCGAGCTGCCCACCGGCGCCCAGGCCGGGCTGGGCGCGCGCCTGCTCACCGGCAGCTACTACGGCAACACCGTGGGCATCTGGTCGGCGCTGGTGATGTCGGCGCTGCTGGGCCTGGGCTTGACGATGGCCGTGGCCGGGGTGGAGCGGCTGGTACTGCGGCGGGGGCCGGCGTCATCATGAGCGCGTCGGGCCGCTACCCAGCGCGAATCCCGGCATGCGCAGCATGCAGGGTAGTCCAGTGAGCGCGCCGGACCGCTGCCAAGCGCGAATCCGGCAGCGCGCGGCGCGCAGGGTAGTCCAGTGAGCGTGGCGCGCGAGCTGTCCACCCCGCAGGCCAAGGCCGGCCTGGCCGTGGTCGCCGGCCTGGTGTTTGCCGTCGTCGCCTGGTGGCTGCTGTCCCGGGCCCAACAGCAGCCGGATTTCAGGCCGCAGCCGCTGCTGCTACCGATGGGGGTCGTCTTGCTGCTGGCGGGCCTGAGCGTGCGCAGGTTGGCGGCGCTCGACGGCAAGCCCTGGCATGGCACGGCCACCGCCGCGCTGTTCGGCGGGTGGGTGCTTTACTTCTGGCAAGTGGGCGTCACGCTGTTCGACGTGCCCCGGGTGTTGCTGCCGTCGCCCGACTGGATCGTCCGGATGATGGTCGACCGCTGGGACACCCTGGCCGGCGACTTCGTGCAGACCGTGCTGAAGGCGGTGCTGGTGGGCTGGGCCCTGGGCTCGGCGCTGGGCTTTGCGGTGGGCGTGGCGATCGACCGGGCGCCCTTTCTGCAGCGTGGCCTGCTGCCGCTGGCCAGCCTGACCAGCACCGTGCCGCTGGTGGCGGTGGCGCCCATCATGGTGATGTGGTTCGGCTTCGACTGGCCCAGCAAGGCCGCAGTGGTGGTGCTGATGACCTTCTTCCCGATGCTGGTGGCCACGCTGGCCGGCCTGCAGGCGGCCGGCCGGCAAGAGCTGGAGCTGATGCGCACCTATGCCGCCGGCTATGGCCGCACACTGCTGGCGCTGCGGCTGCCGATGGCCATGCCTTTCCTCTTCAGTGCGCTCAAGGTGAATGCCACGCTGGCCCTGATCGGCGCCATCGTGGCCGAGTTCTTCGGCTCGCCCACGGTGGGCCTGGGCTTCCGCATCAGCACCGAGGCGGCCAGGATGAACATGGGCCTGGTCTGGGGCGCGATCGTGGTGGCGGCGGTCACCGGGTCGGCGGCCTATGCCCTGCTGGTGCAGGTGGAGCGGCGGGCGGCTTTCTGGCACCCTTCGGTACGGGCAGGTCAGGGTTAGCCTGACGGCATCGAGTTTGTATTTGCAGGGTCCCTTTGCCAGGCTTTGGCCTGGTCTTTCACAACCGACGCACAGGAGCGAGCGATGAAAAGTTTCACGATCAAGGGTGCGGTGTTGGCCGCCATGCTGGCCACCACCGCCATCGCTGCACAGGCCGCCGACAAGGTGGTGGTGCAGATGAAATGGGTGCCGCAGGCCCAGTTTGCTGGCTACTACGTGGCCGCCGCCAAGGGTTATTACAAGGCCGAGGGCCTGGACGTGACCATCAAGCCGGGCGGCCCGGATGTGAGCCCGGTGCAGGTGCTGGCCGGCAATCAGGCCGATGCCATCGTCAACTGGATGCCCGATGCGCTGGCCGCCCGCGAGGCCGGCGTGCCGCTGGTCAACATCGCCCAGATCTTCGACAAGTCGGGCCTGATGCTCACCTGCAAGAAGGCCAGCGGCGTGGCCACCGCCAAGGATTTCAAGGGCAAGACCCTGGGCGTGTGGTTCGGCGGCAATGAATACCCCTTCCTGAACTGGATGGGCAAGCTGGGCCTGAAGGTGGACACCGACGTCAAGGTGCTCAAGCAGGGCTTCAATGTCGACCCGCTGCTGCAGAACCAGGCCGCCTGCATCAGCACCATGATCTACAACGAGTACTGGCAGGTGGTGGACGCCGGTGTCAAGGAGAGCGACCTGGTCACCTTCTTCTACGAGAAGGAGGGCGTGGCCTCGCTGGAAGACGGCCTGTATGTGCTGGACAGCAAGCTCAAGGACCCGGCCTTCGTGGCCAAGATGGCCAAGTTCCTCAAAGCCACCTTCAAGGGCTGGAACGACGCGGTCAAGAACCCCGAGGAGGCCGCCAAGATCGTGGTGGCGGCCGACCCATCGGGCAGCGCCACGCTGAAGGTGCAAGAGCGCCAGATGAAGAACGTGGCCACCTTGATCAGCACTGCCGGCACCAAGAAGATCGGCTACCTGGAGCCGGCTGCCTACGAGCGCACCGTCAAGGTGTTGTTGACGGGCGGCTCGTCGCCGGTGATCAAGAAAGACCCGGGCAAAGCGGCCTACACCCACGCCGTGTTTGAGGCTGCGAGCAAGTAGCCCCCCCGAAGCGCCTTCGGCGCTCCCCCCAGGGGGGCCGAGCCCAGGCAGCCAAGGTCTTTTGGACCTTGGCTGCCTGGCGAGGAGTCGGGCTGCAAAGCCCGACGCGGCCTGCAAGGCCCGCCAGCGGCCCGGCGGAGCCGGTTCCGCGGCGGCTGCTTGGCTGGCTCGCCGAGGGCGGCTTACCCTTCCAGGCAGTCGACGTGGATGTGGACAACACCAAAGGCCTGATCCGGCAAGTCAACGAAGCGCGCATCCTCGGTGCGGGCGAGCGGGTGTTCGCCCGCGCCGGCTTCACCGGCGCGACGATGGCCGCCATCGCCGACGAGGCCGGCCTGCCCAAGGCCAATCTGCACTACTACTTTGGCAGCAAGCTCGACCTGTACCGCGCGGTGCTGGCCCGCACCTTGCACGATTGGCTGGCGCCGATGCAGGCCATCACCGCCGAGGCCGAGCCGGGCCCTGCGCTGGCGGCCTACATCCGCGCCAAGATGGCGATGAGCCAGCAGCGGCCCGATGCCTCGCGCGTCTATGCCAACGAGCTGCTGCACGGTGCGCCGGTGGTGGGCGAGCTGCTGCGCACCGAGCTGCGCGACATCGTGCGCGACAAGGCCGCGGTGATCGACGGCTGGGTGGCGGCCGGCCGCATGGCGCCGGTGGACGCCACCCAGCTCTTCTTCACGATCTGGGCCGCCACCCAGACCTATGCCGATTTCGACGTGCAGGTGCGGGCGGTGCTGGGCCGCGAGACGCTGGACGCGGCCGACCAGGCCCGCGCCACCGGGCATGTGGTGGGGCTGATTCTGCGCGGTTGCGGGCTGGCGCCGGCCTGATCAGGCGGCGTCGCCCTGGGCCAGGTAGTTGACCAAGGCCCGGTTGCGGGTCAGGCGCAGCCGGTCGGGCGCGGCCACCGCGGTGATCCGGTTGCCGAACTTGGTCACCGGCTGCCAGCCCGGCAGCAGGCGCTGCAGTTGGCCGCCGGCCAGCGCCGCCTCACATACATAGGTGGGCAGCAAGGCCACGCCCAGGCCGGCCAGCGCGGCGCTGGCCACCGCCTCGGGGTTGTTGGCGTGGTAGCGGCCCTGCACCCGCACCGTCTCGCGCTGGCTGCCGCGCACCAGCAGCCAGGCGTCGTCCGAGCTCTCGCGCCAGTAGCTCATGCAGGGGTGCCTGACCAGGTCGGCCGGCGCTTCGGGCGTGCCGGCCCGCGCCAGGTGGGCCGGCGCGGCGCAGACCACCCAATCCAGGCGGGCCACCGGGGTGGACACCAGGTCGGCCGCGCCGGCGGAGGTCATGCGCAGCGCGATGTCGATGCGCTCATAGGCCAGGTCCATCAGGCGGTCGTCCAGCAGCAGGTCAATCTCGATGGCCGGGTGGCGGGCCAGGAAGCCGGGCAGGCGCCGCGCCAGCACATGCTGGCCCCAGGACACCGGCGCGGTCAGGCGGATGCGCCCGCTCAGCTCGCTGCGCAGGTCGCGCAGGCGCTCGTCGGCGTCGCCCACCGCACGCAGCGCGGCACGGGCGAAATCGAGATAGGCCTCGCCGGCCGGGGTCAGCGCCACCCGGCGCGTGCTGCGCGAGAACAGCGTGGCCCGCACCGCCTGCTCCAGCTGGGCCACACGCTTGCTGACCACACTCTTGGCGGTGCCCAGCTCGGCCGCCGCCTGGCTCACGCTGGCGTGCTCGGCGACCTTGACAAAGGCTTCCAGCATGTCGGTGGAGAGGCTCACTGTTTCCCGATCGAGAACAATCCGTTCGCATTCCAGCAGATGCCGGACCGCCGGTCAATCCGTAGACTGTTTGACCAACGGGCTGGACTGCAGCATGTCGACTGTGGCTGGCGCGTCACCCCGAGCCCCCCAACGCGCTGCCCAGGAGACACCATGCAGATCTATGCCGACCCGATCACCGTCAATTGCCGCAAGGTGCTGGCGGGGCTGGACTTTCTTGACGCCCCCTACGAGCGGGTGCATGTCGACTACTTCAAGGGCGAGCAGAAGGAGCCCGCTTACACCGCCATCAACCCGAATGCGTCGGTGCCGGCGATGCAGGACGGCGACTTCGTGCTGTGGGAATCGAACGCCATCCTGCAATACGTGGCCGACAAGCTGGGCCGCGACAGCGCCTACCCGCGCGACCTGCGCACCCGCGCCGACATCAACCGCTGGCTGCTGTGGGAATCGTCGAGCTGGTTCCCCAGCTGCTATGTCTTCCTGGTCGAGCACTGCGTCAAGCCGCTGCTGGGCGCCGCGCCCGACCCGGCGGTGCTGGACGCCCAGGCCGCGCAGTTCCACAAGCTGGCCGGCATCCTGGACGCCCGGCTGGCGCAAAGCGCCTGGGTCTGCGGCGACGCGCCGACCATCGCCGACATCGCGCTGGCCGCGCCGATGCACCTGCATGCCGAGCAGAAGCTGCCGCTGGCCGACCACCCCCACCTGAAACGCTGGATGACCGAACAGGTCGAGCCACTGCCCAGCTGGCAGAAGACCTATGTCGGCCCGGGCTTCACGCTGACCCGGCCCGCCGCCTGAGCCCTGCCGCGCCGCCCGGTCTGCCCATGAGCACCACCTCTCCGGTCCGTGCCACGCTGAACTACAGCGTCGACAACGGCATCCCGCCCGACTACTACTTCTACGAGCCCGACCCGGCTGTACAGCTCAATCCGCCTGGCACCGACCCGCGCGAGGTGGCGATCCACGACGGCTGGCCCGAGGTGGACCGCATCTCGCTCGACCGCGAGGGTTTTGCACTGCGGCCCTTCCCGGCGCGCTTCGACGCTTTCGACGATGAGGCCGAGGTGAAGCGCCGCTTCTACCCGCAGATCGTCGATTTCGTGAAGCTGCACACCGGGGCGCAGCGGGTGCTGGTGTTCGACCACACCATCCGCAAGCGCCTGCCGGCCGACCTGAAAGCGCAGACCACGGTGCAGCGCCCGGCGGTGCTGCTGGTGCACAGCGATTACACCGTGGCCTCGGGGCCGCAACGGGTGCGCGACATCCTGCCCGACGAGGCCGACGCGCTGCTGCAGCGCCGGGTGGCCTTCTACAACGTCTGGAAGCCGCTGTACCGGCGCGTGGAAGAGCTGCCGCTGGCGATGTGCGACGCCAGCACCCACGCCCCCGAGGACATGCTGCGCATGGACCTGAAATACCGCGAGCGCACCGGTGAGATCTACGTGATGCGCCATTCGCCGGCGCACCGCTGGGTCTATTTCCCGCTGATGCAGGCCGATCAGGCCCTGCTGCTCAAGACCTACGATTCCGAGACCGACGGCCGGGCCCGCTTCATGGGCCACAGCGCCTTCGAGCACCCCGACACCGCCCCCGACGCACCGCGGCGCGAGAGCATCGAGGTGCGCACGATGGCCTTCTTCTAGGCGTCGGCGCGGCCCGCGCCCGCCCATGCTGCCCCGGACACCGGGTGGGCGCGCCATCCGGCGGTCGCTGAGGTGACGCCGGGCGCCGCAGCGCGCCACCTATGCTGCGGCCTTGCCCAGGAAGCCGCCCATGACCTATTCCACCCTCGACTGGCAGATCGACCAACGCGTACTGACCCTCACGCTGAACCGGCCGGCCCAGCTGAATGCCTTCACCGTGACCATGGCCGATGAGCTGGTCGATGCCTACACCCGTGCCAGCGCGGATGACGCGGTGGCTGCGGTGGTGGTCACCGGCGCCGGCAAGGCCTTCTGCGCCGGCATGGACCTGTCGGTGGGCGGCAATGTGTTCGGGCTGGACGAGGGCCTGGACCCGTCGCTGGCCCAGCTGGAGGCGCTCTGGGACGACCCCGCGATCGTGCAGGGCGTGCGCGACACCGGTGGCCGGGTGTCGCTGGCGGTGTATGACTGCAAGAAGCCCATCATCGCCGCCATCAACGGTGCGGCGGTGGGCATAGGCGCCACCATGACCCTGCCGATGGACGTGCGCCTGGCCAGCGACAAGGCCCGCATCGGTTTCGTCTTCGGCCGCATCGGCATAGTGCCTGAGGCCTGTTCGACCTGGTTCCTGCCGCGCATCGTCGGCCTGCAGCAGGCGCTCGACTGGGTCTACGCGGCCGATATCCTGAGCCCGGAGCAGGCCCTGGCCGGCCGCCTGGTCAAGGCGGTGGTGCCACAGGACCAGCTGCTGGCCGAGGCCCATGCACTGGCCCACAAATACATCGACCAGCGCAGCCCGGTGTCGATCGCGCTGATGCGCCAGATGCTGCTGCGCAATGCCGCGATGCCGCACCCGCGCGATGCGCATGCGGTGGAATCGCTGGCCATGCTGCACACCAGCCGGCAGGACGGCAAGGAGGGCGTGGCCGCCTTCAACGCCAAGCGTGCGCCGGCCTTCACCGGCCGCGCGTCCGACGGCATGCCGGGCTTCTACCCCTGGTGGTAAGCGCCGGCCTTCTTACCTCAACCCTGAAGAAGCACAGCATGGACAACAAGGTTTGCGTGGTCACCGGCTCGTCGTCGGGCATTGGCGCGGCCACCGCGCGGCTGTTTGCCGAGCGCGGCTGGCATGTGGTGATCAACTATTCGCGCGAGGCCGCGCCAGCCCAGGCCGTGGCCGCCGAATGCCAGGCCCTGGGCCAGGCCGCCGGCGCCCAGGTGCTGGTGCTGCAGGCCAATGTGGCCGAGGATGCCGATTGCCGGCGCCTGGCCGCTGCGGTGGACGCCCGCTGGGGCCGCTGCGATGTGCTGGTCAACAACGCCGGCACCACCAAGTTCGTGGCCCCGGGCAACCTGGCCGGCTTGGAGGCCGAAGACTTCCAGCGCATCTATGGCGTCAATGTGGTCGGCGCCTTCCAGATGGTGCGGGCGCTGGAGCCGCTGCTGCGGCGCCATCCACCGGGGGCGGTGGTGAACATGTCGTCGATTGCCTCGCTCACCGGCATGGGCTCGTCGGTGGCTTATGCCGCCAGCAAGGGCGCACTGAATGCCATGACCCTGTCGCTGGCGCGCGCCCTGGGCCCGCAGATCCGCCTGAATGCCATCGCCCCCGGCCTGGTGGACACGCCCTGGCTCAAGAACGGCATGGGCGCCGAGCGCTATGCCGCCGGTGTCAGTGCCTACAAGGCGCGCGCCGCGCTGGCCGAGATCATCACCCCTGAAGACGTGGCCCGTGCCGCCTGGTATCTGGGCGTGGACGCGGTCAAGACCACCGGTGAGGTGCTGCCGGTGGACGCCGGTGCGCGCATGATCCCGCTGTGACGGGCAGGGGCATGGGATAGTGCGGGCCGATGCCCGACCAACCCCGCCTCCCTGCCGCCACACTCGCGCCTGCCGCCGCACCCACACCGGCGCCAGCACCCGAAACCCAACCCCGGCTGGCACCCTACCGGCCGGTCTCGCCCGCGCTGCGGCGCTGGATCCTGTTGCTGGTGCTGGTCACGGTGGTGGGGCTGCCCTGGCTGATGATCCAGCCCCACCTCAAGCTGCGCGCCGCCAAGGCGGCCCGCGCCGAGGCCGCTGCACGGGCCGCCTGCCCGCCCGATGCGGCCAGTGCCGCGCCCGGTTGCCCGGGCAGCCCCATGCCGGTGATGATGCTGCCGGCCCGTTGAGCCCGGGCCCGGCGGCGGCGCTCAGGCGCTGGCGACCTCGTCCACCGTCTCGCCCAGGAAGCCGCCGCTCTGGTGCGCCCACAGCCGGGCATACAGGCCGCCGGCCGCGAGCAGGCCGGCATGGTCGCCCTGTTCGACGATGCGCCCGCCGTCCATCACCACCAGCCTGTCCATGGCCGCGATGGTGCTCAGCCGGTGCGCGATGGCCACCACCGTCTTGCCCTCCATCAGGCGGTACAGGCTGGCCTGGATCGCGGCCTCTACCTCGCTGTCGAGCGCGCTGGTGGCCTCGTCCAGCAACAGGATGGGCGCGTCCTTGAGCATCACCCGGGCAATCGCGATGCGCTGGCGCTGGCCGCCCGAGAGCTTGACGCCGCGCTCGCCCACATGCGCATCGAAGCCACTGCGGCCCTTGGCGTCACGCAGGCCGGCGATGAAGCCATCGGCCTCGGCGCGCCGGGCGGCGGCGTGCAGGTCCGCCTCGCTGGCGTCGGGCCGGCCGTAGAGGATGTTCTCGCGCACCGACCGGTGCAGCAGAGAAGTGTCCTGCGTGACCATGCCGACCTGGGCCCGCAGGCTGTCCTGGGTGACCGTGGCGATGTCCTGCCCATCGATCAGGATGCGGCCTCCGGCCAGATCGTGGAAGCGCAGCAGCAGGTTCACCAGCGTGCTCTTGCCGGCGCCCGAGCGGCCCACCAGGCCGATTTTTTCACCCGCCTGGATGTGCAGGCTGAAGCCGTCGATCACTGCACGGGTGCCGCCATAGGCAAAGCGCAGGTTCTCGAAGCGCAGCTCGCCCCGGTTGACCTGCAGCGTGGCGGCCCCGGCCCGGTCCACCACGGCGGGCAGCCGGGCCAGCGTGACGATGCCGTCCTGCACCGTGCCGATGTGCTCGAACAGCATCGCCATCTCCCACATGATCCAGTGCGAGATGCCGTTCAGCCGCAGTGCCATCGCGGTGGCCGCAGCCACCGCGCCTATGCCCACCTGGGTCTGGGTCCACAGCGCCAGGGCGGTGCCGGCGATGCCCAGGATCAGGCCCATGCTCAGGCCGTGGATCACGATCTCGAAGCCGCTGACCAGCCGCAACTGGGCCTTGACCGTGAGCAGAAAATCCTGCATCGCCGACTGTGCGTGCGTGGCCTCGCGCCGGTCGTGGGCAAACAGCTTGACGGTGGCGATGTTGGTGTAGGCATCGGTGATGCGGCCGGTCATCAGCGAGCGGGCATCGGCCTGGCTCTGCGCCACGCGCGCCAGCCGCGGCACGAAGTAGCGCAGGGTCAGCAGATACAGGCACAACCAGCCTGACAGCGGTGCCAGCATCCAGGGGTTGAAGCCGCCCACCACGGCCACCAGGGTGACGAAGTAGATGACGATGTAGACCAGGACATCGCAGACGATCATCCACACATCGCGCACCGCCAGGGCCGTCTGCATCACCTTGGCGGCCACCCGGCCGGCGAACTCGTCGCCGTAGAAGCCCATGCTCTGGCCCAGCATCAGGCGGTGGAAGTTCCAGCGCAGGCGCATCGGGAAGTTGCCGGCCAGGGCCTGCTGCTTGAACAGCGATTGCAGCGCCACCAGGGCCATGCTACCCAGCAGCACGGCGGCCAGGCCCAGCAGCCGGCTGCGCTCGTCTCGCCACAGGTGTTGCGGCGCCACCTGGGCCAGCCAGTCGACGATGTTGCCCAGCATCGCATACAGCAGGCCCTCGAACACGCCGATGGCGGCGGTGAACAGCACCATCGCCACGATGTAGCGCCGCAAGCCCAGGGTGGCCGCCCACATGAACGGCCAGAAGCGCGCCGGCGGCGTTGCCGGCAGCCGCTCGGGGTAAGGGTCGACGAGGTTCTCGAAGCGGCTGAACACGGGTGCAGGGCAGGTGGCGGGCAATCCCGCCAGCGTAACCCAGCGCGCGCTATCAGCCCGAGGCGAGTTCATCCTGCCCGGCCTGGCGCAGCAAGCTGCACAGCAGGGCCTGCAGGTGCGGCGCGTCCAGCGGCTTGGTGAGGAAGTCGTTCATGCCTGCATCCAGGGCCAGTTCACGTTCGGCCAGCAAGGCTGCGGCGGTGAGCGCGATGACCGGCAGTTGCTCGGCCGAATACTGGTGGCGCAGGGCCCGGGTGGCGGCATAGCCGTCCAGCACCGGCATCTGCAGGTCCATCAACACCACCGCAAAGGGTTGGCCGGCCGCGTCGGCGGCGCGCACCGCCGCCACGGCCTGGGCGCCGTCTTCGGCCTCGGCGACCTGCATGCCCCAGCGCTCCAGCAAGGCCACCGCCAGGATGCGGTTGACCGCGTTGTCGTCCGCCATCAGCACGCGGGCGCCCTGCAGCCTGGCCAGTTCGGCCGGCGGCACCGGAGGGCGGCGCGCGGGCAGGGTGCCGGCCGCCATCTGCAGCGTGGCCCAGAAGGTGCTGCCCTGGCCCACCACGCTGTCCACCCCGACATCGCCGCCCATGCGCTGGGCCAGCTCCCTGCAGATGGCCAGGCCCAGGCCGGTGCCGCCGTGGCGCCGGGTGGTGGAGTCATCAGCCTGGGTGAAGGGCCGGAACAGGCGCGCCGCCACCGCTGGCGGGATGCCCATGCCCTGGTCCTGCACGCTCAGGCGCAGGCAGCCCGCAGCCGGCGCCTGCAGGCGCACCCGGATCTGGCCGGACGGCGTGAACTTGATCGCATTGCTGAGGTAGTTGCTCAGGATCTGGCGCAGGCGCAGCGCGTCGCCGTCCAGCACCTCCGGTACGGTGTCGTCGACTTGCAGCACCAGGGCCAGGCCGGCGCTGTCGGCCAACAGCTGGTAGGCCGACAGCACACCCTGCAACATGGGGCGGGCCTCGAAGGGCGCGGCATGCAGCACCAGCTTGCCGGCCTCGATGCGGGCCAGGTCGAGCGTGTCGGACAGGATGTCGGCCAGGCTCTGGGCGCTGTCGACCACCAGGTCCAGGTACTGCTTGCGGTGCTCAGGGTCGAGATCGGGCTGGCGCGCCAGCCGGGCCATGCCCAGCAGGCCGTTCAGTGGGGTGCGCAGCTCATGGCTGGTGTTGGCCAGGAAGGCGCTCTTGGCGCGACTGGCGGCCTCGGCGGTCTCGCGGGCCCTGCCCAGCTGGGCGATGCGCTCACGGATGGCATCGCGCAAGGCCGCCAGGCTGGTGCTGAGCTGGCCGATCTCGTCGGCCCGCCCGGGCGGCAGGGTCACGTCGTATTCGCCGCCCTGCATTCTTTGCGCGGCCGCGGTGAGGCGGCGCAGCGGCGCGGTCAGCCAGCGGCTGCCCAGCACCACCAGGGCGCCGAAGCCCAGCACCGCCAGGACCGAGATCTGCAGCAGATGGCGGCGCAGGTGGGCCAGGCTGTCGGTCAAGGCCTGGGCCGATAGGGCGTAGCACAGCTCGCCCATGGGCTGGCCAGCCGATTGCAGGTTGAGCTTGAAGTTCATCCACAGGCCACCCTCGGCGTCGGCATAGGGGGTGGCCAGCTGGGTCGGCTCATTGGGCAACACCAGCCCGCCGCTGTAGGCGATGACCCGGCCCTGCCGGTCCAGCAGGCGCAGCGATTTGAGATTGCCGCTGGCGGTGACATCGTCCAGCACCGACTGCACGCTGGCGAAATCCTGCTGGCGCAGCGGGGTGATCAGGGCGGCGGACAGCGGCCTGGCCAGCTCATTGCCGCGGGCCTGCAACTGGCCTGTGATGGACGCCGCCAGCAGACCGGACGTGGCCTGGTAGACCACGCCAAGCATCGCACCCAACAGCAGCAGGCCCGCCAAGGTGATCTTGTGCCACAGACGCATGTGGCATGCAGGCTAACCCATTTGTTGGACCTCAGACCGCCGGGCCCGGCGATATTCGCGCCGGGGCAGGCTCAGCCGCCGGCCACGCCAGCCCGCTCCAGCATCGCATGCAGCAGCACATTGCAGCCGGCGGTGATGTGGGCCGGCTGGGCATCCTCGATCTCGTTGTGGCTGATGCCGTCCTTGCAGGGGATGAAGATCATGCCGGCCGGCGCCAGCCGGGCCATGTAGACCGCGTCATGCCCGGCACCGCTGACCGCCGGCATGTTGCTGTAGCCCAGCTGCTCGGCGGCGCGCGCCACCGCGTTGACGCAATCGGGGTGGAAGACCTGGGCCGGGTAGGCCGACACCGGCGTGATCTCGATCGGCAGCCCACTCTCGGCGCTGAGCCGGGCCGCCACCGCGCGGATGTCGGCGTCCATCGCCTCGCACAACGCGTCGCTGGCATTGCGCAGGTCGATGCTGAACTTCACCCGCCCGGGGATCACGTTGCGGCTGTTGGGGTGCACCTGCACCATGCCCACGGTGCCGCGGCCATGAGGAGGATGGCGGTGGGCGCAGGCCACCACCTCCTGCATCAGCCGGCTGGCCACCTGCAGCGCGTCCTTGCGCAGCGCCATCGGCGTGGGGCCGGCATGGGCCTCCATGCCGGTGACCACGCAGTCATACCAGCGTATGCCCAGCACGCCGGTGACCACGCCGATGGTCTTGTCATGGTCTTCCAACACCGGGCCCTGCTCGATATGGGTCTCGAAATAGCAGCCGATCGGGTGGTCGCCGGGCTCTTGCGCGCCGATGTAGCCGATACGTTCCAGCTCGCCCCTGACCGTCTTGCCTTCGGTGTCGGTGGCGGCATAGGCATGCTCCAGCGTGAAGGCCTTGGCGAACACGCCCGAGCCCATCATCACCGGCACGAAGCGCGAGCCTTCTTCATTGGTCCACCAGGCCACCTCGATGGGGGCGTTGGTGGTGATGCCGGCGTCGTTGAGGGTGCGCACCACCTCGATGCCGGCCAGCACGCCGTAGTTGCCATCGAACTTGCCGCCGGTGGGCTGGGTGTCGATGTGGCTGCCGGTCATCACCGGCGGCAGGCTGTTGTCGCGGCCCGGCCGGCGCAGGAAGCCGTTGCCGATCCTGTCGATGGTCACCGTCATGCCGGCATCAATGGCCCAGCGGCTGACGAGGTCGCGGCCCTGCTTGTCCAGGTCGGTCAGCGTCAGGCGGCAGACGCCGCCCTTGGGCGTGGCGCCGATCTGCGCCAGCTCCATCAGGCTGTCCCACAGGCGCGGGCCGTTGATGCGCAGGCCGGCGATCTTCTCGGGCAGGGGGGTGGTCTTCATGTCCATGCGGGTCTCCTGGCGCGCTTCAGCGCGCGACGGGGGTGGGGGCCTCGAGCGCGGCCTTGCGCGCCAGCGCATCGAACTGCGCACCAAACGGCGGGCGCTTGATGTATTGGCCGGCGCCGCGCACCGCGCGCAGGTCGCCGTCGGCATACACCAGCATGCCGCGGCTCAGCGTGTGGGTGGGCTGGCCCATCACGCTGCGGCCTTCGAAGATGTTGAAGTCGCCCAGGCTGCGCTGGGTCTTGACCGACAGGGTCTTGGTGGCTTTCGGGTCCCACAGCACGATGTCGGCGTCGGCGCCTTCGACGATGCAGCCCTTCCGAGGGTAGATGTTGAACAGCTTGGCCGCATTGGCCGAGGTGACGGCGACGAACTCGCTGGGCGTCAGTCGGCCGCCGTTGACCCCCTCGTGCCACAGCACGGCCAGGCGCTCTTCGACGCCGCCGCAGCCGTTGGGGATCTTGCTGAAGTCGTCCTTGCCGGCAGCCTTTTGCTCGGCGCAGAAGGTGCAGTGGTCGGTGGCCGTGGTGTGCAGATAGCCGGCCTGCAAGCCGCGCCACAGCATCTGGCTGTGGCCGGCCGGGCGGAAGGGCGGGCTCATCACATGGCCGGCGGCGTATTCGAAGGATGGGTTGCGGTAGACGCTGTCGTCCAGGGTCAGGTGGCCGGCCAGCACTTCGCCGTAGACCCGCTGGCCACGGGCGCGGGCCCGGGCGATGGCCTCGGCGCTCTCGGCGCAACTCACATGCACTACGTAGATCGGCACGTTCAGCACATCGGCAATCGCGATGGCGCGCTGGGCGGCCTCAGCCTCCACTGCGGGCGGGCGGCTCAGCGGGTGGCCCTCGGGGCCGCTGATGCCCTTGGCCTTCATCTCGGCCTGCAAGAGGTAGACCAGCTCGCCGTTCTCGGCATGTACGGTGGGCATGGCGCCCAGTTCGAGCGCGCGCTTGAAGCTGTTCACCAGGGTCTCGTCATCGCACATGATGGCGTTCTTGTAGGCCATGAAGTGCTTGAAGCTGTTCACGCCTTCGTCGCGCACCAGCGTGCCCATGTCGCGGTGCACGCTCTCGTCCCACCAGGTGACGGCCACATGGAAGCTGTAGTCACAGGCCGCCTTCTCGGCCCAGCCGCGCCATTTGCGGTAGGCCTCGATCAGCGGCTCCTGCGGATCGGGGATGACGAAATCGATGAGGGTGGTGGTGCCGCCGGCCAGCGCGGCCGCCGTGCCGCTGTAGAAGTCGTCACGGGTGACGGTGCCCATGAAGGGCAGCTGCATGTGGGTGTGCGGGTCGATGCCGCCGGGGATCACATAACGGCCGCCGGCGTCCAGCACCTGGGCCCCTGCCGGTGCGGCCAGGTTGGCGCCGACGTCCGCGATCTTGCCGCCCTCGCACAGCACATCGGCGCGGAATTCGCGGTCGGCATTGACCACCGTGCCGCCACGGATCAGGGTTGTGGTTGCATTGCTCATGTCGGGCTCCTGCTTGTCCAAGGGTTCATGTCAAGAAATCGACGCGGGCCGGCCGGCCGGGCAGGCACAGCGCCGCGGTGCGGGCCGGCGTGCTGGCCACCAGCGCGCCGCGCCGCCACACCTTCAGGCGCGTGGCGCGCAGGCGGATGGCCTCGACCACATCGCGCGCCTGCAACAACACCAGGTCGGCCTGGCAGCCCGGGGCGATGCCATACCCGTCCAGGCCCAGCAAGCGGGCCGGCGTCTCGGTGATGGCGGCATAGCACTGGCGCATCGCCGCCTGGCCGGTCATCTGGGCCACATGCAGGCCCATGCTGGCCACCTCCAGCATGCAGGCCTGGCCCAGGCTGTACCAGGGGTCCATCACGCAGTCGTGGCCGAAGGCCACCGGCACCCCGGCGGCCAGCAGCTCGGGCACCCGGGTCATGCCACGGCGCTTGGGGTAGCTGTCGTGGCGGCCCTGCAGCGTGATGTTGATCAAGGGGTTGGCGACGATGCCCACCCCGCTCTCGGCAATCAGTGGCAGCAACTTGGACGCGTAGTAGTTGTCCATCGAGTGCAGGCTGGTGACATGCGAGCCCACCACCCGGCCTTGCAGGCCAAGACGGACAGATTCGGCGGCCAGGGTCTCGATGTGGCGCGACAGCGGGTCGTCGCTCTCGTCGCAGTGCATGTCCACAGGCAGGCCGCGGCGGGCGGCCTCTTCGCACAGCAGGGTGACGCTGGCGGCGCCCTGTCCATCAGTGCGCTCGAAATGCGGGATGCCGCCGACGACATCCACGCCCAGGTCGAGCGCGCGCTTCAAGTTGGCCAGCGCGCCGGGCGAGCGCAGCAGGCCGTCCTGCGGGAAGGCCACCAGCTGCAGGTCCAGATACGGCGCGACCTGGCGCTTGACGTCCAGCAGCGCCTGCACGGCCAGCAGCCGGTCGTCGCACACGTCCACATGGCTGCGGATGGCGAGCAGGCCCTGGGCCACGGCCCAGTCGCAATAGGCCAGCGCGCGCCCGACCAGCGCCTCTTGGGTCAAGTGCGGCTTCAGCTCGCCCCACAGCGCGATGCCTTCCAGCAGCGTGCCGCTGGCATTGATGCGCGGCAGGCCGTAGCTCAGCGTGGCGTCCAGGTGGAAGTGCGCGTCGACGAAGGGCGGCGACAGCAGCAGGCCGCCGGCGTCCACCACCTGATGCGCCGGCGCCGACCAGCCCGGCTGCACCTCGGTGATGCGGCCGCCCAGCACGCCCACCGACATGCCGCTGCGGCCGTC
>JANNZD010000194.1:0-5422 GCA_031410435.1 Betaproteobacteria bacterium | reverse complement strand
GTTGGGCGAGCAGTGGGACGAGTTGACCAAGGCCCTGCAGGGTTTGGTGGCCGAGATCAAAGCCGGCCACGTGGCGCCGGACGACCGGATGCCGGACCTGCCCGAGCACTACGGGCCGTTCCTGCGGCTGATGGTGGACGTTGCTGCCGGCGATCGGCCGATCACCGATGCCGAGCGCAAGCGTCTGGTCGACTTGACCTTGGAGGTGGTTGACACCATCGCAACCGAGCTGACACCCAGCTTTTGGCGGCCCAACCGGCAGCCAGCGCAGGATGCGCTGGGCTCGCGGGTCTTTGAGATCCTGATGGCCTCGCGCCTGATGCCCACAGCCCAGATCGAGGCGCTGGTGGACAAACCGCTGGAACTGGCGCGGGCCAACCATGACCAGCTGTTGAAATCATGACGACCAGTTTGAAAACTGACGTGGCCCTGCTGACTGTGCGCGACCTGCGCTTCGAGCTGCGCCGCAGCGCGCTGCGGCGCACGTTGGAGATCACGGTGGACCGGGATGGCGAGCTGATCCTGGCTGCACCGCCCGACGTGCCCGAGGCCACGCTGCGCGATTTTGTGCAACGCAAGCGCATGTGGGTCTACCAGCAGCTGGCACGCAAGGATGCACTGCTGCGCTCGCCGCCGCGCAAGCTGTTCACCGACGGTGAGGGCTTCGCCTATCTTGGCCGCACTTACCGGCTGCGCCTGGTGCCGGAGGCCGACGCCGCCGTCAAGCTGATCAGTGGCCGCCTGGTCATGCCCAAGGCCCTGGCCGCAGACGGCCGCGAGCACCTGATCCGCTGGTACGGTGGCCGCGCCCGGCCTTGGCTGGTTGCCAAGGTGCAGGACTTTGCGGCCCGCATGGAAGTGCTGCCAGCCGGCGTGCGGGTACAAGACTTGGGCTACCGCTGGGGCTCTTGCGGCAAGGGCGGCTGGCTGTACTTCCACTGGAAGACCATCCTGCTGCCCGCGCGCATCGCCGAGTACGTGGTGGTTCACGAGCTGGCGCATCTGCACGAGCCGCATCACACGCCCGCCTTCTGGTTGCGTGTGGAACGGGCCCTGCCGGATTTCGAGCGCCAACGAGCCTGGCTGAGCGAACGCGGGATGGCGGTCGAGGGTGTATGACGAGCGGACCGACCTGGCCGCCCCGGGGCAGCAAGACCGGGATCAATACTTGGCGATGGCCTTGTCCATCCACGCAATGCGCTTGCGCAGCCAGTCGCGCAGGTAGCTCACCTCGGCCGGGTAGCTGCCCAGCACCACCGGATTCGGCCAGACCGATTCGTTCAGGATAGGCCAGCGCTTGAAGTTCTCGACCTGCGACCTGGCCAGGCGGGCCTCCTGCGCCACGATGTAGGCATCGATGCCCTGCATGCCTGTCTTCACCACGGCCCAGCGCGCCTTGACGCGTTTGCGGAAGTCGCGGTCCGTGAACAAGGCCTGGAACCAGGCCGCCTGCGCCTGCACATACCAGCCGGTCGGGCCCATGGCCAGCGGCTCGTAGTCGACATTGCCGGCGCCTAAATCAAAGTCCCACAGCGGGCCCATCTTCATCTTGGCATTGCGGTCCTTGTAGAGGTTGACGCTGGACGCAAACACCGAGTCGACGTTTTTCATCACCTCTTCGACCAGGTACCAGTTGATCATCGAGTCGAGGTCGATCAGGCTGTCGTAGCCGGTGCCGGGGCTCTTGTTGCCCGCGTAGATGGCGGTCTCGACAGCCTGGGTGTACTGGCTGATGTAGTTGAACTGCTCGGGCTTGAGGTTGGCGGCCGACGGGCTCTGCACCACGAAGTGGTAGCCCTCGGTGGTGTCGAAATAACGGTCACCCACGCCCATGTATTCAAGAAAATCGGCTTCGATCAGGTAGCCGCCACTGACGTTGGGCTGGGCGATGTCGGTGGCCAGCAGCGGCGTCATCGCCAGCCGGGTGGGCGCCACCTCGATCTTCTCGCCGATCTGGTAGTTGCCCAGGTATTCATCGTTCAAGTAGACCTCGGCATGGCGCTGGCGTGGCGTCCAGGGCATGTCGACACGGCGGCTCAGCTCCATGCCCACGGCATTGCGCAGCAGGGTCTTGTCGGCATAGTTGGCAAGCAGCACCCAATCCTTGTGGGCCGGCATGTCCAGCACTGCCGCCGCGGCGTCGAGCTTCAGCCGGTAGCCCTTCTTGGGCATGCTCCAGGTGCTGTTGCCGCGGCCCTTGATCTTGAGGGTGCCGGTGAACAGACCCTGCTGGTAGGGTTGTGCGCTGCCGTCTCGGATGCGCATGCAGGCGGTGATGTAGTTGTCGCGGTCCAGCACCGGCGCGCCGGCGGTGGTCCAGATCTGCACCACCGGCAGACCGGTGTCCACCACCGGCAGCGCACCCGAGGCGCCGGGCACACAGGAGGTGGTCTGAGCCAGGCTGTGGCCTGGTGCGACCAAAGCCCAGGCCAGCACTGCCAAGAAGCCAAAGCGTTGCAAGGTTTGCCTAGTCAAAGCCAGCATGGCCGCCCTCCTGAGGTTGCAATCAGCGGCTTGTATCGTTTTTAGCGAATTACCACCATCCCTAGGTCGATGCTGCTCGGGTCTGGGTGGCCCCAGTGGCTCGGCAGGGGCCAGGCCTGAAACCGGCGGCTGGCCGCTGCGCGTGCCGTGGCGCGAGGGGCGGATATGCGGGCCCGGGCCCTCAGGCCGGCTCGAATGACGGCTGCCGAAACAGCGCGACCACCTGGTCCGCGCGGATCGGCCGCGACAGCAGATAGCCCTGGCCCACGTCCACGCCCATGGCCTTGACGGCGGCCAGCTGCTCCACCGTCTCGATGCCCTCGGCGACGATCTTCTTGCCCAGCGACCGGCCCAGGTTGACCACCGCGCGCACGATCTCGACGTTCTGCGCCGACTTCTCCATGCCCATCACAAAGGAGCGGTCGATCTTCAGGCTGTCGATCGGCAGGGTGCTCAGGTAGGCCAGCGACGAGTAGCCGGTGCCGAAGTCGTCGATGCTGAACTTCACCCCCACCTTGCGCAGCGCATGCAGCGCATCCAGCGCCACCGACAGCTTGCCCATCAGCGTGGTCTCGGTGATTTCCAGCGTCAGCTGGTGGGCCGGCACGGCATGGCGCAGCAAGACCTCGCGCACCATCGGCACCAGGCCAGGGTTGCCCAGGTCGCGGCCCGAGATGTTGACATGCATGTCCATCTGCCCGTCGCACAGGCCGGCCATGCGCCACTCGGCCAGCTGGCCCACGGCCTGGTCGACCACCCAGCTGGTCAGGGCCTCGATGTGGCCGCTCTCCTCGGCCAGGTTGATGAAGACGTCCGGGCGGATCGGCCCGCGCTCGGGGTGCTCCCAGCGTGCCAGGGCCTCGAAGCCGCTCATGCGGTAGGGTTCCAGGTCGTAGAGCGGCTGGAACACCAGCGACAGCTGGCCCTCGCCAATAGCGCGGCGCAGGTCGCCCTCGAGCTTGAGCTTTTCGGCGATGCGCTCATGCATGCTCTGGTCGAACAGCGCAATGCGGCGCCGGCCGTCGGCCTTGGCCGCGTACATCGCCAGGTCGGCGTCGCGCAGCACCTCGTCGGCGGTGCGGTAGCCCAGGTCGCTGAAGGTGATGCCGATGCTGGCGCCGGGCAGCACCTCGGTGCCGTTGATCACCAGCGGCGCCGACAGCGCGTCCAGCAGGCGTTGGGCCAGCGCCAGGGCATCGTCGGCCGAGATCACCTGCTCCAGCAGCACCGCGAACTCGTCGCCGCCCAGCCGGGCCACCAGGTCGCTGGGCCGCACCCCCAGGGCCAGGCGGCGCGCCACCTCGCGCAGCAGCACATTGCCGGCCTGGTGGCCCAGGCTGTCGTTGTCGACCTTGAAGCGGTCCAGGTCCAGGAACATCACCGCGAAGCGCACTGCGTCGTCCAGCCGGCTGCGCTCGACTGCCACGCCCAGGCGCTCATTGAAGCAGTTGCGGTTGGCCAGGTCGGTCAGGCTGTCGTGGTAGGCGATATGGTGCAGCTCGCCCTCGGCCTCGCGCCGCGAGGTGATGTCGTGCAGCTGGTAGATCAGGCCGTTGCGGTCGTTGCCCGGCTCGATGAACCGGCCGCAATGCAGCGATACCCAGATTTCGCGGCCGGTGGCATGGCGGCAGCGCAGTTCCATCGAGAAGGCGCCGTCGGCCTGGCTGCCATGGCCCTCGGTGCGGCGGCGGAACAACTCGGCGTCGCCGGCATGCAGCAGGCTGATGAAGGGCTGGCCCAGCAAGTGCTGCTCGGTCTGGCCCAGCAGCGCGCCCAGGGCGTGGTTCAGCTGCTGGATGTTGCCGTCGGGCTTGACGATGGCCATGCCGATGGCCGCATGGGTGAAGGCGGCGGTGAAACGCTGCTGGTTCAGCTCGGCCTCGTGCTGGGCCTCGGCGATGCGGGCGTCCTGCGCGGCGCGGTCGGCTTCGTGGCGCTGCAGCGAGATGTGCACCAGGGCCACCACTGCGGCCGTCACCACGGCGGCCAGCACGATCACCACCGGCCCGAACTGGCGTGCGTTGATGGCCAGCACCCCGGCCACCACCGCCGACATCAGAAAGATCGCCGCCAGCCAGCTGTAGTTCTGGATCCAGTCTCGCAGCGACAAGCGCTGGCCGGTCTTGGCCGCCATCACCGCCAGCAGCGGCAGGGTGCTGAAGGTGAAGTAGGGCAAGGCGCCCGCGCTCACCGCGGCCAGCTCGGCCACCGCCGGGTGCATGCCGATGCCCAGCAGGTAGCGCAGGCTGAGGTCATGTACCCAACCGCAAGCCGCCATGCCCAGCGCGGCAGCGCACGGCGAGCTCACCCGGCTGCTCAGGCGCTTGGAGGTGCGCAGCGCGCCCACCAGGCCCTCGGCAAACCCCGCGACGATGGCCGCGGGTGCGCCGTGCAGCGCCAGCAGCGCAAACACGAACACATCGGCCACGCCGATCGAATACTTGGTACGCGGCACATGCACCGGGAAGCAGGCGGCCAGTGCCACGAAGGCAATGCCCAGCTGCACCTGGGCCAGCGCCTGCCAGCCCAGCTGGCTCAGGCTGGCCAGCGACCAGCCCAGGGCCAGCAGGCCGCAGGCCGCCAGCGCCAGCCAACGCCGGGTGGCAGACGGGTTGTAGTCGAACAGGTGGCGCTGGGCGAACTGCCCCCACAGGCCCCGGCTTGGGGCCGCGAGGGCGGGGGGCGATGCGGCCGACGCTGGCACTGACGGGCGGGTCATGCTGGAGGTATCGGCAGTGCCGCGCAGAACTCAAGGCCCGATCGCCCGCGGCAGGGCAATGCGACCCAGGCCCAGCCGCCGGCTCAGACCTGACTTTGACAGTTACAAGTGACACGCCCTCGTAAGCCCGCGCAGCGCAACACGTTTCCGGTCCGACGCCGGAAGGCCGTGTATCTATGGGGTTTGCCCGTATCAGGCGAGTTGCAGGATTGGCGGCGG
>JANNZD010000193.1:0-2306 GCA_031410435.1 Betaproteobacteria bacterium | reverse complement strand
GTTCCGCTATGCGTCCGAGCTGGTGCGCTTCATCCGCGAGACCCAGGGCGAGGATTGGCACATCGAGGTGGCCGCCTACCCCGAGTACCACCCCGAGCAACGCTATGCCCGGCGCGACCTGCAGCACTTTGCCGACAAGATGGCCTGCGGCGCCGACTCGGCCATCACCCAGTTCTTCTTCAACCCGGATGCCTACTTCCACTTCTGTGACGAGGTGCGCAAGCTGGGCGTTAGCGCCCCCATCGTGCCCGGCATCATGCCGATCCACAACTTCGCCCGGGTGGCGCAATTCGCGCAGCGCGACGGCATCGAGATCCCGCGCTGGGTGATGCTCAAGATGGAGGGCTACCTGGACGACGCCGCGTCCATCCGCGCCTTCGGCATCGAGGTGGTGGCGCGGCTGTGTGAGCGCCTGATCGCCGGCGGCGCGCCGGCCATCCATTTCTATGCGCTGAACCAGTCGGCGTTGACGCTGGAAATTTGCCAACGGCTGAAGGGCTGAGGCGCGCCCGCCCGGCAGCTCTACCGGCCAGGCCGAGCGCGCGGCCGCTGCGCATCCAGGTTGGAAAACAAGGCCGCCATCGTCCGCCGCAGCCACATGCTGCCCGCATCGGCATTGAAGCGCTGGTGCCAATGCTGCTTGACCTTGTAGGCCGGCAGCGGCACCGGGGGCTCCAGCACCTGCACCCGCTCCTGCGTGGCCAGGGTGTGGCCCAGCAGGCGCGGCACGATCACCAAGAACTCGGTCTGCGCCACGATGCGCGCCACGCCCAGGAAGCTGGGCACCCGCAGCACCACCCGGCGGGCGATGCCGTGCCGGTCCAGCACCTTGTCGACGATGGCATGGCCGGTGCCGGACGTGCTGACCACGATGTGGCCCTCGGCCGAGAAGCCGCGCGGCGTCAACCGTGCCTGCACCCGGGGATGGTCTTGCGCGGCCAGGCAGACGAAATCCTGCGCGAACAGGGCTTGCTGGTAGAAGCCGGCCTCCAGGTCGGGCATGAAGCCCACCGCCAGGTCCACCTCGCCCGACTCCAGCCGGCGGCGGCTGTCGGGCGAGATGGCCTGCGCCTCCAGCACCAGGCCCGGCGCGGTGGCCTGCAGATGGTTGATCAGGCGGGGCAGCAGCACGATCTCGCTGATGTCGGTCATGCACAGGCGGAAGGCGCGCTGGGTGGCCTGCGGCGAGAAGGCCTCGGGCTCACCGCTGGCCTGGTCGATCAGTGCCAGCGCCTCGGCCAGGCCGGGATACAGGGCCTGGGCCCGCGGCGTGGGCGCCATGCCCTGCGAGCTGCGGGTGAACAGCGGGTCATTGAAGTAGCGCCGCAGCTTGCCCAGCGCGATGCTGGCGCTGGCCTGCTCCAGGCCCAGGCGCTGCGCGGCACGCGACACGCTCTGGGTCTTGTAGACCTCGACGAACACGCCGAGCCAGCCGAGATCGAGTTTGGCCACGCCGCAGTATATGAAAACGATATGGTCGATATTCGCTGCCTGGCTTTGACGCCATAGTGCGGTTCGCCGACAGTTGCGCCAGATCAAGGAAGCGCCCGCCCAAAGATGGCAGGGGGCAAACCGCCCCCAGGTGCCTTGCTCAGCGTTCACCCCCTCATCGGCCCCCTGGAGACAGCCTTGAACCTTCGCCCCCTTGCCTCGCTGATGCTGGCCGCCGCCGCAGCCCTGTGCCTGCCTGCTGCAGCGCAGACCGCAGCCTTCCCGACCCGGCCGGTGACCGTCGTCACCGCCTTCCCGGCCGGCAGCGGCCCCGACGCCGTGCTGCGCCTGGTGTCCGAGAAGCTGTCCAAGCTGTGGGGCCAGCCCATCGTGATCAACAACAAGCCCGGCGGTGGCGGCTTCATCGCCATTGAAGCGTCTCAGCGCGCGCCGGCCGACGGCTACACACTGGTGCAGTTCGACAGCGAGCACCTGGCCGCCCTGCCGCTGCTGTACAAGGCCAAGGGCTATGTCACGCTGAACAACTTCGAGCCAGTGGCGCCGTTGTTCCGCACGCCCTTCTTCGTGGCCGTGCCCACCGAGTCGAAGTGGCAGACCATGAAAGACCTGGTCGCCGCCGCCAAGGCCGAGCCCAACAAGATCAACTTCGGCTCGTGGGGCATCGGCAGCCCGGGCCACCTGGGCGGCGAGCAGTTGGAGCTGCTGACCGGCACCGAAATGACCCATGTGCCCTACCGCGAGATGTCGCAGCTGTTCACGGCGGTGGGCACCAGCGAACTGCACTGGAGCTTTGGCAGCCTGCCGTCCAGCCAGGGCATCTACAAGGCCGGCAAGCTGCGCTATATCGCGGTGGC
>JANNZD010000192.1:0-6228 GCA_031410435.1 Betaproteobacteria bacterium | reverse complement strand
ACTCCCGCCACTCAGGCCCGCCACACACTGCCGTTGCGGCAACCTGCGCCGCCTCACCATTCCGGCATCACCGGGCCAATGGGCGCGGCCGCCAGCGCTTGGTCCGGCACGCTGGCCGAGGCCGGACTCGGCCTCGGCGCTGCTGCGGCCAAGCCTGCCGGTGGCGGCACGCCGCCCGGGGCGATCAGGCTGTCCTGCGCCATGGCACGGCACAGCACCACCATCTGCGCCTGCGCTTGCGGCGGATCCATCCACCGGCCTGCCTGGCCCAGCCAGCGCGAAACCGGGCTGCTGCCGTCGATCTGCCTGGTCTGGCCGGCCACGGCTTGGCGCAAAACCTCAGCGCCAGCAGGACACAGGCGTTGGGCCTCGCGCTGCAGGGGCGCCAGGTCCTGGCCTCGCAATTCGTAGGCCGCAAGATCGACCCGGCCGGTGGCCAGGGGGCGGATGTCCAAGCTGCTGGCGCAGCCCGCCATGCCGACCGCCAACGCGGCTGTTGCCAGGCGCAGCGGCGCCCGACGTCCGCCCTCAGGCGCCACGGACCGGATCACCGACCTGGCCAAAATCGCTGGCGATGTCGGCGTCGCCGGCGCCATCGTCAGCGGCGTCTTCTTCGGCCGCAGCGCCCAGCAGCGGCTTGTCCAGTGGCCGGCAGATGCGACGCTGCAGGCGCTCCAGCCGGTCCGACTGTTCGATCCGGGCCAGCACGGCCTGCGGGTCGAGCATCAGGGCGAAGGGGTTGACGCTGCGCGGCAGTGATTGCATGGGGGGGTCCTGGCGGTTGCTTCGGGCGGTTTGCCCGTCAGGCCAATATAGGACCGACCCGCCATCGCCCACAGTGGGCGGCCCGACATCCCGCGTGTCGGTGTTTGCCTGACAGCCGGGTCATCCCCGCGCATGGGGTGCAGGCGCCCTGCCCGGCTTGATCAGCGGCCGGGCTGCGCCAGCCGCTGGGCCAGCGCGTCACGGCCGGCCAGTTTGGCAAAGTCCGAGGCCCTCAGTGCACCTTCGTTTTGCAATGCGGCATCGGCGCCGGCCTGCAGCAGCAAGCTCACCGAAGCCTCGGCACCATATCGCGCGGCCATCATCAGCGGCGTGGTGCCATTGGGTGAGCGTGCATTGACCAAGGCGCCGCGTGCCAGCAAGGCCTGCACCGTGCGTGGCTCGGGGCCGGTGGCGGCATAGTGCAACGCGGTCCAGGCTGCAGGCGCCGGGCCCTCCAGTCGCGCCCCCTTGTCCAGCAGGCGGTTGACCCAGTCCACATGGCCCTTGAGGGAGCCCATCATCAAGGCGCTTTCACCGGCGGCATTGAGCAGGTCAACGCGGGTCTGCGGATGCAGCAGCAGCACACTGGCGGCCTTGAAGGACCCTTCGCGTTGGCTCAGGAACAGCGCTGACTGGCCTTTTTCGTCGCGCGCATTGGGGTCGAAGCCGCGCACCAGCAAGGCCTCGACGGCTGCGCCGTCATCCCGGCGCACGGCCTGGAAGAAATCTTCATAGGCGCCCGCCTTGGCAATCGAAAAACCAACAATGAGAGCCAGATAGGCAAGACTCTTGATAAATAGCTTGAGCATCATGGCAGCCTTATTGCGGTGGCGGGAGCTGGAACAAGGCCTCGAAATTGCGGCTGGTGGCGGCGGCCACGGTGGCCAGTGGCAACGCCTTCAGGCGCGCCAGCTCGGCCGCCACGCAGGGCACCCAGGCCGGTGAATTGGTGCGTCCGCGGTGGGGCACCGGTGCCAGGTAGGGGCTGTCGGTCTCGATCAGGCAGCGGTCCAGCGGCACCAGGGCGGCCACCTCGCGATTCTCCTGGGCTGACTTGAAGGTCAGGATGCCCGAGAAAGAGATGTAGAAGCCCAGGTCCAGCGCGGCACGGGCCACGGCCGCCGTTTCAGTGAAGCAGTGGAACACCCCGGTCAGCGCGCCGCCAGCCGCCGCCTGGGCGTCCCGCAGCATCGCCAAGGTGTCGACCGAGGCGTTGCGGGTGTGGATCACCAGCGGCTTGCGCAGCGCTGCGGCCACGGCCATGTGCAGCGCAAAGCGCTCGCGCTGCCAGGCCATGTCGGCCAGGCTGCGGCCATTCAGGCGGTAATAGTCCAGCCCGGTCTCGCCCACCGCCACCACCTTGGCCTGGCTGGCCAGCTGCAGCAGACCGTCGAAATCGGGTTCGGCCAATCCTTCGGTGTCGGGGTGGACACCCGCGCTGCACCAGAAATTGTCATAGGCCAGCGCCAGGCCATGTACGGTGGGAAATTCTTCGAGCGTGGTGCAGATCACCAGCGCCCGGTCCACCTGGGCAGCGGCCATGTCGGCGCGCAGCGCCGGCACCCGGTCCAGTAATTCCGGGAAGCCCAGATGGCAATGCGAATCGACAAACATGGCGCGCCCGGGGGCTCTTTCAGTGGTCGTGAAGGGCTCGGGCCGCGGCCCGGGCCTGGTGCCGGCCGCAATCCGCAGGCTCAGAGGGTCTGGGTGGGTTTGGTCGACGAGATTTGGGTGCCCAGGATCTCTTCGATCTTGTGCTTGAGCTGGCGCGATTTCTCGTCCGCCGGAAAGCGCACCCCCACCCCCTGGGTGCGGCCGCCCGACGCATTCGCCGGCGTGATCCAGGCCACCTTGCCTGCCACCGGGTAGCGCTGCGGGTCGTCGGGCAGCGACAGCAGCAGGTAGAGGTCTTCGCCCAGCTGGTAGCTGCGGCTGGTGGGTACGAACAGCCCGCCCTCGGCGAACAAGGGGATGAAGGCCGCAAACAGCGCGCCGCGCTCGCGGAACACCAGCTGCATCACGCTGGGCCGGGCGCCGCCGGCGACGGGCACTTGGCCGGAGGTGTAGGCGTCGCTCATCCCACCGAGTGTAGCGATGGGCCTGGCCTGCCCGGCCGCGCCGGCACGGCCCGCAGCCAGACCGGCGCGCCCTGCACCACCAACGATTCGATCAGCAGACCGGCGTTCCAGGCATGTTCATCATGGCGCGCCGCGCGCAGCAACGCCGCCTGCCAGTGGCGCAAGGCCGCCGGATCGGCGCCCGGCGGCAAATGCGCGGCCTGGAAGAACCGGGGCGGGCCGCCCGCCGCCTGGGCCTGCAGGTCATGCGACAGGCGCAGCAGCAGGTCGACCACCCGGGGCACCGCCCGCCCGGCCAGCAGGCTGGCATCGCCAGCCGCCACGCGACGCGGCAGGTCGGCAAGCCAGGCGGCGTCCAGGCCTTCGGCCGACCAGGCCAGGGCCTCCATCGGGCTGCCGCCAGCCGCCTGCAGCAGCGCCTCAGGCTCGGCCACGCCATGCTGGCGCAGCCAGGCCAGGGCCGGGCCGGTGTCGGGCAGGCCCAGGCGCAAGCGCTGGCAGCGGCTGCGCACCGTGGGCAGCAGCCGTTCGGGGTCGGTGCTGGTCAGCAACAGGCGCAGGCTGCCCGGTGGCTCTTCCAGGGTCTTGAGCAGGGCATTGGCGGCCGCGCCGTTCAGTGCGTCGGCCGGGTGCAGCACCATCACCTTGCCACGGCCCCGGCCGCTGGTCTGCTGCGACCAGGCGATGGCCTGCCGCACCTGCTCGACCCGGATCTCCTTGCTGGGCTTGGCATCGGCCTTGGTCAGCTTGCTGTCCTCGTCATCGACCCAGCCGAGCTGCACCCGCAGCAGGTCGGGGATGACGATCAACAGGTCGGTATGCACCCGGGTATTCACCAGGTGACAGGCGCTGCAGCGGCCGCAGGCCAGCGCCGGCCCGGCCAGCGCGGACGGCCTGGCCGGCTGTTCGCACAGCGCGGCCTGCGCCATCAGCAAGGCCAGGGCCAGGTGGCCTGCGCCGGCCGGCCCGGCCAGCAGCACCGCATGGGCCCTGTCCAGGCTGGCGGCCTGCACCAGCAGATCGCCCAGCCAGGGCAGGGGCAAGCGACCGTCGGGGCCGATGCCCACCTGCACCGGTATGGCTGCGCGGTCCTTGCTCATGCGGCGCTGGGGCTGGGCGGGCACCAGGGCCGGGCCAGCAGGGCCTGCTGCACCTGCTGCCAGACCGCCGGACGGGGCGCTGCGCCGTCGATGCGGGCAAAGCGGGTGGGCTGGGCGGCGGCGCGGTCGGCATAGGCCTGGCGCACCCGCGCAAAGAAATCCAGGTCCTCGCGCTCCAGGCGGTCGGCCGCGCGGGCCGCCGCGCGGCGCTGGGCCGCCAGCGCCGGCGCCAGGTCGAACCACAGGGTCAAATCGGGTTGGCGCAGGCCCTGCGGGCCGGTCTGCACCCAGGCTTCCAGCTGGCCCAGCACGGCCGGGTCAAAACCCCTGCCCCCGCCCTGGTAGGCAAAGGTGGCGTCGGTGAAGCGGTCGCACAGCACCAGGGTGCCACGCGCCAGTGCCGGCTCGATCAGGAGGCGCAGGTGGTCGCGTCGGCCGGCAAAGACCAGCAGGGCTTCGGTCAACGCGTCCATCTCACGCTGCAGAAACAACGCACGCAGGCTTTCGGCCAGCGGCGTGCCGCCGGGCTCGCGGGTGAGCAGCACCTGGCAACCGCGCTGGCGCAACCAGTCGGCCAAGGCCTCGATGTGCGAGGACTTGCCTGCCCCGTCGATGCCCTCAAAGGTGATGAACCGGCCGCTGCTGCTGCTCATGGCTTGCTGCCCGGGCTGGCGGGCGGGGGATTGCGGCTGCGCTGGTATTGATTCACCGCCCGATTGTGCGTGGCCAGATCGTTGCTGAAGGCGCTGCTGCCGTCGCCACGGGCCACGAAGTACAGCGCCGGCGTGGCTTCGGGTTGCACCGCTGCGCGCAGCGAGGCCAGGCCGGGCATGGCGATGGCGGTGGGCGGCAGTCCGTTGCGGGTGTAGGTGTTGAAGGGCGTGTCGGCCTGCAGGTCGCGCTTGCGCAGAATGCCGTCAAAGGCCTCGCCCAGGCCATAGATCACGCTGGGATCGGTCTGCAGCGGCATGCCGATGCGCAGCCGGTTGATGAACACCCCGGCAATCTTGGCCCGGTCGGCGGCCTGCCCGGTTTCCTTCTCGACGATCGAGGCCAGCACCAGCGCCTGATCGGCGTTGGCCAGCGGCAGGTCGGGCGCGCGGTTGGCCCACACCGCCTGCAGGCGTTGCTGCTGGGCCTGGGCGGCCCGGCGCAGCACGGTGAGATCGCTCACGCCGCGGCTGTACAGGTAGGTGTCGGGAAAGAAGCGGCCCTCGGCGGCCAGGCCGGGCTGGCTGATGGCCGTCATCAGGCTGGCTTCATCCATCCCGGCGCTGGCCGGCTTGAGGTGGGGCGCCCGCGCCAGCGCCGCGCGAAACTGGCGGAAGGTCCAGCCCTCGATCAGGCGCACCCGCTCAAAGGCCTCGTCGCCCTGCACCATCTTGGCCAACAGGCTGCGCGGGGTGTCGTTGGGCTCCAGTTCATAGCTGCCGGCACGGATGCGCCGCGCCTGGCCGCTGAGGCGGAACCATTGGTAGAGCAGCCAGGGATCGGTCATCACGCCGGCCTTGACCCAGGCATTGGCCACCTCGCGCGGCGGCGTGCCGGCCTCGATCGACAACTCCACCGCCGGCGCAGCCAGGCGCAGCGGCTGAAATAGCCACCCGACGGCGGCCGCCGCCAGCAGCAGGCAGGGCGCGAGGATCAGCAGGAGCAGGGTGCGCCAGGCTTTCATCGGGGGGTGCAGGCCGCGCGCGGACCGAAATGCCGGGCGATAGGCCGGGCGGGGCAAGGGACAGTGATGATAATCGGCGTCATGACGACCATTTCCCTCACTGGCGGCGCGCTGCGCCTGGACGATTGGGGCCTGATCGAGGCCCAGGGTGCCGATGCGGCCACCTTTTTGCACAGCCAGCTGACCCAGGGCATCACCGCCCTGGGCCCGGACCAGGCCCGTCTGGCCGGCTTCTGCAGTGCCAAGGGCCGCTTGCAGGCCAGCTTCGTGCTCTGGCGCCAGGCCACGCCCCAAGCCCTGGACGCGCTGCTGCTGGCCTGCAGCGCGGATCTGCTGGCCCCGACCCTCAAGCGCCTGTCGATGTTCGTGTTGCGCGCCAAGTGCAAGCTGCGCGACGCCAGCGCCGACATCGCGCTGTATGGCCTGGCCGGCGCAGCGGCGCGGCAATGGCTGGGCCCGGCCCTGCCGCGCTCGCCCTGGGGCGTGAGCCCACTGGGCGCGGCGCGGGTGATTCGGCTACCGGACGCCCAGGGCCAGTTGCGCTGCTTGTTGGCCCAGGCGGCCGACGCCCCCCCGCCCGACCTGCCGGCCCTGTCGGCGCCCACCTGGC
>JANNZD010000191.1:0-5530 GCA_031410435.1 Betaproteobacteria bacterium | reverse complement strand
GGCGTCTGCTATTCAATCCATCAAATCTGGCGGCGGCAACGCAGCTCAAAGCCTTGGTTGAGGATGTTTCGGCGGTCAGATTATCGGAAACTCGAGAGATATTTGACAAGTACGATCTGATTATCTGGATGGACCCCATCAGGTAAATTTGTCGGGCTGGTCGTGCCTTTGACCTGCTTATTGCCAGCTGTTGGCCCGCTGATGTCCAACTTTTGGCCAACTTTCCAGCGTGGCGTCTTTCCACAGGTTCAAGAAGCTCATGTAGGGCTGCGGCGCCATCAGGAGGATGGCCGGGTGCAGCGTCAGGCCGATCTTGGTCAGGTTGCCCCGCGTGCGCGGATGCACCGGGAACACCAGCGAGATCTGCTGCGCCAACTGGTTCAGCGCGCCGGCAATGCCGGCCAGGGCCTCGGGGCTGTCCACATTGGACGGGCGGTGCAGCGTCACCACGCCATAGCACCCGCCCAGCTGCGCCTTGATGGCCTGGGTCTGGTAGCCGCTGCGGTCCATCGTCGCCAGCTGGCGGGCCTGGTGCATCACGTTGTGCACCATCACATGGCCCACGTGGAAGATGCGCTCCTCCGGGTGCCCCTCGCGCCGCGGGTGCTGCAGGCCGCTGGGCTCGGTGACGAAGCACCAGTCGCTGATCGAATCGGTGACGATGTGGTTGATCTCCTCGGGCATGGCCATGTCGCCGCTGCGCAGGCCGGCCTCCGCATGCGCCACCGGGATGCCGGCCTTCTTGGCCACCATGGCGCAGGCCAGGGTGCTGTTGACGTCGCCCACCACCACCACGGCGTCGGGCCGGCCGTGGCACCGCACCGCTGAACCATGGCTCGGTGTTTGTGTACACATCTGTCGGAATGCGAAATCTGAGGGTTACGGCTCCGGCACTTGAGGACACCGAATGAAGATCCCCACCACAGAAATACCAAACGTTGGCATCCGTGAGTTCAGGGCTGCCTTGGCGGAATACATCGATGCCGACTCGCCGGTCACCGTCACCCGTCACGGCCAGGCCGTAGGCTTCTTCGTGCCGCCGCGCCGGGCCAGTGCCGATGACCTGCAGCGCCTGCAGACCGCGGCCGCCAACTTCCGCAGGGCCATGCCCTTGAGCCCGGACGAGGTCGAGGAAATGGTCGATGACTTCGACGGGCTGCGCCGTGGGCGTCCGCTGCCCCGCCGCAGCACCAAGTGATGCCGGCGCGCCCGATCATCCTGGACGCGAACATCCTGATCCGTTTCGTCCTCGGCGAAAGGGTGCCTTCCCTGTTGGCAGCTTACGCGGCCACGATCGACTTCTTGGTACCTGACACCGCTTTTGACGAGACCCCCAAGCACGTGCCAGAGATCCTGCGCGCACGCGGCGACGACGGCATCGGCGCGGCTGCCGCGTTGGCCGCACTCGACGCAGTGACAGCATGCGATCAAAGTGATGGGTCGATAGGGTCGTCTTGCGCAAAATCGATGTTCAACGCGCCGGCTTCCGGGGCAAGGTCGTACTTGTCGGCCGGGTCGGCCCGGGGGCCGACTTCAAACGCCCCATTCACTGCGCGCGCGATAGCGTCCCACAGGCCAGGCTCTTCAAGAATCGGCAACTCTTTACGCAACGCGCCGCTGAGTTCACCCTTGTTGTTCTGGGCCGAGCGGATCACCCGGTCGATCTGCGCGTCCGGCATCTCCACAATCTGTTTGATGGCCGCACGGGCCTGGCCATGGCCGAGCAGGTAACGCGACTCCTCCCGCATGTCTTCACGGATGGTGCGCTGCAGGACATCAGCCATGTAGCCGACATGCGGGCTCAGGTCCAGGTAGCGCCAGGCATGGCGCGCCGTCTCGACCCCGTCGAAGTCGAAGTTCGACGAGATGCCATCGGGGTAGGCGGTCGCTGTCTCGGCGAAACGGTAGGTGGCAGCCAGCGTGCCCATCAAGGGCCGCGAGACGATGTCAAGGATGCGGTCGTACGCACGGCGCTCGGCAGCATTGCTCGTGATCAACGACGACACGGGCAGGATCATCGGGTCCTGGACAACGCCGTCGCGGCGCAGGACATCGTTGACCAGGAATCGATGCACGCGGCCGTTGCCGTCGGCCAGCGGGTGGATGTAGACGAAGCCGAAGGCGGCCACCGCGCTGCGCATCACCGGCGATTGGCCGCCGGTCCTGTCGAGGAAGGCCTGCAGCCCTGCCAGCATGTCCGCCAGGTCATCCGGGGGCGGCGCGACATAGTGGACGATCTCCTGATAGCGCACAACCTCGCCGACGAAGACGGGTGACTGCCGCAACCCGAACCGCTGCACGGTGGTGCGCTGACCCAGGATCTGCCGCTGCAACTCGGCCAGCGTGGCGTCGTCCAGCGGCGCGTTGTCGCCTTGCCCCGTCCGTCGGGCCAGCACGGCAGCGAACCGTTGGATGCGGTCGGTCTTGTCGGCCTCACCCTCGATCTCGAAACTGGATCGGCTTTCTCGAAGGGTCATCCAGACCGCCGAGCGCAGCAGGAGATCCGCCCCGAACTCGACCTCAAGGTCATGGATCAGGGCGCGCACGTCCAGATCGAACGCGGCCGAGCCGGCACGAGCTCTGACGATCATTGGGCAGAAGGCGCGCGTGCCGGGCATGTTGTCGCGGATGCGCCAGCGCTTGTCGAGGACGGCCCTGCCGGGGGTCGCTGCGACGAGCCTGTCAGCGCTGATCGCATCGCAGTAGCCGCCACCGAGACCGGCCGGGACTGGCAAGGGCAGCCCTGTGAAGAACTCATAGAGGAAGGCGGCGCGCCTGGCGTACTGGCCCGTCGGCTCGTCAGCCACCCAGGCCGCAACCTCATCCGCGTCGCAGCGCGCGAAAAGGCGGGACAGCAGTTCGAAGTGCGGGATCTCGTGCTTCAGATGGAAGGTCAGATGCCCTCGCAACGTCGGATCGGGGCGCATGGCCGCGACGTAGCTTTCGGTGGTCGTCGGGCGGCCGACATGGGTGGCCCTTCGCCCCGCGACGCGGCTGACTACGGCAAGCGGCATGACCAGCTCGAGGCCATTCTGACGAGCCAGCCAGGCGCCACCGATGGGGTCATCAAGGTCTTGCATCGGACGATTATGGGCAAAATCGATATCGACTGCGCAAAATCGTGTTTGCAGACACGGGATCGCTCTGAAACGATTTTCAACCCTCAAGAAGCGCTGCCGTGCGGGCCGTCTGCATGGCAGGCGTTGCTGCAAGACGGGTCCGCCCGTACTCGGCCACTTTGCCTTGGCCGCCTTCATCGATCAGGCGCGGCGCGTGACAAGGCGCATATTCAGCGCGTCGCCAACTGCGCCACCAGCACCTCCACAATGCGCTGCGCCGCCTTGCCGTCCCACAGGTGCGGCTGCCGGCCTTGCTTACCGCCCTTGCCCAGCATGACCAGCATGCCCAGGGCCAGGGCCAGGGACACGATGGTGCTCTTGTCTTCAGGCCAGCGCCTGCCCCAGGGCCAAAGATGCACCGGGGTGTCCGGCCAGCAGCCGCAGGCAGGCGGGCAAGCGGCTGCGCAGCAGGGCGCGCATGGCGGCCGGCATGTCGGCCAGTGATGCGCTCAGGTCCTCGTCCAACTGCTCTACCAGGATGGCCGCCAGGGTGGCCGCTTGCAGCATGTCCTTGGCTGCCTTTTCAGGGAAGCTTTGGCGCGCGGCGCTGCTGTAGAACTTGTGCCACATGAACCGCTCGGGCTGCGGCAACTGCACCGGGACGCAGTGGCCGCCTGCCGGGGCTGGCTGAGCAGGTAGTCGTAGTGCGGCACGGTTTGGGCATGCCACATCAATGCGGGCACGGGCACGATGGCGCCCAAGGTCTTGCCATGGGCCAGCATGTCGATGCGCAGACCCTCGCGCCCCTGGCGCTTGAACCGTCTTTGCAGACCAGATCTTCCACCTGGGTTCCGACAGCGGTCTGGTACACCCGGTACCAGTAGGCGCGGCCCGTGCCGGCCCGCTTGACCAGGCTGCCCGGGCTGCCCGGCAACAGTGCCGCCATTGCTTGTGATCGGTCCTTCAGCTCGGCGTACTGCTGCGGAAGGCCAGTTCATGCGGCCGGTACAGAGGGTAGTCTGATCTTGACATGGTCGTACCCAGGATTATTGGATTTCACTGGGTATGCCTTCGAGGCTGGCTGCATGTCTCTTCGACGGGCGGCGCAGATCGCCAAGCTCGGGCGTAGCCCGGCGAGACGGCGCCTTGCGATGCGCGACCAAAGCACTGCCTTGGGCGCGGCGGCCATGCGCTTGGCCTGCTTGCAGGGGTCTGCCTTGTCAGCTGCAGGCGCAAGCCGATGGGTCGGCGCTGTCTGGCAGATCCAACCGTGGCCAGGCGTGACCTGGCGTTGCGTTCAGGGCGTGGCCAGTCTGGCCACCAGCACCGCCACGATGCGCTGCGCCGCCTTGCCGTCCCACAGATGCGGCTGCCGGCCCTGTTTGCCACCCTGGCCCAGGATATCCAGCGCAATCGCCACGATGCGCTCCGGGTCGGTGCCGGCCAGGTGGTTGGTGCCTTCGTCCACCGTCACCGGCCGCTCGGTGCTCTCGCGCATCGTGATGCAGGGCACGCCCAGCGCGGTGGTTTCCTCCTGCAGGCCGCCGCTGTCGGTCAGCACCAGGGTGGCGTCTTTCCACAGGTTCAAGAAGCTCATGTAGGGCTGCGGCGCCATCAGGTGGATGGCCGGGTGCAGCGCCATGCCGATCTTGGCCAGGTTGCCGCGGGTGCGCGGGTGCACCGGAAACACCAGCGGGATCTGCTGCGCCACCTGGTTCAGCGCGCCGGCAATGCCGGCCAGGGCCTCGGGGCTGTCCACATTGGACGGGCGGTGCAATGTCACCACGCCATAGCGCCCGCCCAGCTGGGCTTTGATGGCCTGGGTCTCGTAGCCGCTGCGGTCCATCGTGGCCAGCTGGCGCGCCTGGTGCATCACGTTGTCCACCATCACATGGCCCACGTGATAGACGCAATCGTCGGCATGGCCCTCGCGCCGCAGGTGCATCAGTCCGCTGGGCTCGGTGACAAAGAACCAGTCGCTGATCGAATCGGTGACGATTCGGTTGATCTCTTCGGGCATGGCCATGTCGCCGCTGCGCAGGCCGGCCTCTACATGGGCCACCGGGATGCCGGCCTTCTTGGCCACGATGGCGCAGGCCAGGGTACTGTTGACGTCGCCCACCACCACCACCGCGTCGGGCCGGTCTTGGGCGCAGTGCTGCTCAAAGGCCTCCATGATGCGGGCGGTCTGCGATGCATGGCTGCCGCCACCGCAGTTGAAGTGCACGTCGGGCGCGGGGATACCCAGCTCCTCGAAGAACACGTCGCTCATGTTGCGGTCGAAGTGCTGGCCGGTGTGCACCAGCTTCCAGGCCAGCCGGCCGTCGGCTTGCAGCGCGCGCACCATCGGCGCGATCTTCATGAAGTTGGGCCGGGCGCCGGCGACGATGTGGATGCAGGGTTTGGTCATGGGGCTGCGGCCGCTTTGCTCAGGGGTTGGTGGCTTTGAACTCGGCATAGGCCGCTGCCAG
>JANNZD010000190.1:0-9207 GCA_031410435.1 Betaproteobacteria bacterium | reverse complement strand
CTTGCTGTTGTCGAAGACCCGCTTGGTGGGCTTGACATAGCCCTCCTTCAGGCCCTTGCGCGCATGTTGAGCGAGCTCGCGCAGCGGGCCGGGCAGGTCCTCGCCGGCGATCATCTCGAAGGTCTGCTTCACCGTGGGCACGTAGTCCTCGGGCAGCGCGCGCGAATCGGTGCGCGGGTAGGTCAGCACCTTGTGCTTCTCGTACAGCGCCTGGGCGATGCTCAGCGTGGTCTTGGCACTGAAGCCGAAGCGGCTGTTGGCCTCGCGCTGCAGCGTGGTCAGGTCATAGAGCAGCGGGCTGGCCGAGCTGCTGGGCTTGGCCTCCTCGCTGACCGTGCCGGTCTGGCCCAGCACCGCCTGGCGGATGGCTTGGGCATCGGCCTCGTTCCACAGTCGGTCGGCGCGGCGGTCGGGGTCGGCCGGTGCGTCGGCCGGCTCACCCGGCGCGGCGCCCTTCTTGAACTTGGGGTCGAACCACTTGCCCTCGTAGCCACCGGCCGCGGCCTCGGGGCCGCTGGGCCGCCCCAAGGCCCCGAGACCCCCTTGGGGGGCGGACCGGGCATCGCCCGGACCTGGGGGCACAAGGAAGCCGGCCTTGACCTCCCAGTAGTCGCGCGAGACATGCTTGCGGATCTTCTCCTCGCGCTCGACCATGATCGACAGCGTGGGCGTCTGCACCCGGCCCACGGTGGTGAGAAAGAAGCCGCCATCGCGGCTGTTGAAGGCCGTCATCGCCCGCGTGCCATTGATGCCCACCAGCCAGTCGGCCTCGCTGCGGCTGCGCGCGGCGTCGGCCAGGCCCAGCATCTGCTTGTCGCTGCGCAGGTGCTCGAAGCCGTCGCGGATGGCCTGCGGCGTCATGCTCTGCAGCCACAGGCGCTGCACCGGCTTGGCCAGCGGGGTCTTGAGGTTATCGGCGTACTGCACGATCAGGCGGAAGATCAGCTCACCCTCGCGGCCCGCGTCGCAGGCGTTGATCAAGGCGCTCACATCCTTGCGCTTGACCAGCTTGACCAGCGCATTCAGCCGGCTCTTGGCCTTGTCGATGGGCGCCAGGTCGAAGTGCGGCGGCACCACCGGCAGGTTGGCAAAGCTCCACTTGCCGCGCTTGACGTCGTACTCCTCGGGCGCGGTGATCTCCACCAGGTGGCCCACCGCCGAGCTGACCACATAGCGCTCGTTCTCGAAATGGTCTTCATGCTTGTCGAACTTGCCGGCCACCGGGGTGAGGGCGCGCACGATGTCCTGTGCGACGCTGGGCTTCTCGGCAATGATCAGGGTCTTGCTCATGGGTCTGTGGGGGTCCTTGGGCTGGCGCAGCGCACCGGGCCAGCCCCGCCGGGGCCGTGCCTACAATCCGCCGCATCTCACGCGCGCCTGCACACAGGTACACGCGCGCGCTCATGAGTTCACTTTACCCAATGAAAGCCGCCGTGCAAGCCACCGTCCGCAAGATCGCCCTGCCCCCGGCGGCTTCCACCACCGGCACTGCCGGCGCGCCGGTGCGTGGCCGGCGCCTGCAGGTGCGCAAGAGCGGGGTGCATGGCAAAGGGGTGTTCGTGGTGCAGCCGATCCGCAAGGGCGAGGCTTTCATCGAGTACATCGGCGAGGTGATAGGCTGGCCCGAAGCCCTGCGCCGCCACCCCCACGATCCGGCCCAGCCCGACCACACCTTCTACTTCCACCTCGACGGGGGCAAAGTCATAGACGGCCTGGTGGGTGGCAATGCCTCGCGCTGGATCAACCATGCCTGCGCGCCCAACTGCGAGGCCGAGGAGGCCGACGGCCGGGTCTGGCTCAAGGCCTTGCGCAACCTGAAGGTGGGCGAGGAACTGTTCTTCGACTACGGCCTGGTGATCGAGGAGCGCTACACCGCCGCGTTGAAAAAACGCTTCGAGTGCCGCTGCGGCGCCAAGACCTGTCGCGGCACCATGCTGGCCCCCAAGGGCCGCAGCGCCGCGTGACAGGCCGTCCATCGCCCGGTCACGCATATACCCCCGGCCGCCCCTGACGCCCCTGACGCCCCTGACACCCCTGACGCCCCTGACGCCCCTGACACCCCTGACACCCCTGACACCCCTGACACCCCTGACACCCCATTTGAGCGCACAGCAATATGCCAGGCTCTGACCCTCTGGAATGGGGCGCCGAAGCCCTCTGGCAAACCCTGGCGCCGCTGATGCCCGGGCTGAGTGTGGAGGTGCTGACCAGTTGCCGGTCCACCAATACGGTGCTGCTCGACCGCATCCGCGGCACCAACCCGGCACGGCGCCACGCCTGGCAGCCGCCGGGCCCGATGCCGGCCGGGCCGGGCCGGCGTCAGGGCGATATCCAACCCTGCCTGGTGGTGGCCGAACACCAGACCCAGGGGCGCGGCCGCCAGGGCAAGGCCTGGCAGTCGACTGCCGGGGCTTCGCTGACCTTCTCGCTGGCCGTGGCGTTGAGCCCGTCCGACTGGTCAGGTCTGTCGCTGGCGGTGGGCCTGGCCCTGGCCGATGCACTCGACCCGCCCCTGCCAGGCCAGGCAGTGCGGCTGGGCTTGAAATGGCCCAACGACCTGCTGCTGCTGGACCCGCCCGACCCGGCCCGGCCCGTTGCAGCGCCCGACCTGGCCGCCGGCCTCCAGGGCCGCAAGCTGGGCGGCATCCTGATCGAGACGGTCATGGCCGGCCCCTGCCGCATGGCAGTGATCGGCGTGGGCCTGAACGTGCAGCCGCAAGCCACCGACGCGCTGAGCTGGGGTTATGGCTGCCTGCAGGAACTGGATGAGGAATTGAGCGCGCCGGCCACCCTGCACCGGGTGATGCCGCCCCTGGTGCGGGCATTGCAAGGCTTCGAGCAGGCCGGCTTTGCGGCGTCGCAGGCCGGCTTCGGCCGCCGCGATGTGCTGCGGGGGCAGACCGTGAGCACCTCCCTGCCCGGGCTGCCCCAGGGCCGGGCCGACGGGGTGGACGCCAGCGGCACGCTGTGGTTGCAGGTCGAAGGTCAACGCGTGCCGGTGGCCAGCGGCGAAGTCAGCCTGCGTCTGGCGCCCGGGCCCGGTTTGCCCGAACCCGACCGGCCCGAGGGCACCAGCGGGGCCGGGTACGGGGCATGCTGAGGCTGGCGGCCCTGGCGCTGCTGGTGGTCAATCTGGGGCTGCTGGCAATGCAGGTCGGCTGGGTCGACAACCGGCTGGGCCAGCCTGCCGCGCAGCGCGAACCCGAGCGGCTGGCCCGCCAGATCCAGCCCGGCCAGATTCGCCTGGTGCCGGCGGACGAGGTCAGTGCAGCCCAGGCCGCTGCTGCGCAGGGCGCCAGCGCCAGCGCGGCAGCCACCCCGCCTGCGGCGCCCGGCAGCGACGCCGCCTGCCTGGAATCCGCGCCGCTGGACAGCGCCGCCGCCGCCGCGGCCGAGCGCTGGCTGGCAGGCGCCGGCCTGCCCGCCGGCAGCTGGACCGCGCGCCGCCAGCCCGCCAGTGATCTCTACCTGGTCTATATGGGGCGCTTTGCCGATGCCGCCGCACTGGCCCGAAAACGCGAGGAACTGCTGGCCCTCAAGGTGGCAGCCACCGAAGTACGCAACCCGTCTGCGCTGCAACCGGGCCTGAGCCTGGGCCAATTCGACGACGCCACAGCCGCCGAAGCGGCCCTGGCCCGCCTGGGCCAACAGGGCGTGCGCACGGCCCGGGTGCTGGCCGTGCCGGCCCCGGGGCCAGCGCGCACGCGCTTGCAGTTGCCGGCGGCCAATGGCGCGCTGCGGGCCCGGCTGGTGGCCTGGGCCGAGGCCGGCGGTCTGCGCTTCCAGGCCTGCGCCGGCATGCCCGCAGCGGCCAGCGCGCCCGCGCGCTGAGCCCGCCGGCGCCTGGGCGCCCAAGCCGGGCGCGCACGCCGATCTGATCAAGCGTCCGCAGGTGGGCGCAAGCGCCGCAGCGCCCACACCGCCAGGCCCAGCCCCGCCAACCAGCCCGCACCCAGCGCGCCGCCACCCGAAGCGGCGGCGGGCGCGGCAGCGACCTGGAGGGTGAGATCGCTGCGCTGGCTGGCGCCGGCGCTGTCGGTGACGGTCAGGGTCACCACCACGCTGCCCGCAGCGCTGGTGGCCAGGGTGGCCGTGGCGCCGTCGGTGGCGCCTGTCAACGCGGCCACGCCGGCGGCGCTGCTGATGGCCCAGCGGAAACTGGCCAGGCTGCGCCCGGTGGCGGCCACCGACCCGGCCGAACTGAGGGTGACCGCCGTGCCCGCCGTCGGCGCGCTGCTGGATGCGCTGATCACCACCGTGGGCGCACTCACCACCACCAGGGTCTGCGAGGTGCTGCGCTCGACCCCGGCGCTGTCGGTCACGGTCAAGCTGATCTGCACGCTGCCGGCGGCGCGGGTGGCCAGGGTGGCGGTCGGCCCATCGGTGGCGCCGCTCAGGCTGGCCAGGTTGCCACCGCCGACGACGGCCCAGCGGTAGCCCACCAGCGCGCGCCCGCCGATGGCGGTCGAGCCCCGCCCGTCCAGCAAGACCGACACGCCCACCGTGGGGTTGCTGGTCGACACCGCGATCAGGGCGCTGGGCGCCAGGCTGGCCGCCACACCGGCCATGGCAGCACCGGCGTCCAGCATGCCGGCGCCGCAGGTGCTGGTGGTGCAATAGCACTCGACCTGGGGGCTGGCATTGGGTGCCCGACAGGCCACCGTGCCGGGCGTCTGGGCACCGCTGCTGGGAAAGGGCCGGGCGGTGGACGTCAGCAAGTTGCGCACCTGGGCCGGTGTCAAGGCCGGATTGAGCGACAGCATCAGGCCCACCGTGCCGGCCACCAGCGGCGACGAGAAACTGGTACCCAGCGAGGCATTGAAGCTGTCGCTGTAGGTATTGGCCCCCGGACTGGTGCTGCCGCTGTTGGTGGTGGTCAGCAGGGGGTAGAGGCAGGCACCGACTTCGTTGACGCAGTTGCCGGCGGGCGCGGCCAGCGCCGCTTCCGGGCCGACGCTGGAATAACCTACCTTGGTGCCGGCATGGCGCAAACCCGCCACCGCGATCACGCCGCTGCAGTTGCCTGGCGCATCCACTGCCAGGCCGGTGGCATTGCCGGCCGAGGCCACCACCACCACATTGGCCCGGTTCAGCTCGGCCACCACCGTGCGGTAGGCATCGGTGCAGCTGCCACTGCTGCCCAGGCTGAGGTTGAGCACCCGCGCCGGGTGCGGATTGCAATCGGCTGCGACGGTTGCTGCCGTGCCCAGACGGGCGCATTCAGCGCTGTTGTCCAGGCCAGCGGCCCAGCGCATGCCGGCGATCACGTCCGAGTCGAAGCCGCCGCAGCGGCCCAGCACCCGCACCGGCAAAACCATCAGCTGCCGGCCCACGCTGGCCATGCCGATGCCGTTGCCGGTGTTGGCGCCCACCAGGCCGGCCACCTGGGTGCCGTGCCAGCTGCTGGCCTTGGCGCCGCAGCTGTCTGATGCCACCGACCAGGAACCGGGGTCGCTGGCATCGCTGTCAAAGCCGTCGCCGTCGTTGGCATTGGCTTCTCTGACGAAGTCATAACCCGGGTGCAGCTTGCCCGCCAGGTCGGGGTGGTCGAAACGCACGCCGGTGTCGAGCACCGCCACGGTGAGGGTCGGCGCACCGGTGCCCAGGTCCCAAGCCGTCTCGGCATCGATGGCCGAGAGGATGGTGCTGTCGGGCTTGCGCAGGTACCACTGGCCGACCATGGGCGTGATGCTGGACTGGTTGTCGCCATAAAAGGGGTCATTGGGCACCGCAGTGGTGTGGCGGCGCTCATCCACCACCGCCCATTCCACATCCGGCTGGGCCGCCAGACGCGCCGCCAGCTGGTGCGACCCCAGGCCCTGGCCGCGCAGGGCCTGGGTGTGGGGGCCGAGCGCACGGCCATCGCGCAAAGGCAGGGCCAGGCGGGCCGCCAGGCGGCCGGCCTGCTGGGCCCGGCCGCGTGGGCCGGCCAGGCGGGCGAGCTCGCTGTTGACGCGGTAGCGGACGATCACCCGCGCGGCATTCGCGTCGTCCAGGCCGGCTGCCAGGCCCTGCACCGAGATCGGGCCGCGCTCGCTCCAGGCCGCATCCGGCCAATAACCCAGGGTCGGCAGCAGCAGGGCAGGCAGCAGTGCCAGCCATCGGATGGATCGCAACAACATCGTTCGCATGCTCACGGGCCGGATGCCAGGGCGCGCAGCACCCCCAAGGTACAAGGCCGGGATGCTATCCCGGCCTTGTCAAGAAAGATGTCTGCGCGGCAATTCAGGGGCCGCGTGGCGTGGCGCGCATCACGCGATCACGCGCACCATCTCCAGCACCTTGTTCGAATAACCCCATTCGTTGTCGTACCAAGACACCACCTTGACGAAGGTCTTGTCCAGCGCGATGCCGGCGTCGGCGTCGAAGACGCTGGTCATGGGCTCGCCGCGGAAATCGGTGGACACCACCTTGTCCTCGGTGTAGCCCAGCACGCCCTTCATCGCGCCCTGGCTCTGGGCCTTCATCTCGGCGCAGATCTCGGCGTAGCTGGCTTCGCGCTCCAGCTCGACCGTCAGGTCGATCACCGAGACATCGCTGGTGGGCACCCGGAAGGCCATGCCGGTCAGCTTCTTGTTCAACGCCGGAATCACCACGCCCACCGCCTTGGCCGCGCCGGTGCTGCTGGGGATGATGTTCTCGAGGATGCCGCGGCCGCCGCGCCAGTCCTTGTTGCTGGGGCCGTCCACCGTTTTCTGGGTGGCGGTGGTGGCATGCACGGTGGTCATCAGGCCGCGCTTGATGCCCCATTTGTCATGCAGCACCTTGGCCACCGGGGCCAGGCAGTTGGTGGTGCAGCTGGCGTTGCTGATGATCGCCTGGCCGGCATAGGTCTTGTCGTTGACGCCGTAGACGAACATCGGCGTGTCGTCCTTGCTGGGCGCAGACATGATCACCTTCCTGGCGCCGGCCTTCAGGTGCGGCTCGGCGCTCTCCTTGGTCAGGAACAGCCCGGTGGCCTCGACCACGATGTCGGCACCCACCTCGCCCCAGGCCAGGTCGGCCGGGTTCTTGTGCGCCGTCAGGCGGATGCGCTGGCCGTTGACGATCAGGGTGTTGCCGTCCACCGCCACCTCGCCCTTGAAGCGGCCGTGCACGCTGTCGTACTGCAGCATGTAGGCCAGGTAGTCGGGCTCCAGCAGGTCGTTGATGCCGACGATCTCGATGTCGGCAAAGTTCTGCACGGCGGCGCGGAACACCATGCGCCCGATGCGGCCGAAGCCGTTGATACCGATCTTGATGGTCATCGCTGTCAATCTCCTGGGTGGCGGGAAAGGGATGTCGGCCGCAGCGGCTGCCGCCAAGGGCAGCAGTGTGCCGGGGATGGCGTTACTTGCCGAGAACTTGTTGCACGGTGGCGGCCAGGGCCTCGGCGGTCAGGTCGAAATGCTTGAACAGCGCCGGCGCCGGGGCGCTCTCGCCGTAGCTGTCGATGCCCAGCACCGCGGCGCAGCCGTACTTCCACCAACCGGCGGTGACGCCGGCTTCGATGGCGATGCGCGGCAGCCTGGCCGGCAGCACGCTGGCCTGGTAGGCGGCACTCTGGCGATCAAATAGGTTGGTGCAGGGCATCGACACCACCCGCACCGCGATCTTGCGCAGGGCCAGCGCGGCCTGGGCATGCAGGGCCAGCTGCACCTCGCTGCCAGTGGCGATGACCACCGCCTGGGCCGCCTTCTTCAAGCCCACCTCGCTGGGCTCGGCCAGCACATAGGCACCCTTGGCGATGTCGTCCAGCCCCGACTTGGGCGCATAGGGCAGGTTCTGGCGGCTCAGCAGCAGCGCGCTGGGCCGGCTGCGGTTCTCGATCGCGCAGGCCCAGGCCACCGTGGTCTCGGCGGTGTCGGCCGGGCGCCAGACGTCCAGGCCGGGGATCAGGCGCAGGCTGGCGGCATGCTCGACGCTCTGGTGGGTGGGGCCGTCCTCGCCCAGGCCGATGCTGTCGTGGGTGAAGACATGGACCACCCGGATCTTCATCAACGCGGCCATGCGGATGGCGTTGCGGCTGTAGTCGCTGAAGGTCAGGAAGGTGCCGCCGTAGGGGATGAAGCCGCCATGCAGCGTCACCCCGTTCATGATGGCGGCCATGCCGAACTCGCGCACGCCGTAATTGATGTGGCGCCCGCCGTTGGGCGTGCCGGCCTCGTCGAAGCGCAATGCCGGGGTGTGGCTGGTGTTGGTGAGGTTGCTGCCGGTCAGGTCGGCCGAGCCGCCCAGCAGCTCGGGCAGCGCGGCGGTGAAGGCCTCGAGCGCGATCTGGCTGGCCTTGCGGCTGGCCACGGTCTGGGCGGCCGCCTGGGCCGCCACCGCAGCGTCCACCGCGGCCTGGGCGAAGCCGGCCGGCAGGTCGCCGCTCACGCGGCGCGCCAGCTCGGCGGCCAGCGCCGGGTGCTTGGCCTTGTAGGCGGTGAAGGCCTGGGTCCAGCGGCGCTCGGCGGCCTCGCCGGCGCGCTTGCCGTCCCACAGCGCATAGGCCGACTCAGGGATCACGAAGGGCTCGTAAGGCCAGCCCAGGGCCGCGCGGGTGAGCTTGATCTCCTCCGCCCCCAGTGCCTCGCCATGCGCCTTGGCGCTGCCGCCGCGGTTGGGCGAACCCTTGCCGATGGTGGTCTTGCAGATGATCAGCGTGGGCTTCAGTGCCGAGGCCTTGGCTTGCGCGAGGGCCGCGTCCACTGCGGCCACGTCATGGCCGTCGATCGGGCCGATCACGTCCCAGCCGTAGGCGTCGAAGCGCTTGGCCGCGTCGTCGATGTACCAGGGCTTGACTTGGCCATCGATCGAGATGCCGTTGTCGTCATACAGCGCCACCAGCTTGTTGAGCTTCCAGGCACCGGCCAGCGCGCAGGCCTCATGGCTGATGCCCTCCATCAGGCAGCCGTCGCCCAGGAAGACATAGGTACGGTGGTCGACCATGCTGTGGCCGGGCCGGTTGAATGCCTGTGCCAGCAGCTTCTCGGCCAGCGCCATGCCCACCGCGTTGGCAATGCCCTGGCCCAGCGGGCCGGTGGTGGTCTCCACGCCCGGGGTCACGCCCACCTCGGGATGGCCCGGCGTTTTGCTGTGCAGTTGGCGGAAATTGCGCAGCTCGCTCATGGGCAGGTCATAGCCCGTCAGGTGCAGCAGCGCATAGAGCAGCATCGAGCCATGGCCGTTGCTCAACACGAAGCGGTCGCGGTCGGCCCAGTGCGGGTTGGCCGGGTTGTGCTT
>JANNZD010000189.1:0-7686 GCA_031410435.1 Betaproteobacteria bacterium | reverse complement strand
TCCAGCCAGGCAACAAGTTAAGCCTGATGACCATAGCGAGGTGGTCCCACTCCTTCCCATCCCGAACAGGACAGTGAAACGCCTCTGCGCCAATGATAGTGCGGGTTCCCGTGTGAAAGTAGGACATCGTCAGGCTAGTATGACCCCAAAAGCCCAGCTCTGCTGGGCTTTTGGCTTTATATGGCCTGGATTGTGTTGCCATGCCAGCGGAGTTCGACACCAATTGCGCTAAGTCGATGATTTGCCTATTGGCGGTCTTGCGGCCATTGCAGGAGTTTCGGGAACTTCGGTGCCTGCAGGGTGTTGAGCTCATTGCCGTCGATGTGTAGCTGCTATCGCTGAGCGCCGGCGCATTTGCAGCCGCGCGGCCTCGGGCGACCGTGGTTTGCCGGCCCCCGAAGTTCGACACCAACCGCGCTAAGTCCCTGATTTGCCTAGAAGCGACCTCGCGGCGCGCCACTACAGCAAGGACATTTGAGCGTTGAGGCTGGGCTTCTTGATCCTTAGCGCATCCAGGGTTTCGGCCTGGTCTTGGTGGATGGTGGAAATGCCGGCGATGGGCTCGGCGTCGTCGATGCGCACCCGGTGGCGCTGAACTTGGCGCATCTGGCGCAGTGCCGCCTCTGGCGACAGCTCGCTGCCCGCAAGCTTGAGCCGCTGGCGCATCACCCGGTGCAGCACCAGCGCCATGAAGCAGATGCTGGCGTGCGCGCGGATGCGCTCTGGCAGCCGGTGGAACACCGGCGCGATGTCGATCTCGGACTTCAGCACATGGAAGCCGCGCTCGATGTCGGCCAGGCTCTTGTAGCGCGCCACGATCTGCTCGCCCGAGTTCGACACCAGCCGCCGTAAGTGGCTGATTTGTATAGAGGCGCGCCTTCAGGCTGCCACTACAGCAACGACATTTGAGCGTCGGCGACAGGCTTCTTGACGTTCAGGGCGGCCAGCACGCTGGCTTGGTGGGTGTTGATGGTGGACATGCCCGTCACGGGCGCGGCGCGGTTGATGCTGACGCTGTGGCGCTGGATGCGGCGCAACTGCGCCAGGGCCTGATCAGGGCTGAGCTCGCTCTTGGCCAGCTTCAGCCGGTGCCGCATCACCCGGTGCAGGATCAACGCCAAGAAGCACAGCAGTGCATGGGCGCGAATGCGCTGGGGCAACCGGTGGAACACTGGCGCAATGTCGATCTCTGACTTCAGCACTCTGAAGCCGCGCTCGATGTCGGCCAGCGCCTTGTAGCGCCCGACCACCTCGTGCGGCGTCAGGTCTGTCACGTTGGTCACCAGCAGCAGCTTGCCGTCCATCAGCTCGGCCTGCGCCTTGGCAGCCTCATCCACCGTATAGGCGAACAGCTCGTTCTTCAGATCGACCTTCACGATCTTGGCCTGGTGGGCCTCGCATACCGCGTGATACAGCCGCGCCTTGGCGCCACTGTCCGACAGCTTGCGCCCCTTGGCCTTCACGCCCGCGTCCTGCCCATCGAGCTTGCCTGCCCACTGCTTGGCCTGGTCGTGCAAGGCCGCAATGCGCTCGTTGCGCAGCAGCGTTTGCTCGGCCGCACGTTGCGGGTGATGCGCCACCACCAAGCGCAAGTCTTGCCAGCGCGTCTCATCGATGAATTCTTGCTGCGCAGCGCCAGCCTTGGCCTGGATGGCTTTGAGCACCTCGGTGAACTCGCCATACCGCCGCCCGGGTACTGCGAGGATGAACTCCAGGGCCCGCTGGTCTGGCAGTTTGATCTTGCCCAACTCCTCCAGGTTGTCCAGTGACAGCAAGCCCCGGTCGGCCACCACGATCAGCCGCTTGATGTGCGGGAAGCGCTGCAGCACCTTGCGCAGCGTGGGCAGCAAGGTGGGCCCTTCGGCCTGGTTGCCGTCAAACACCTCGTGGTAGATTGGCAAGCCCTCGGCCGTCTGCACCACGCCCAGCATGAACTGGCGGGCGATGACACCTTCCTTGGCCAGCCCATAGTGGCGCACGTCGCCTTGCTGCTCACTCAGCCCCGCCGCACGAATGGTCGTCAGGTCGTAGAACACCATCGACATGTCCTGGTCGACCAAGGGCCGCAGCAAGCCGGCGACCACGGCGTCCACATCATCGTGATGGTCCATCAGCGCATCCATGCTGCGCAGCAACTGTTGGTGCGTCAGCGCCGCAGTGTCAATCTGCGGCATGTACACCGTCTGCAGCCAGCGCAGCACGCCCAGCTTGGAGTCAGCGTCACACAGGCGGTTGAACACCATCACCCGCAGCGCATGCTCTACCGCTGTGGTGAACCGAGCCTTGCGGAACACGCCGGCCAGCGCATCAAAGCCGAGTTCGCACCAAATTTGATCAAGCGCGCTGACATCGCCAAACGACAAGGCAGGGTCAAATTCGAGCTCCGGCGGCAAAGCGGCTGAGGCCGGCAGGCCCTTGTGGCGCAGCAGCCCTGCCAGCAGCGAATCCACACCACCGCCAACCTCATCCAGCCAGCCCAACGAAGCCACCGTGCGCTGACGCGGCTGACCAGACTCGTTGCGGTAGGACTCAACCAACTGTAGGTAGGTGTGGCCGCCAGACCGGGTGGGCTTCAGAAACATGCCGGCCAGTATACCGATTAGCCGGCTCGTTGCCATCACTTTCAGCGATATACATTGCCACTACGTTGATTTCTCAGCACACCGCCAAGTCGTTGATTTCATTGAGCCCGAGCCTGAAAAACGAGGCGGCTCGGGCGATTGGTGTCGAACTCGGGGGGCCTAGTGCAGCCAGCGCGTCTCATCGAAAGATTCTTGCTGCGCAGCGCCAACCTTGGCCCGGATGGCTGTGAGTACCTCGGTGTATTCGCCCTGCCACCCCCCGGGTACTGTGAACAAGAACTCCAAGGCCCCCCACCCGCTCAGGACAGCCTGGTAACCCCGTCCAGCGCGCAGGCATACACGGCATTGCGCAGCGCGGCGATGGCCTCGTAACGGGTGAAGCTGCGGCGCCAGGCCAGCACCACCCGGCGCGTGGGCACCGGCGTGTCGAAGGGGATGTAGCGCACATGGTCGCTGCCACCGGCGCGCTCGAAGCTGCGCACGCTGAGCTGGGGCACCACGGTGATGCCCATGCCCGAGGCCACCATGTAGCGGATGGTCTCCAGCGACGAGCCCTCGAAGCTCTTGCGGATGCCTTCGGCGTCGCTGGCAAAGCGGGCGTATTCGGGGCAGACCTCCAGCACATAATCGCGGAAGCAATGCCCGGTGCCCAGCAGCAGCATGGTCTCGCGCTTGAGCTCCTCCGACGCTATGGCCTGGCGCTGCGCCAGCGGGTGGGCGCTGGGCACCGCCACCATGAAGGGCTCGTCATAGAGCGGCGCCACCGCCAGCCCGGTGTCCGGGAAGGGCTCGGCCATGATGGCGCAGTCGAGCTCGCCGCTGCGCAGCATGTCCAGCAGCCTGGCGGTGAAGTTTTCCTGCAGCAGCAGCGGCATCTGCGGTGTCTGCGCGATCACCTGGCGCACCAGCGCAGGCAACAGGTAGGGGCCGATGGTGTAGATGATGCCCAGGCGCAGCGGCCCCGACAGCGGGTCTTGCCCGCGCTTGGCGATCTCCTTGATCGCCGCGGCCTGCTCCAGCACCGACTGGGCCTGGCGCACGATGGCCTCGCCCAGCGGCGTGACGCTGACTTCGGCGGTGCCGCGCTCGAAGAGCTTGACGTCGAGCTCTTCTTCCAGCTTCTTGACCGCCACGCTGAGCGTGGGCTGCGAGACGAAGCAGGCCTCGGCGGCGCGGCCGAAGTGGCGCTCGCGGGCCACGGCGACGATGTAGCGGAGCTCGGTGAGGGTCATGGGCGTGGGGCGTATGAGGGCAGGCAGAACAGCCCGGCCGATTGTGAGCGCAGCGGCCTCGGCTGGGCAGCGGCACGCCTGGCCGCTGCGCCCAGGGCGAAGATGCGCGCCGGCGCGCGGCCCGCTGCAGAGCGGTTCAGGCCTTGAGGAAATCCGCCCGCGTGTCCAGCCAGCGTGCCACATGGGCCTGCGCGGCCGCCGCATGCCGGGCCAGCAGATCGGGCGCCAGTCGGCGCGCCTGCTGCAGCAAGGGCGCATCGTCGTCCAGATCGGCAAAACGCAGCAGCGCGTCACCGCTCTGGCGCGCGCCCATGAACTCACCCGGGCCGCGTATCTCCAGGTCGCGGCGGGCGATGTCGAAGCCGTCGTTGGTTTCGGCCATCGCGCGCAGGCGGTCCTTGCCGGTGGGTGAGAGCGGGCCTTGGTAGAGCAGCACGCAGACGCTGGCCGCCGCGCCGCGCCCGACCCGGCCGCGCAGCTGGTGCAGCTGGCTCAGGCCGAAGCGCTCGGCATGCTCGATCACCATCAGGCTGGCATTGGGCACGTCCACGCCCACCTCGATCACCGTGGTGGCCACCAGCACCTGGATCTGGCCGCTGACGAACTGCGCCATCGTGGCGGCCTTTTCAGCCGAGGCCAGGCGGCCGTGCAGCAAGCCCACGCTGCAGCCCGGCAAGGCCGCAGCCAGCTCGGCATGGGCCTCAGTGGCATTCTGCAGGTCGAGGGTTTCCGATTCCTCGATCAAGGGGCAGACCCAGTAGACCTGCCGGCCGCGCGCCACGGCCTCGGTGATGCGGGCGATCACCTGGGGCCGGCGCTGCTCCTCGAAAACCTTGGTCAGCACCGGGGTGCGGCCGGGCGGCAGCTCGTCGATGGTGCTGACATCGAGATCGGCAAAGTAGGTCATGGCCAGGGTGCGCGGGATCGGCGTGGCGCTCATCATCAACAGGTGCGGCTCGAGCGGGCCAGCGCCCGCGCCGCCCGGGGCATCCAAGGGCTGCGCCGACAGCTTGCGCCGCAGCTCCAGGCGCTGGGCCACGCCAAAGCGGTGCTGCTCGTCGATGATGGCCAGGCCCAGACGGGCGAAGTGCACGTCGTCCTGGATCACTGCCTGGGTGCCCACCACCAGCATGGCCTCGCCCGAGGCCACCTGGGCCACCATGCGCTTGCGCCCCAGCCCCTTGCGGCTGCCGGTCAGCCAGGCGATGCCAAAGCCCAGCGGCGCCAGCAGCGGCTCCAGCCACTGCACCAGCTTGCGGAAATGCTGCTCGGCCAGCAATTCGGTGGGCGCCATCAGCGCGCATTGCCAGCCGCTGTCGATGGCGATGGTGGCGGCCAGTGCGGCCACCACGGTCTTGCCCGAGCCCACATCGCCCTGCAGCAGGCGGTTCATCGGGGTGGCGCCACCGGCCGGCGGCGGCGCGTCGCTGCGCGGCCGGCACAGATCGACGGCGATCTCCTCGGCCACCCGGCGCTGGGCCGCGGTCAGCTGGAAGGGCAGCACCGCCAGAAACTGTTCATGCAGCCCGCCCGGCCGGGCCTGCAACAGCGGGGCGCGCAGCCGGGCCCGCTCGCGCTGCGAGGCCAGCTGCGACAGCTGCTGCGACAGCAGCTCCTCGAACTTCAGGCGCTGCCAGGCCGGGTGGCTGCGGTCTTCCAGCGCGGCCATCGATTCGCCGGCGGGCGGGTGATGCAGGCGCTGCAGTGCGTCGCGCAGCGTGGGCAGGTGGGCGGGCACCGTGCCCGGCGGCAGCAACTCGTCCAGCGGGGCGCGCCGCAAGGCCGCAGCCACCGCCTTGCGCAGATAGGCCTGGGGCAGCTGGGCACTGGTGGGGTAGACCGGGGTCAGCGAGGTGGCCAGCGGGGTGTGCGCGTCCACCACCTTGAAGTGCGGGTGCACCATCTCGCGGCCGAAGAAGCCGGTGCGCGCCTCGCCCCGCACCCGCACCCGGGCGCCCACGGCCAGGGTCTTCTGGTGGCTGGGGTAGAAGTTGAGAAAGCGCAGCAGCAGGCTGTCGCTGTCGTCCTGGACGCGCACCAGCAGCTGGCGCCGGCCGCGCAGCTCGATGCGGCATTCGGTGACGATGCCTTCCACCTGCACCGGCTCGCCATCGGGCGTGTTGGCGATGGCCTGCACCCGGGTCTCGTCTTCGTAGCGCAAGGGCAGGTGCAGCGCCAGGTCGATGTCGCGGCGCAGGCCCAGCTTTTCCATGGCCCGCTGCGGCCCGGTTTTTTCAGCGGGTTTGTCCAGGCCTGTCGTTTCGGGCAATGGGCTGTTGTCTGGCGGCGCCGCAGGCATGGCGACGATTCTGCCGCGCGCCTGCCGCAAACTTGCACCGGCCCTCGCGCCTGGCGCAAATGCAGGCCCTTGGCATGCGGCCCGCGCCGCGCCGGCACAATCGCTGCATGCCCCGGCCCGCGCCTGCCTTCCGTGCCTGCCGCACCCTGCGGCCGACGTGCTGGCGCCGGCCAGGCCGGGCCCTGGCCCTGGCGGCGCTGGCCGCTGCCCTGGCCGGCTGCGCCAGCGCGCCACTGCGCCCGGGCCTGCCCGCCAGCCCGGCACGGACCTCGCCCGGCACGCCGCCCCCGGGCTGGCCCTTGGCCACCGACCCGGGCCGCGACGGCCCGGGCGCCGACCCCCCGCCCGACCTGCTGGCCGTGCCGGACGCCCAGCCGCGCCTGGAGCTGGTGCGGCCGGGTGGCCCCAACAAACCCTATGAGACCCTGGGCCAGGCCTACACCCCGCTGGCCGGCGACCCGCCGCTGGTGCAGCGTGGCCTGGCCAGCTGGTATGGGCGCAAGTTCCACGGCCGCAGCACCGCCACCGGCGAGACCTACAACATGTACGCGATGTCGGCCGCGCACAAGACCATGCCCTTGCCCAGCTACGCCCGGGTGCGCAACCCGGCCAATGGCCGCGAGGTGTTGGTGCGGGTCAACGACCGCGGGCCCTTCCACAGCGACCGCATCATCGACCTGAGCTATACCGCCGCGCTCAAGCTGGGCGTGCTGGGCGGCGTGGCGCCGGTGGAGGTCGAGCGCATCACCTACGAGGCCATCCGCCTGGGCACCTGGCGTGGCGGCACTGCCCTGGCAGGCGCTGCGGCGCCTGGCGCGCTGATGGCCCTGGCCCCATCGGCGCCGGACGCCCTGCCCGCGGCACCCGCGGCCCTGCCCGACCCACTCCCGACCAGCGCCGCTGCCCTGCCGGCGGCAACCCAGGCACCGGCCCAGGCCGCCGCCAGGGCCACCCGCGGCTTCTGGCTGCAACTGGGCGCCTTTGCCCAGCGCGACGGCGCGATGGGTTTTCAGCAACGCGTGGCGCAGGAGGTGGCCTGGCTGGCACCGCTGCTGGCCATCTTCAGCGAGCGCCAGCTGCACCGGCTGCAGGCCGGCCCCTATGCCAGCCGGGCCGACGCCCGCCAGGCCGCCGACAGGCTGCGCGAGGCCCTGAACCTGACGCCGGCCCTGGTGGAGCGGCGCTGACCCACCCGCCACGGGGCCGCACCCTGCGCGGGCCGGCAAAGGCCTGCCGCCCACGCGCCGGGCAAGACTGCGGCAACATCCGACGCCTCACAATCCGCCGATCGGCCGGCCGGCACCGGGCCAGCCCCCTTCCGCACGCCGGGTGCAAGCCCGCTGGTCCTCGCCCATGCCCACCCTGCTGCGTCAGTCCTTCCATGCCCTGAGCCTGATCTGCGCCGGGGTCACGCTGCTGGCCGGCCTGGCAGCCGCTGCCGACCCGACGGCCGCGGCCGCCGCGCCGCCCTCGACCACGTCGGCAGCGTCGGCGCCAGCCAGCGCCGCGTCGGCCCCGGCGACCGCCCGCCCGCTGCCCGCCCGCCCACCCGAAGCCGGCGCCAGCCGGCCCG
>JANNZD010000188.1:0-4564 GCA_031410435.1 Betaproteobacteria bacterium | reverse complement strand
TGGTGGCTGGCAAAGCCCTCCAGCTTGTCCAGCGAACCCGCCGCGTCGAAGGCCTCGGCATACAGCTCCAGCGCGCTCAGCGCGGTGAAGCAGCCCGCGCCGCAGACTGTTGCCTCCTTCATCACCGTGGCATGTGGCGCGCTGTCGGTGCCCAGAAAGAACCGGTCCGAGCCCGAGGTGGCGGCCGCCACCAAGGCCTGGCGGTGCAGTTCACGCTTGAGCACCGGCAAGCAGTAATAGTGCGGCCGCAGGCCGCCCATGAAGAGGGCGGTGCGGTTGTAGAGCAGGTGGTGGGCGGTGATCGTGGCGGCCGTGTGGGCACCGGCCTGGGCCACGTATTGCGCGGCCTCGCGGGTGGTGATGTGCTCGAACACCACTTTCAGCTCGGGGAAGTCGCGCCGCAGCGGCTCCATCACCTGGGTTATGAACACCGCTTCGCGGTCGAACAGGTCCACCGCCGGGTCGGTCACCTCGCCATGCACCAACAGCAGCAGGCCGGCGCGCTGCATGGCCTGCAGCACCGGGTAGCACTTGCGCAGGTCGGTGACGCCGGCATCGCTGTTGGTGGTGGCGCCGGCCGGGTAGAGCTTGAGCGCCACCACGCCGGCTGCCTGGGCCCGGGCGATCTCGTCGGGCGCGGTGTTGTCGGTCAGGTAGAGCGTCATCAGCGGCTGGAAGTCGCTGCCGGCCGGCAAGGCCGCCAGGATGCGGCTGCGGTAGGCCACGGCCGCGGCCGCCGTGGTGACCGGCGGGCGCAGATTGGGCATCACGATGGCCCGGCCGAACTGGCGCACGGTGCAGGGCAGCACCGCCGCCATCGCCGCACCGTCGCGCAGATGCAGGTGCCAGTCGTCGGGGCGGGTCAGGGTCAGCTGGTCGATCATCGGCCGGATTCTCCCATCGCCCACAACCGGCCAATCGCCGGAGTTATGCGCGCCAGGCATGACCCGATGCTACGTAGAAGCGACAGGTTGAGCACACTTCTTGCGTTCCTATACTCCGCCACGCTTTGCCCGGCGCCATGCCGGGGCGTCATCCCTCATCTGCTGGAGCCCTACCCCATGAAACTGAAGACCGCCCGTACCCTGCTTGCCGCCGTCTGCACCCCTGTGGTGCTGGGTTTGACCGCCCTGCCCGCGCAAGCCGGCAAGACCGTGGATGCGATCAAGGCCCGCGGCCAGCTGATCTGCGGCGTCAACACCGGCCTGGCCGGCTTCTCGGCCGCCGACAGCCAGGGCAACTGGTCGGGCCTGGACGTGGACGTCTGCAAGGCCATCGCCGCGGCCATGCTGGGCGATGCCAGCAAGGTCAAGTATGTGCCGCTGAATGCCCAGCAGCGCTTCACCGCACTGCAATCCGGCGAGATCGACATCCTGTCGCGCAACACCACCTGGACCCTGACCCGCGATGCCTCGCTGGGCATGCATTTCACCAACACCACCTACTACGACGGCCAGGGCTTCATGGTGCCGGCCAAGGGCAAGATCAAGAGCGCCAAGCAGCTGAAGGGCGCCACCGTCTGCGTGCAGTCGGGCACCACCACCGAGAAGAACCTGACCGACTTCTCCCGCGCCAACAAGTTGGACATCAAGCCGGTGGTGTTCGAGAAGCAGGAAGCCTCGACCAGCGCCTATTTCTCGGGCCGCTGCCAGGCCTTCACCACCGACGCCTCGGGCCTGGCCTCGATCCGCAACAAGGAGGCCAAGAACCCGGCCGACCACCTGATCCTGCCCGAGCTGATCTCGAAAGAGCCGCTCGGCCCGTCGGTGCGCCGCGGTGACGATGAGTTCTTCGCGATCGCCAAATGGGTGGTGTTCGCGCTGATCGAGGCCGAGGAATACGGCATCACCCAGGACAATGTCGATACGCTCAAGACCAAGACCGACGACCCGGTGGTCGGCCGCATCCTGGGCAGCAGCGAGGACACCGGCAAGCTGCTGGGGCTGGACAAGGAATGGGCTGCCAAGGCTGTCAAGGCGGTGGGCAACTACGGCGAGATCTTCGAGCGCAATGTCGGCCCGAAGAGCGCGCTGGGCATGCCCCGCGGCAACAACAACCTGTGGAACAAGGGCGGCTTCATGTACGCCCCGCCAGTTCGGTAAATCCGCAGCGGGGCCGGCGCACTGCACACCGTCTGCAGGCGCCGGCTTGTCTTTTTGCCCACCCCGATGACGCGACCACCGGCCCGGCCCGGTTGAAGGAGTCCTGCTGATGACGGCCCGTGCCGCCCCTCCCCCGCAGCGCGACTGGTCGCTGCGAAGCCGCGCGGTGCGCGCCTTGCTTTACCAGGCCCTGGCGCTGGGCCTGATCGGCCTGGCCCTCTGGTTCCTGGCCCACAACACCCTCGAGAACATGCGGGTGCGGGGCATCCAGAGCGGCTTCGACTTTCTCAGCGGGCCGGCCGGCTTCGACATCGGCGAGCTGATGATCCCCTACGAGTCGGTCGACCCCTACTGGAAGGCATTTCTGGTGGGGGTGCTCAACACCCTGCGGGTGGCCATCATCGGTATCGTGATGACCACCCTGCTGGGCACCCTGATCGGCGTGGGCCGTTTCTCGGGCAATGCCATCGTGCGCGGGCTTTGTTATGGCTATGTCGAGCTGTTCCGCAACGTGCCGGTGCTGCTGCAGCTGCTGGTCTGGTACCTGCTGCTGACCGAATGGCTGCCGGACCCGGGCGAGCCCATGTCCCTGGCCGGCCTGGTGTTTCTCAGCAAGGGCGGCCTGTCCTTCCCGGTGCCGGACTGGCAGGCCGGCCAGGGCTTTGCGGCCCTCGGCCTGGTGGCTGGCCTGGCCTTGTCCTGGGCCTGGGCGCGGGCCGCGAGGCGGCGTTTCGAGCAGACCGGCCTGCCCCGCGCGGTGTTTCTGCCTGCGGTGGCTCTGGTGCTGGGCGGCGCACTGGCGGGCTGGCTGCTGGGCGGGGCACCCAGCGCCTGGAACATCCCCAAGGCCGGCGATGTGTCGGTCGAAGGCGGCAGCTCGTTCACGCCCGAGTTCATCTCGGTGCTGCTGGGCCTGACCTTCTACACCGCGGCCTTCGTGGCCGAGGTGGTGCGCGCCGGCATCGCGTCGGTGCCGCGCGGCCAGAGCGAGGCCTCGAGCGCGCTCGGCCTGTCGGGTGGCCAGCAGATGCGGCTGGTGGTGCTGCCCCAGGCGCTGCGGGTGATCATCCCGCCGATGACCAACCAGTACCTGAACCTGACCAAGAACTCCTCGCTGGCGGTGGCCATCGGCTATCCCGACGTGGTGTCGATCTCCAACACCGCGATCAACCAGACCGGCCGGGCGGTGGAATGCATCGCGCTGATCATGGCCGTCTACCTGACCACCTCGCTGCTGACCTCCGGGCTGATGAACTGGTACAACCAGCGCGCGGCGATCAAGGAGCGCTAAGCCGATGAGCGCCAACTTCGTCCCGATCGAACCCCGCCCTGCCCCGGTGCGCACCGAGGGCCTGGTGCCCTGGATACGCCGCAACCTGTTCGGCAACCTGCCCAGCGCGCTGGTCACCCTGCTGATGCTGGGCCTGCTGCTGTGGCTGTTGCCCAAGCTCTTCAGCTGGGCGGTGCTCAAGGCGGTGGTGGCCGCCAACTACGACCAGTGCCAGGCCGCGCGCGGCATCGGCGCCTGCTGGGGCGTGATCACCGAGAAATACCGGCTGATCATCTTCGGCCGCTACCCCTTCGACCAGCAATGGCGGCCCCAGATCGCCACGATCCTGCTGGTGGCGCTGCTGATGGCCAGCTGCATACGGGCCTTCTGGAAGCCCTGGCTGGCGCTGCTGTGGGCGGGGGTGCTGGCCGCCTTCTTCGCCTTGATGAAGGGCGGCGTGCTGGGCCTGAGCCCGGTCGAGACCGACCGCTGGGGCGGCCTGCCACTGACCATCATGCTGGCCACGCTGTCGATCGCCTTCGCCTTTCCGCTGGCCGTGGCGGTGGCGCTGGGCCGGCGCAGCAAGATGCCGGCGATCAAGACGATCTGCGTGCTGTATGTCGAGCTGATCCGCGGCGTGCCGCTGATCAGCGTGCTGTTCATGGCCAGCTTCATGTTCCCGCTGTTCATGCCGCCGGGCACCAGCATCGATGTGCTGCTGCGGGTGCTGGTGGGCATCACGCTGTTTGCCGCAGCCTACATGGCCGAGATCGTGCGCGGCGGCCTGCAGGCCATCCCCAAGGGCCAGCAGGAGGCCGCCGACACGCTGGGCCTGTCTTACTGGCAGACCCAGCGCAAGATCATCCTGCCGCAGGCCCTGGCCCTGGTGGTGCCGGGCATCATGAACAACTTCATCGCGATCTTCAAGGACACCTCGCTGGTGACCATCGTCAGCCTCTACGAGCTGACCGGCGCGATGAGCCTGGCGCTGAACAGCGACAGCAACTGGCGGCCGTTCAAGATCGAGGCCTACCTGTTCATCGCCGCGATCTACTTCGCCTTCTGCTTCTCGATGTCGCGCTACAGCCTGTGGATCGAGAAGCGCCTGTCGACGAGCAAGAACCGGTAACCCCCATGAGCGACGCGATCATCACGTTCGACAAGGTCAACAAGTGGTACGGCAACAACTTCC
>JANNZD010000187.1:0-10397 GCA_031410435.1 Betaproteobacteria bacterium | reverse complement strand
GCCGCTGGCCCAGGCCGGCCAGCGGCGCGGCGATGCCGGTTTCACGCGCCAGGGCGCTGGCGCTGCCCACTTCATTGAGCATCAGCGCCAGCTTGAACGGGTGATCGAAGCTGCGGCTGATCACCCGCTGTTCGATCTGGGTTCGGGTGATCCACGAACCGTCGGTGGACGCGGTCATCACCGTCACCATGGCCGAGGGATCGAACCGATACCGCTTGCCGATCACCAGGCCCTCGGCCGCGGCGCTTTGCAACGCAAAGCAATCAGCCAGGCGAGCGCAACCTTTGAAACCCGATGGCCGATTTCGGCGCAAGCAAGTCCAAGTGAGATGCCCGGAATCTGACCATTGGGACTGTCGGCTTGGCCGATGGCTGGTCGCCGCGAGCGGCAGCTTCCTGATGCCGCATTCGGGGCTTGGGCGCCCCGCATGGCAAGCCCCGGCCTCACTCAAGCACCGGCGTCGCGCTCCATCCCACCCGCGACCCTAGGTCCTCCAAGAGCAAACTTAGCCTCAGCCCGCCGACGCCTTGTCACAGGCACTGACCAGGCGCTGCAGCAGCGCCAGCAACTGCGCCTGCTCGGCGCCGTCCAGGCCGGCCATCGCCCGGCTGGCAAAGCGCTGGCGCTGGCGCGCCATCAACCGCTGGGCGGCGCGGCCGCTGTCGGTCAGCGCCAGCTGCTGGCGCCGGCCGTCGGCCGGGTCGGCCTCGCGCGCCAGCAGGCCACGGTCCAGCAGTTGCTGCAGCAGCCGGGCGATCTGCGCCTTGTCGCGGCCACTGTGGGCGGCCAGGTCGCTGGCGCTGCTGCCCGGGTGCTGGGCCACAAAGCCCAGCGCGCGGGCCTCCATCGGTCCGACGCCGCCGCTCAGGTCGCGCAGGCCCTGGTGCATGTGGCGCTTGTAGCGGTGCATCAGCGCATGCAGCAGGTCCAGCACCGCGTCGGGCTTGTCCATGAGGGCTGCCAGCTATTGGTTGTTGACATTATCAACCTTATCATGGAAACTGGATGACAACATCAACCAATCATATTCAATCACCCGATGCTTGAAAACACTGAAGCGCCCGCGGCCGACAGCGCCATACGCCGGGTGCGCCACCCGATGAAGCTGCGCCGGATGCAGGTGCTGCGCGTCACCGACCTGAGCCCGCTGCTGCGCTGCATCACCTTCGGTGGCGGCGAGCTGCAGGATTTCGTCACCGCGTCCTTCGATGACCATGTCAAGCTGTTCTTCCCGGTGCCGGGCGAGCAGGCGCCGCGGCTGCCGGCCGGCCCGCCGGGCAGCCGGGCCACCGAAGGGCCGCGCCCGGTGGCGCGCGATTTCACTCCCCGCCGCTTCGATGCCGCCAGCGGCGAGCTGGATATCGAGTTCCTGCTGCATGGCCATGGCCCGGCCACCCAGTGGGCCGCCCAGGCGCGGCCCGGCCAGACACTGGGCCTGGGCGGGCCGCGCGGGTCCTTCATCCTGCCCGACGGCCTGCCCTGGCAGCTGCTGATCGGCGACGATGCGGCGCTGCCGGCCGTCGCCCGCCGCCTGGCCGAACTGCCCACCGGCACACCGGCGCAGGTGCTGCTGGAGACCCGCGACCCCGGCACCGCGCTGCCCCTGGCCACCCGGGCCGATGCGCAGATCACCTGGCTGTACCGACAAGGCGCCGCGCCGGGCAGCGCGGGCCTGCTGGCCCAGGCGACAGGCCAGCTGCCGCGTCCGGCGGGCGAGGGCTTTGTCTGGGCCGCTGGCGAGGCCGGCGAGATCGCCGCGGTGCGCGCACTGCTGGTGGCGCAATGGGGCCTGGCCAAGCACCAGATCCGGGCCGCCAGCTACTGGAAGCGTGGCGCTGCATCCCACCACGAGGTGCTCGATACCTGAGCCACGGCGGCGCAGCGGCCTGGCGGCGGGCTCGCGCTATCCCGGGTGGCCGCCCGCCGGCAGGCCGGTGACACTGGCGCCTGGAGGTAGGCGCCCCTGGCGCCGGCGGCGCCGATGAACCACGACAACATCCCCGTGCTGGTAGGCTGCGGCCAGATCACCCAGCGCCAGCCCGACCCGCGCGCCGCGCTGGCGCCGCTGCCGTTGATGGCCCAGGCCGCGCGCCTGGCGGCCGACGACAGCGGCGCCGGCGCCGCGTTGCTGCAGACACTGGACACCGTTGCGGTGATCCGCCTGTTTGCCGACACCAGCCCGCGCTTTGCCTGCCCCTTTGGCACTTACACCAACCCGCCGCGCAGCCTGGCCCACAGCCTGGGCGCCGGCCAGGTGCGCCGCCACATCTACACCCACCCCGGCGGCAACATGCCGCAGTACTGCCTGAACCGCCTGGCCGAGGGCGTGACCCGTGGCGAGGTGGGCGCCGCGCTGATCGTCGGTGCCGAGGCCCTGGCCACCCAGAAGGCGGCCCAGCGCGCGGCCATCCAGCTTGACTGGCAGGACGACCCCGGCGGCGGCTTCGAGCCCTGGGGCGTGGCCACCCGCGGTTGGTCGGACGTGGAAGAACGCCACAACGCCCGCGCTGCGATCTATGCCTACCCGATGTTCGAGAACGCGATCCGCGGCGCGCTGGGCCGCAGCATCCCGCAGCACCAGCAGGCGATGGGCGAGTTGCTGGAACGCTTTGCTGCAGTGGCCGCCGCCAACCCGCTGGCCGACCGGCGTGCCGGCTACAGCGCTGCACAGATCGCCAGCGCCGGGCCGGGCAATCCCACCATCGCCTTCCCCTACACGCGGCTGATGAGCGCCAATGCCTACATCGACCAGGGTGCCGCGTTGATCCTCACAAGCGTTGCCAGCGCGCGCCGGCTGGGCCTGGCAGAAGACAAATGGGTCTACCTGCACGGCTGCGCCGACGCGCATGACCACTGGTACATCAGCGACCGGCGCGACTACCACTCGTCCCCGGCGATGCAGGCGGTGTTTGCGCAGGCGCTGCAGATGGCCGGCGTGGGCCTGGCCGACATTGGCACCTTCGACATCTACAGCTGTTTTGCGTCCGCCGTGGAGGTGGCCTGCCAGTCGCTGGGCCTGGCGCCCGACGACCCGCGCGGCCTCACGGTGACCGGCGGCTTGCCCTACTTCGGCGGGCCGGGCAACAACTATGTCACCCATGCCATCGCCGAAATGATGAACCGCCTGCGCGCCACGCCCGGCCAGTACGGCCTGGTCACTGCCAACGGCAACTACCTGACCAAGCATTCGGCCGGCGTCTACTCGACCACGCCGCCGGCCCAAGCCTTTGCCCCGGCTGACCCGGCGCTGCTGCAGGCCGAGCTGGACCAGGTGCCGCATCCGCGCTTCGAGGCCCTGGCCGACGGCGCGGCCCGCATCGAGACCTGGACCGTGATGCACGACGCCAAGGGCCCGACCGGCGCCATCGTGATCGGCAGGCTGGCCGATGGCGCCCGCTTCCTGGCCAACACGGCCACCGACCCCGGCCTGTTGGCCGAACTGCAGGCCGGCGAGCAGCTGGGGCGCGCCGGCCGGGTGCAGCACGACGGCCAGCGCAACACCTTCGTGCCCGCCTGACGCCAGCCGGCCCGGCCCGGCCATGCCCCGCAGACGGTAGCGCTGCCGTCTGCCTAGAATGGGCCATGGCCACAGCCCCCGCCCCACCCCGCAAGACCCGGCGCGGCAGTGGCGCCGTCACGCTGCATGACGTGGCCAGGCTGGCGGGCGTGGCGCCGATCACCGCGTCGCGCGCGTTGAACACCCCCGGCCAGGTCTCGGCTGAGGTGCTGAAGAAGGTCGGCGATGCGGTGGCCCGCACCGGCTATGTGCCCAACCGCCTGGCTGGTGGCCTGGCGTCCACCCGCAGCCGCCTGGTGGCAGCGGTGGTGCCCACGATCTCGGGCCCGGTCTTTCTGGAGACGGTGCAATCGCTGACCGAGGCGCTGGCCGAGCAGGGTTACCAGTTGATGCTGGGCCAGGCCGGCTACAGCGGCAACCGCGAGGATGCACTGCTCGACGCCCTCATCGGCCGTCGGCCCGACGGCATCGTGCTGACCGGCATCCTGCATTCCGACCAGGGCCGGCGCCGCCTGCTGGCCTCGGGCATCCCGGTGGTCGAGACCTGGGATTTGACGCCCACGCCCATCGACATGCTGGTCGGTTTTTCGCATGTGGAAGTGGGGCGCGCGGTGGCAGCCTTCCTGCATGCGAAAGGCCGGCGCCGGATGGCCGTGGTGTCCGGCGACGACGAGCGGGCCAGCCGCCGGCTGGGCGCCTTTCGGGCCGCCGCCCAGGCCCTGGGCCTGGCGGACGTGCCCACCGTGGTGGTGCCGGCGCCCACCACCTTGAAGGGCGGCCGGCGCGCGCTGGCCGAGTTGTTGCAGGCCACCCCCGGCATCGACGCGGTGTTCTGCAGCTCCGACCTGCTGGCCCTGGGCGTGCTGACCGAGGCGCAGGCCTGCCGCATCGACGTGCCCGGCCACCTGGCCGTGGTCGGCTTTGGCGACCTGGAATTTGCCGCCGACCTGCACCCGGCGCTGACCACGGTGCACATCAATGGCGGGGCCATCGGCCGCCAGGCCGCGCAGTTCATCGTTGAGCGCGCCGAAGGCCGCCCCGTGGCCGAGCGGGTGATCGACATCGGCTTCTCCATCGCCGACCGTCAGAGCGCTTGAGCCGGGTAAACACCCATCCCACAGGGCTTGAAGCGCGTAATTGGCAGCGCTACCATCCGGTTCCGATTGGTAGCGCTACCTACCCAATGACGGCCCGTCGATAGCGCACCGATCAAGCGCACGGCAAGCGCCGCAGCCCCACCCCATTGACCGAGACACCCCATGAAAAAGCTACTCACAGCCCTGGCGCTTGCGCTGGCCGCGATCACTGGCGCACAGGCCCAGGCCGGGCCCTCCAAGCCCGTGACCCTGCTGGTGCCCTTCCCGGCCGGCGGCTCCACCGACGCCATCGCCCGTGCGGTCGGCCCCAAGCTGCAAGAAAAGCTGGGCAGCAGCTTCATCGTCGACAACAAGGCCGGTGCCGGCGGCACGGTGGGCGCCGGGCTGGCCAGGCGCGCCGCGCCCGACGGCTACACGATCTTTGTCACGTCGCTGGGGCCGCTTGTGATCGGACCTCACCTGGTCAAGGGCATCACCTACGACCCGCTGAATGACTTTGACTACATCACGCTGGCGGTGCAGGCCCCCAATGTGCTGGCGGTGCCGGCCAGCTCGCCGCACAAGACCTTGGCCGACGTGATCGCCTTCCTCAAGTCCCACCCCGGCAAGATGAGCTTTGCCTCGGCCGGCAACGGCACCAGCGACCATCTGACGGCCGAGCTGTTCTGGCAGATGACCGGCACCAGCGGCCTGCACATCCCCTACAAGGGCGGTGCGCCGGCCGTGTCCGACCTGCTGGGCGGCCAGGTGGATGCCAGCTTCATGAACATCAACACTGGCATCACCCAAATCAAGGCCGGCAAGCTGCGCGCGCTAGCCATCACCAGCGCCAAGCGCTCGCCGCTGCTGCCCGACGTGCCGACGCTGGAAGAAGCCGGCATCAGGGGCGCCACGGTGTACTCCTGGCAGGCCTTTGCCGCCCCCAAGGGGCTGCCGGCCGGCATCTTGACCAAGCTGCATGCGGCCCTGGTCAGCGCACTGAACGACACCGCAGTCAAGAACAAACTGCTGGAGCTGGGCTTCGAGATCGTCGCCAACACGCCCGAGCAGCTCACAGCCTTCCAGGCCAGCGAGTTTTCGCGCTGGAAGAAGGTGATCGAGGTTGGAAAAATAACGGCCGACTGAACCCTTCGAAAGCCACCTGCCCCATGACCACCTCGTCCACCCCCACCATCACCGCACTGCGGGTGATCCCGGTCGCCGGCCGCGACAGCATGCTGCTCAACCTGAGCGGCGCCCATGGGCCGTTCTTCACCCGCAACTTGGTTGTCCTGACCGACAGCGCCGGTCGCACCGGTGTGGGCGAGGTGCCCGGCGGCGAGAAGATCCGCCAGACGCTGGAGGACGCCCGCGCGCTGATCGTCGGCCAGCCGCTGGGCTCGCAGCAGCGTCTGCTGCAGGACATGCAGCGCCGCTTTGCCGACCGTGATTCGGGCGGCCGCGGCCTGCAGACCTTTGATCTGCGCACCACCATCCATGCGGTCACCGCCATCGAGTCGGCCCTGCTCGACCTGCTGGGCCAGCACCTGGGTGTGCCGGTGGCCGCCTTGCTGGGCGAAGGCCAGCAGCGTGACACGGTGGAGATGCTGGGCTATCTGTTCTTCATCGGCGACAAGGCCAAGACCGATCTGGCGTATGTGGGAAATGGCGCCAGCGAGCCTGACGCCGACAACGCCTGGTCGCGCCTGCGCCACGAGGCCGCGATGACCCCCGAGGCGGTGGTACGCCTGGCCGAGGCCGCCTATGAACGTTATGGCTTCAATGACTTCAAGCTCAAGGGCGGTGCGTTGCGCGCCGAGGAAGAGATCGAAGCCGTCAAGGCCCTGCACGAACGCTTCCCCAAGGCCCGCGTCACACTCGACCCGAACGGTGGCTGGCTGTTGAAGGACGCGATCCGCCTGATGCGCGACCTGCGCGGCGTGGTGGCCTATGCCGAAGACCCCTGCGGCGCCGAGGACGGCTTCTCGGGCCGTGAGGTGATGGCCGAGTTCCGCCGCGCCACCGGCCTGCCCACGGCCACCAATATGGTGGCCACCGACTGGCGCCAGTTGAGCCATTCGCTGTCGCTGCAATCGGTGGACATCCCGCTGGCCGACCCGCATTTCTGGACCATGGCCGGCAGCGTGCGGGTGGCCCAGACCTGCCGCGACTGGGGCCTGACCTGGGGCTCGCATTCCAACAACCATTTCGACGTGTCGCTGGCGATGTTCACCCATGTAGCTGCCGCCGCGCCAGGCCGGGTGACGGCCATCGACACCCATTGGATCTGGCAGGACGGCCAGCGCCTGACCAAGGATCCACTGCAGATCATCGGCGGCCATGTGCAAGTACCCAAGAAGCCCGGCCTGGGCGTGGAACTCGACATGGTCGAGGTCGAGAAGGCCCACCAGCTCTACCTGCAGCATGGCCTGGGCTCGCGCGACGACGCAATGGCGATGCAATACCTGATCCCCGGCTGGGCCTTCAATCCCAAGCGGCCCGCGCTGGACCGATGACAGGTCCTGGACTTGTGCACTGACCCGATAGCCATGACGCCAAACCCCAGCGCCCCATCGCCCGACCGCATCACCTGGCTGCGCCTGTCGTCCTGCTACCTGCCGCTGGCCAACCCCATCAGCGATGCCAAGGTGCTGACCGGCCGGCAAAAGCCGATGACCGAGATCGCGATGCTGTTTGTCGAGGTGCAGACCCGCAGCGGCCACCAGGGCCTGGGCCTGAGCTATGCCAAGCGCGCCGGTGGCCCGGGCCAGTTTGCACATGCCCGCGAGATCGCCCCGGCCCTGCTGGGCGAAGACCCCAGCGACATTGCCAAGCTGTGGAACAAGCTGTGCTGGGCCGGTGCCTCGGTGGGCCGCAGCGGCCTGGCCACCCAGGCCATCGGCGCCTTTGACGTGGCGCTCTACGACCTGAAGGCCCGGCGCGCCGGGCTGTCATTGGCCAAGCTGCTGGGCGCCTACCGCGACACCGTGGCTTGCTACAACACCTCGGGCGGCTTCTTGCACACGCCCATCGAGGAGTTAAAGGTGAATGCCGCCGCGTCGGTGGCGCGCGGCATCGGCGGCATCAAGCTGAAGGTGGGCCAACCCGACTTCAGGCTCGACATCCAGCGCGTCGAGGCGGTGCGCCAGCATCTGGGCGACGGCGTGCCCATCATGGTCGACGCCAACCAGCAATGGGACCGGCCGACGGCGCAACGCCTATGCCGCATCTTCGAATCCTTCAATCTCGTCTGGATCGAAGAGCCACTGGACGCCTACGACCACGCAGGCCATGCCGCGCTGGCGGCCCAGTTCGACACGCCGATCGCCACCGGCGAGATGCTGACCAGCGCCGCCGAGCACGCGGACCTGATCCGCCACCGCGCGGCCGACACCCTGATGCCCGATGCCCCGCGCGTGGGTGGCATCACGCCGTTCTTGAAGATCGCCGCCCAGGCCGAGCAGGCCGGCCTGATGCTGGGCCCGCACTTTGCGATGGAGCTGCATGTGCACCTGGCCGCGGCCTACCCCAGCGAGCCCTGGGTCGAGCATTTCGACTGGCTGGAGCCGCTGTTCAACGAGCGGCTGGAGATCCAGGCCGGCCGCATGATCGTGCCCACCCGCCCGGGCCTGGGTCTGAGCCTGAGCGAGCAGGCCAGGGCCTGGACGCGCGAGACGTTTGAACTGGGCCAGCGGGCCTGATGGACCTGATTGGCCTGAAACTCGCCTCTGAACCCTCGCCACTTGCCATCCGGAGCCCGCTATGCCCGAAGCCCAAACCGCCGCCAAGCCCCCGCTGACCATCCGCATGCACCCGCAGGACAACGTGGCCATCGTCGCCAACGACGGCGGGCTGGCCGCCGGTGTGGCGCTGGCCTCGGGCCTGGTGCTGAGGGATCGGGTGCCGCAGGGCCACAAGGTGGCGCTGGTCGATCTGGCGGCAGACGCGCCGGTGCTGCGCTACGGCATCCCGATCGGCTATGCGTTAAAGCCCATCCCGGCCGGCAGCTGGGTGCATGAGCGCCTGCTGGCCATGCCCGACGCGCGTGCGCTGGACGACAAGCTGCCCATCGCCACCGTCAAGCCCGCGCCCTTGCCGGCGTTGGAAGGCTACACCTTCGAAGGCTTCCGCAATGCCGACGGCTCGGTGGGCACCCGCAACATCCTGGCCATCACAACCACGGTGCAATGCGTGGCCGGCGTGGTCGACTTTGCGGTGCAGCGCATCAAGGCCGAGCTGCTGCCGCGTTACCCGAACGTAGATGACGTGGTCGGCCTGGAACACAGCTACGGCTGCGGCGTGGCCATCGACGCCCCGGGCGCCGAGATCCCGATCCGCACGCTGCGCAACATCAGCCTCAACCCCAACTTTGGCGGTGAGGTGATGGTGGTCAGCCTGGGCTGCGAAAAGCTGCAGCCCGAGCGCCTGCTGCCGCCGGGCAGTTTCGCGATCCTGGCCCCCAAGACGCCTGCAGCGTCTGCCCCCCAAGGGGGCGCGGGTTCCTTGGGGCGGCCCGGCGGAACCCCCGATGAACGCAGCCTGGCCGATGTCGGCGCCAGCGCCGAGTCCCCGCTGGACGTGGTCTGCCTGCAGGACGATGCCCATGTCGGCTTCATGTCCATGGTCGACTCGATCATGACGACGGCGCAACTGCACCTGGAGCGCCTGAACGCCCGCAGCCGCGAGACCGTGCCGGCCAGTGAGCTGGTGGTGGGCGTGCAATGCGGCGGCAGCGATGCCTTCTCGGGCGTCACCGCCAACCCGGCGGTGGGCTTCTGTACCGATCTGCTGGTGCGCGCCGGCGCGGCCGTGATGTTCTCGGAAACCACCGAGGTGCGCGACGGCATAGCCCAGCTCACCTCGCGCGCCAGCACGCCCGAGGTGGCGCAGGCGATGATCCGCGAGATGGCCTGGTACGACGCCTATCTGCAGCGCGGCAAGGTGGACCGCAGCGCCAACACCACACCGGGCAACAAGCAGGGCGGGCTGTCCAATATCGTAGAGAAGGCGATGGGGTCCATCGTCAAGTCGGGCTCGTCACCGATCAGCAACGTGCTGGCCCCGGGTGAGAAGCTGAAGGCCAAGGGCCTGACCTATGCCGCCACGCCAGCCAGCGATTTCATCTGCGGCACCCTGCAACTGGCCGCCGGCATGAACCTGCATGTCTTCACCACCGGCCGCGGCACGCCTTACGGCCTGGCAGCGGTGCCGGTGATCAAGGTGGCCACCCGAAGCGACCTGGCGCGGCGCTGGCACGACCTGATGGACATCAACGCCGGCGAGATTGCCGACGGCACGGCCAGCATCGAGGATGTCGGCTGGCAGCTGTTCCGCCTGATGCTGGACGTGGCCAGTGGCCGAAAAAAAACCTGGGCCGAGCACTGGAAGCTGCACAACGCGCTGGTGCTGTTCAATCCGGCGCCGGTGACTTGAGCCGGGCCCGGGGCAGAGCCACCCCAAGCCCCCCACCAGGGCTTGCGCGGCCGAGGCGCACGGGACCATCCTCGCGGCTTCCGAGGCTTGCTGAGCCCGGCTGATCCGGTGTCACCGCAGCGCCTCTGGCTGCCAACCCTGACGGAAATACGCGACGCATCCAAATGGCTTCAGCTTGCTGAGAGGGTGTTGACGAAATGAATGGCACCCGCGCCGGAGTGGCCAAGGGCGCTGGGGTAGGTGCGGCGTGGGGCCCCGGCTGGGGGCCCGGGCAAGCGGCGCAACCCCCCCCAGCGCCCGTGGCCGCCCCGCCCCCAGGGTGAGGCCCCAAAAACGGCCAACAAGTAGTTTAAAAATATCGCCCGGCCAGC
>JANNZD010000186.1:0-9545 GCA_031410435.1 Betaproteobacteria bacterium | reverse complement strand
GGCGACACCCTGTCGGCGGCGCTGGCGGCGCTGCTGGCGGCCGGCGCCGAACTGCAGGCCGCCGTGGGCGAGGCCCTGGCCTTCATGGACCAGACCCTGGATTCGGGCTTCCGGCCCGGCATGGGCAATGTGGTGCCCGACCGCTTCTTCTGGGCCTTGCCGCCCGCGGACGACGAGGCCGAGCCGGGCGCCGAAGGCGCGCCGCCGATCGAAGAACCCGAAGCCCCCGAACCCAAGTCCAAATCCGCGCCCCGGCGCGTGCATTGAGCCCGGCCCGGCCGCGCCTGCCTTTCTGCCAGCCTTCACCGACATGGTTTCCAACCAGCAATTGTTCGAGCGCGCCCAGTGCGTGATCCCCGGTGGCGTCAACTCGCCGGTGCGGGCCTTCCGCGCCGTCGGCGGCACGCCGCGCTTCATCGCCCGGGCCCAGGGCGCCTATATGTGGGATGCCGAGGGCAGCCGCTACATCGACTACATCGGCTCCTGGGGCCCGATGATCCTGGGCCATGGCCACCCGGCGGTGCTGGAGGCGGTGCAGAAGGCCGCGGTCGACGGCTTCAGCTTCGGCGCGCCCACCGAGCGCGAGGTCGAGCTGGCCGAACACATCATCGCGCTGGTGCCCAGCGTCGAGCAGGTGCGCCTGGTCAGCAGCGGCACCGAGGCCGGCATGAGCGCCATCCGCCTGGCGCGCGGCGCCACCGGCCGCAGCAAGATCATCAAGTTCGAGGGCTGCTACCACGGCCATGCCGACGCGTTGCTGGTCAAGGCCGGTTCGGGCCTGGCCACCTTCGGCCACCCCACCAGCGCCGGCGTACCGCCCGAGGTGGTGCAGCACACCCTGGTGCTGACCTACAACGACATCGCCGAGGTCGAAGAGGCCTTTGCGCTGCACGGCCCCGAGATCGCCTGCGTGATGATCGAGCCGATCGCCGGCAACATGAACTTCGTCCGGGCCCAGGTGCCCTTCATCCAGCGCATCAGTGAGCTGTGCCAGCAGCATGGCGCGCTGTTCGTGTTCGACGAGGTGATGACCGGTTTTCGCGTGGCCCTGGGCGGCGCGCAAAGCCTGTATGCGCAGGCCATCCCCGGCTTCCGGCCCGACATCAGCGTGTTCGGCAAGGTCATCGGCGGCGGCATGCCGCTGGCGGCCTTCGGCAGCTCGCGCAAGATCATGCAGCAGCTGGCGCCGCTGGGGCCGGTCTACCAGGCCGGCACGCTCAGCGGCAACCCGGTGGCCACCGCCTGCGGCCTGGCCACCTTGAAAGAGATCAGCAAGCCGGGCTTCTACGAGGCCCTGGCCGCCCGGACCCGCGCGCTGGTGGCCGGGCTGACGGCCGCCGCCCAGGACGCCGGCGTGCCCTTCGTCGGTGACAGCCAGGGCGGCATGTTCGGCTTCTTCTTCACCCGCTCGGCCGCTGACGGCCTGCCGCAGAACTACCCGGTGGTGATGGCCACCGACCAGGCGCGCTTCAACCGCTTCTTCCACGGCATGCTCGAGCGCGGCGTCTACCTGGCGCCGGCGCTGTACGAGGCCGGCTTTGTCAGCGCCGCGCACAGCGAGCAGGACATCGCCGCCAGCATCGCCGCCGCCCGCGCCGCGCTGCAGGGCTGACCAGGTGTGAGCCAGTGATGATCAAACCCACCGAGGTGCTGGGCCAGCCGGCGATGTGGCTGCAGGCACCCGACGGCGCCCAGGCCACGGTGCTGCTGCATGGTGGCCAGCTGGTGTCGTGGATACCCGCCGGCGACCAGGAGCGGCTCTACCTGTCGCCGCTGGCCGCCGCCGGGGAGGGCCTGGCGGTGCGCGGCGGCATCCCGGTGATCTTCCCGCAGTTCGCGCAGCACGGGCCCCTGCCGCGCCACGGCCTGGCGCGCACCCGGCGCTGGCAGTGGGTGGAGGGCGTGGTGCGCGGCGGCGCGGCGATCGGCGTCTTGCGGCTGACCGATGACGAGGCCACCCGTGCCGTCTGGCCGCACCGCTTCGAGGCCGAGTTGAGCTTCAGCCTGGCCGGGCTGCAGCTGGATGTCGAGCTGGCGGTCACCAACACCGGCGACACCCCCTTCGACTTCACCGCCGCGCTGCACACCTACCTGCTGATCGACGACCTCAAGCATGCCCGGCTGGCCGGCCTGTACGGGGTGCGCTACCTCGACAGCCTGAGCGGCCAGACCCAGCCGCAGGAGCTGGACCCGCTGGGCTTCGTCGGCGAGATCGACCGCATCTACTTCGATGCCCACCAGATCCACAAGGCGCCCTTGACCCTGGCCACCGCGATGGGCCGCATGGCGATCGCCAGCGAGGGCTTCGACGACCTGGTGGTCTGGAACCCGGGGCCGACCAAGGCGGCGCAGTTGAGCGACCTGCCCGACGGTGACTGGCAGCGTTTCCTGTGCGTCGAGGCGGCCACCATCGGCCGGCCAGTGACCCTGGCTCCCGGCCAGGAGTGGATCGCGCGCCAGGGCTTTGACGCCTGACCTCCCCGCGCGCCGGCCGCCGCCGGCACGACCCCCAGCCAGCCTGACCCCCATGCACCTCCACATCCTCGGCATTTGCGGCACCTTCATGGGCGGGCTGGCCGCACTCGCCCGCGAGGCGGGCCACCGCGTCACCGGCTGCGACGCCAATGTCTACCCGCCGATGAGCGACCAGCTGCGCGGGCTGGGCATAGCCCTGATCGAAGGCTTTGGCGCCGACCAGCTGGCGCTGCACGCCGATGTCTACGTGGTCGGCAATGTCGTGACCCGCGGCAATGCGCTGATGGAGGCCATCCTGGATGCCGGCCTGCCCTACACCAGCGGCCCGCAATGGCTGGCCGAGCACCTGCTGCCCGGCCGGCATGTGCTGGCGGTGGCCGGCACCCATGGCAAGACCACCACCACGGCGATGCTGGCCTGGGTGCTGGACCAGGCGGGCCTGCAGCCGGGCTTCCTGGTGGGCGGCGTGCCGCTGAACTTCGGCATCTCGGCCCGGCTGGGCCGGGTTGAACCCGGCAGCCCGGCTCTGCGCCCCTTCGTGATCGAGGCCGATGAATACGACACCGCCTTCTTCGACAAGCGCAGCAAGTTCGTGCACTACCGGCCGCGCACCGCGATCCTGAACAACCTCGAATACGACCACGCCGACATCTTCCCGGACCTGGCGGCCATCGAGACCCAGTTCCACCACCTGGTGCGCAGCGTGCCGGCATCCGGCCGGCTGGTGGTCAATGCGCGCGAGCCGGCGCTCGACCGGGTGCTGGCGCGCGGCTGCTGGAGCACGCTGCAACGCTTCGGCACCCGCAAGGAGGAGCCCGGCGCGCTGCGTGCCCGCGGCGAGCCGCATGCCTTCGACGTGCTGCGCGGCAGCCTGAAGATCGCCCGGGTCGACTGGTCGCTGCTGGGCGAGCACAACCAGCTCAATGCCCTGGCCACCATCGCCGCGGCCGAGCATGTGGGCGTGGCGCCCGAGGTGTCCGCCGCCGCGCTGGCCAGCTTCCAGAACGTGCGGCGGCGGCTGGAGCTGCGCGGCAGTGTCAAGCGAGATGGCGGCGTCGTGCAGGTCTACGACGACTTCGCCCACCACCCCACCGCGATGCGCACTACCCTCAACGGCCTGCGCCGCAAGGCCGGGCTGGCGCGCATCCTGGCGGTGTTCGAGCCGCGCAGCAACACCATGAAGCTGGGCGCGATGAAGGCCCAGCTGCCCTGGGCCCTGGAAGAGGCCGACCTGTCCTTCTGCCTGCAGGGCAACTACGGCTGGGACGCGGCCGAGGCGCTGGCGCCGATGGGCGCGGCCGCGCTGGTGGCCGACAGCGTAGACAAGCTGGTGGCCGCCATTGCCAAGGCGGCCCGACCCGGCGACCAGGTGCTGGTGATGAGCAATGGCGGCTTTGGCGGCATCCACGACAAGCTGCTGGCGGCGCTGGCGCAACACTGAGCGCACATCCGGGCAAGTCCCGGGGCCCAAATCGGCCCAAACCCACCCAGGCAGCAGGGCCCGGCCCTAGAGTGCAGGCCTGCCCCCAACCGCCCGGAGACCTTGCCGATGGACCGCCGCTCACTGTTCGAGACCACCGCCACCTTGGGCCTGGGCGCGCTGGCCGGCTGCGCGCTGCCCGGCGTGGCGCAGGACGGGGTGAAGACCCCGTTCAAGGTGCCCGCCACCCATGTGCCGATTGCCGGCACCGACCTGATGTTCCCGGTGCGGCGCATCTACTGCATCGGCCGCAACTACGCCGCCCATGCACGCGAGATGGGGTCCGACCCGACCCGCGAGCCGCCCTTCTTCTTCCAGAAACCCACCGACGCGATCCAGAACGTGGCCCCGGGCACGGTGGCCGACCACCCCTACCCGACCCTGACCAAGAACTACCACTACGAGGTAGAGCTGGTGGCCGCGCTGCACCGCGGCGGCCGCAACATCCCAGTGGCGCAGGCGCTGGAGCATGTCTACGCCTATGCGCTGGGCCTGGACATGACCCGCCGCGACCTGCAGCGCGCGCTCGGCGACGAGAAGAAGCCCTGGGAGATCGGCAAGAGCTTCGACCGGTCGGCGCCGATCGGCCCGCTGCACCTGGCCAGCCAGACCGGCGCCTTTGCCCAGGGCGGCATCTGGCTCAAGGTCAACGGTACGCAGAAGCAGAACGCCAACCTGAACCAGATGATCTGGAGCGTGGCCGAGCAGATCAGTCGGCTGTCCGAGGCCTTCGAGCTGATGCCCGGCGACATCATCTACTCGGGCACGCCCGAGAACGTGGGGCCGGTGGTGCGCGGCGACCTGATCGAGTGCCATATCGACCGCTTGCCCCATCTCAGCATCAAGATCGTCTGAGGCCCGCGATGGCCGGCCCACCGATCCAGCGTCGTCGCTTCCAGGCCCTGCTGGGCGCCACCGCCCTGACCGGCTGGCCGGCAGCGCGCGCGGCCGACGAGATGGCGCTGTTCGACGCCCACATCCACTACAGCCACGATGCCTGGGATCTGGTGCCGCCCAAGCAGGCGGCGGCCCTGCTGCGCCAGGCCGGGCTGCGCGGAGCGCTGGTGTCCTCGTCCAATGACCAGGGCACACAGCTGCTGGCGGCCGAGGCGCCAGACCTGATCGTGGCCTCACTGCGGCCCTACCGCACGCGGGGCGATATCGGCAGCTGGATGCGCGACGAGACGGTGCTGCGCTACCTGGGCGAGCGCCTGGCGCGCTACCGCTATGTGGCGCTGGGCGAGTTCCACCTGTATGGCGAGGACGCCGACCTGCCGGTGCCACGCCACCTGGTGGCGATGGCGCGCGAGCACCGGCTGGTGCTGCATGCGCATTCGGATGTCGAGGCGGTGGACCGGCTGTTCCGCCAATGGCCCGAGGCCCGGGTGCTGTGGGCCCATTCAGGCTTCGACCGGCCCGAGAAGGTGGCCGAGACCCTGCGCCGCCACCCCCGGCTGTGGAGCGACCTGGCCTTCCGCGGTGACCATGCCAGCGCCGGCAAGGTCGATCCGGCCTGGCGCGACACCTTTCTGGCCTTCCCCGAGCGCTTCGTGCTGGGCACCGACACCTTCACGCCCGAGCGCTGGCACTACATCGGCCCGCATGCCAGCCAGGCGCGCGCCTGGCTGACCGACCTGCCGCCGGCCTTGGCCGAGCGCATCGGCTGGCGCAATGCCGAGGCCCTGCTTCGGCCCGCCGCCCCCGCCAAGTTGTGATGGCCCGCGCCTGGCAGCGGCGATCGGCGCCCTGGACAGCCTGGGCGCTGCTGGCCGCAGCGCTGCCCGGCAGGGTGGCCGCCGCGGACACCGTCGCTGCGTCCGCCCCCGCCCCCGCTGCCGCCGCCTGTGGCCAGCACCTGCCCAAGCCAGCGCGGCAACTGATCCGCCAGGACGGTCTGCAGCTGGCCTTCGCGCCCCGCCCGGCGCCCGTGCCGCTGGGCCGGCACTTCGCGCTGGACATCGAGGTCTGCAGCGCTGCTGGGGCAACGCCGCCCGCCCTGCGCTCGGTGGACGCCGAGATGCCGGCGCACCGCCATGGCATGAACTACCGGCCCAGCGTGCAGGCGCTGGGCCCGGGCCGCTGGCAAGCCGACGGGCTGATGCTGCACATGCCCGGCACCTGGCGGCTGTGGTTCGAGCTGGACCCCGGCCCGGGCCTGCCCCCGGTGCGCCTGTCCCAGGACCTGCAGCTGCGATGAGGCGCTGGCGCGCTGCGCTGGCCCTGGGCGTGGCCCTGCTGGGGGCGCTGACGGCCGGTGCCGCCGTGCCGGCCGAATCCGGCCTGCTGGACTTCCAACCCGACGAAGTGGCGCAGATCCTGCACCACGGCCCCTGGCCGCCGCCGCTGCCGCGCGACCCCGGCAACCCCCTGGCCGGCCGGCCTGCCGCCATCGCGCTGGGCCAAGCCCTGTTCTTCGACGCCCGGCTGTCGCCCGACGGCCGCCTGGCCTGCGCCAGCTGCCACCAGCCCGGGCAGGCCTTTGGCGATGGCCGGGCCCGCGCCGAGGGCCGCGCCCCACTGGCCCGCAACACCCCCAGCCTGTGGAATGCCGCGCACCAGCGCTGGCTGGGCTGGGACGGCGCCTTCGACAGCCTGTGGTCTCAGGCCCTGCAGCCGCTGCGCCACGCGCAGGAGATGGCCGCGACGGCCCCCGCGGTGCAGGCCCTGCTGCGCGGCGATGCCAAGCTGGCCTGTGCCTGGCGGGCGGCCACCGGCGCGCCCCCGCCCGGCCCGCCGGCCAGCGCCGAGGCCGACGATGATGCCCTGATGCTGACGCTGGCCCGCGCCCTGGGCGCCTATGTGGGCACGCTGGTATCGGGACGCACCGCCTTCGACCGCTTCCGCGATGCGCTGGCCCGGGGCGACCGGCGCGCGGCCGCCCGCTACCCCTTGGACGCACAGCGCGGGCTGCGGCTGTTCATCGGTCGCGGCCAGTGCAGCAGCTGCCACAGCGGGCCGCTGTTCTCCAACGGCGAATTCGCCGACATCGGTGCCCGCTTCTTTTCGGCGCCCGGCGTGGTGGACCCGGGCCGGCATGGCGGCATCGCGGCGCTGCAGGCCAGCCCCTACAACCTGCTGGGCCCCTGGGCGCGGCCGACGCCGCCGGACGAGGCCAGCCGCAAGACCCGGCATGTAGTGGCCCAGCACCGCAATTTCGGCGAGTTCAAGGTGCCCAGCCTGCGCAACGTGGCCTTGACCGCGCCCTACCTGCACGATGGCCAGCTGGCCACGCTGGACGAGGTGCTGCGGCACTACGCCGACCTGAACCTCGACCGACTGCATGCCGACGGCGAGCAGATCCTGAAACCCCTGCGCTTGAGCGCCGGCGAACAGGCCGACCTGCGGGCCTTTCTGCACAGCCTCAGTGACGCCGGGGCCACGCGCTGGCAGCTGCGGCCAGCCCGGCGTGGCGCCGGGCGCTGCTGAGGGGCCGCCGGGCTGCCGGGCGTCGAGCCGCGGCGCAAGTTGACCTCAGGTAGCGTCAGGCGCGCACCCGACAATGCGGCCGCTCGCCCAGCCCACCATGCCCGCGCCCACCCACCTGCTCTACCTGCATGGCTTCCGCTCGTCGCCGGCGTCCTTCAAGGCCCGGCGCCTGGCAGCCTGGCTGCAGGCGCACCGGCCCGAGTTGCAGTGGTGGTGCCCGCAACTGCCGCCATCGCCAGCCGCGGCCTGGGCCCTGATCATGCAAGGCATCGCCGCCTGGCCACGCGCCACCATGGCAGTGGCCGGCAGTTCGCTTGGCGGCTTCTATGCCACCGCGGTGGCCGAGGCCACCGGCTGCCCGGCCCTGCTGCTGAACCCCGCAGTCAACCCGGCGCGCGACCTGGCCGCCCACATCGGCGAGCAGACCCAATTCCACAGCCCCGAGGAGCGCTTCTTCTTCCGCCCTGAGTACATCACGGAGCTGCGCGCCCTCAGCATGCCGGCCATCACCCGGCCCGAGCGCTATGGCGCGGTGATTGCCCAGGGCGACGAGGTGCTGGACTGGCGCGAGATGACCGGCCGCTACCTCGGCGCCCAGGTGAAATTGCTGACCGCCAGCGACCATGCGCTGAGCGACTTCGACTTGCACCTGCCCTTTGCCCTCCACTTCCTGAAACTATGCGAATGAAAAACAAGGTTTCGATCATCACCGGCGCCGCCCAGGGCATAGGCCTGGCCACCGCGCTGCAATGTGGCGCCGAAGGCGCCATCGTCGCCGTCTGCAACCTGCGTGCCGACGGCGTGGACGCCGCGCTGGCCCAGCTGCAGGCCACCAGCGCCCAGGCCCCGGGTTATGCGCTGAACGTCACCGACCGCGAGGCCAGTCATGTCAATGGCGCGGTGCTCGAGGTCTCGGGCGGGGTGACCGTGTGAGCGCGCCGGGCCGCTGCCAGGCGCGAATCCCGAAGCGCCTTGCGCGCAGGGGCCACCGATGATGGCGGCAGCCGACGACGCCCGCCGCGCCTGGGTGGCGCTGGCCCTGCAGCGCATCGAGGCAGATGCCCGCCGCTCGGCCGACACCCATTTGATCCCGCTGGCGCTGGCCGACGCGCCGGGCATCACGGTCTACCTCAAGGATGAGTCCACCCACCCGTCGGGCAGCCTCAAGCACCGGCTGGCGCGCTCGCTCTTCCTCTACGGCTTGTGCAATGGGCTGATCGGGCCGGGCACCCTCATCGTCGAGGCCTCGTCGGGCTCCACCGCCATCAGCGAGGCCTTCTTTGCCCGGCTGCTGGGCCTGCCCTTCATCGCGGTGGTGCCGCGCGGCACCGCGCGCCGCAAGCTCGAGGAGATCGCCTTCCAGGGCGGCCAATGCCTGGAAGTGGAACCGGCCCGGGTCTATGCCGAAGCGGCAGGCCTGGCCGCGGCGCGCGCTGGCCATTACATGGACCAGTTCACCTATGCGGAGCGGGCCACCGACTGGCGCGGCAACAACAATATCGCCGAAAGCCTGTTCGCCCAGCTGCAGCTGGAGCCCCATCCACTGCCGCGCTGGATCGTGGTGGGCGCGGGCACCGGCGGCACCTCGGCCACCATCGGGCGCTACATCCGCTACCGGCGCGTGGCCCTGGCCACCACCCGGCTGGCGGTGGTCGATCCCGAACGCTCGGTGTTCTTCGACGCCTATGTGCAAGGCCGACGCGACCTGACGTCCACCGAGCGCGGCCGCATCGAGGGCATTGGCCGGCCGCGGGTGGAGCCCAGCTTCGTGCCCAGCGTGATCGACCGGATGCTGCGGGTGCCCGACGCCATCAGCTTTGCCGCTGCGCTGGATTTGTCGCAGCGCCTGGGCCGCCGCGTCGGGCCGTCCACCGGCTGCAACTTTGCCGGGGTGCTCCACCTGGCCCGGCAGATGGCCGCGCGCGGCGAGACCGGCAGCATCGCCACGCTGATCTGCGATGCGGGCGAACGTTACGACGACAGCTTGTTTGCGCCCGGCTGGGTGGCGGCGCAGGGGCTGGACGTGGCGGCGGCGGTGCAGGACAGCGACGACCGCGCGGCGCCCTGAGCGCTGCCGACGCGCCGGTCAAATGCCCGGCAGCCCGCCCTGCACCGGCGGCTCCAGGCCGTCGAAGATCTCCTCGGCCGGCAGGCTGCAGCCGAT
>JANNZD010000185.1:0-1663 GCA_031410435.1 Betaproteobacteria bacterium | reverse complement strand
CGCGCCAGGTCGACCGTGAATTCGCCGATCGGGTGCGAGGCCGGCCCGGCCGACAGCACCACCACCCGGTCGCTCAGCGCGATCGCCTCGTCCAGGTCATGGGTGATGAAGAGCACCGCCTTCTTTTTGCTCTGCCAGAGTTCGAGCAGCTCGTTCTCCATCAGCTGCCGGGTCTGGATGTCCAGGGCCGAGAAGGGCTCGTCCATCAGGATGATGTCCGGGTCGAGCACCAGGGTCTGGGCCAAGCTGGCACGCTTGCGCATGCCGCCGCTCATCTGGTGCGGGTAGCGGTCGCCAAAGGCCCCCAGGCCGACCCGGCGCAGCCAGTCTTCGGCCAGGGCGCGGGCATCGGCCGGCGCCCTGCCGCGAAACTCCAGCCCGGCCATCACATTGCCCAGCGCGGTGCGCCAGGGCATTAGGCTCTCGGCCTGGAACATGTAGCCGGCCCGGGCGTTGATGCCCGACAGCGGCTGGCCGAAGACGCTGACGCGGCCGGTGCTGGGCTGCAGCAGGCCGGCGCCGACATTGAGCAGCGTGCTCTTGCCGCAGCCGGTAGGGCCAACCACCGAGACGAACTCCCCAGCGCCCACCTTGAGCGACACGCCGGCCACAGCGGTGTAGCGCTGGTCGGGCCGCTCGCGGGCGACGAAGGTGCAGGACACGTCCTGCAGGCGCAGGGCCTCGGTGCTCACTTGATCGGATAGCGCACCAGCGCCGCCTTGACGAAATCGTCGGTGTAGACCGCCTTCAGGTCGACCGTGGCCTTGGCGATTTCGGGGTCGATGCTGGCCAGCGCGCGGCGTGCGGTCTCGGGCCCGGCTGCGGGGAACAGCCCGTCGGGCGACAGCGCGCCCTTGGCGGCCAGGAAGGCGTCGATATAGACCGCGCGGTCGCCCAGCAGGTAGCTCTCGGGCACGGTCTTGATGATGTCGCCCGCGCCGGCCTTCTGGATCCACTGGTTGGCGCGCACGATGGCGTTGACCAGGGCCTGCACCGTGCGCGGGTGCTTGTCGATGAAGCTCTGCTGCAGGTAGAGGCAGGCCGCCGGCATCGGCCCGCCGAAGACCTTGTCGGCCTCGGCGACGATGCGCGTGTCGCTGACGATCTTCAGGTCATTGCTGCGGGTCAGCAGCGAGATCACCGGGTCGAGGTTGGACAGCGCATCGATCTGGCCTGAGCGCATAGCCGCCACCGCGCCGTTGCCCGCGCCCACCCCGATGATGCTGACGTCCGACGGCTTCAGGCCGGCCTTGGCCAGCACGAAGTTGGCCATCACGTTGGTGCTGCTGCCCGGCGCGGTGACGCCGATCTTCTTGCCCTTGAGGTCGGCCACGGTCTTGAAGTTGGCCATGGTCTTGGGGTTGACCCCCAGCACGATCTGCGGCGCCCGGCCCATCAGCACCACGGCGCGCAACCTCTGGCCCTTGGTCTGCATGTTGACGGTGTGCTCGAAGGCGCCGCTAACGACCTCGGCGCTGCCGCCCACCAGCGCGCGCAGGGCCTGGCTGCCACCGGCAAAGTCGACGATCTTCAGGTCCAGCCCCTCGGCCTTGAAGTAGCCCAGCTGCTCGGCGATCGTCACCGGCAGGTAGTACAGCAGGTTCTTGCCGCCCACCGCCAGCGTGAGCTGGGGCTTTTCCAGCGCCTGGGCCTGGGCCAGCGG
>JANNZD010000184.1:0-3285 GCA_031410435.1 Betaproteobacteria bacterium | reverse complement strand
TGCCGACGACCCGGCCGGCGGCGTGATCGCGTCGTACGTGAATGTCGATGCGCGCCACCGTGCCGAGCACGCGGTCGCGCTGCAGGCCGAGCGCACACGCTCGATCCTCGACTCGGTGCTGGTCGGCATCGTCACGGTCGGGCCGCAGGGCATCGAATGGATGAACCGGTCGGCGCGGCGCATGTTCGGCGGCGACCTCGCCGACTTCGTGAACCTGCCGATCGCCTCGGTCGCGACCGCCGAGCCCGACCATCCGTTCCTGCGCACCGGCTACCTGACCGAGCTCGTCGAGGGCCAGGCCGAGACCTTCGAATGCCGCGTGAAGGCGCGCGACGGGCGCGAGTTCTGGGTCGTCGGCAACGTGGTCTCGACCGCGCGCGAATCGACCGGCCGACAGCTGACCTACGCGCTGCTCGACATCGAGCGCCGGCGCCTGGCCGAGGCGCGCACCACGCAGGCGCAGGCCTCGCTGCAACGCATCATCGAGGCGGCGCCGCTGGCGATTTCGCTGCGCGACGCACACACGCTGAAGATCCTGCAGGTCAACACGGTGGCCGCGAACGCGAACGGCACCACGCAAGCCGCGCTGATCGGGCTCACACCCGAAGACATGTTCGAGCCCGCGCTCGCCGCCGAACGGCGCGGCCACATGGAGCGTGCGCTCGCCGCCACCGATGTGAGCGTGCACGAGTACACCCACCGGATCGACGGGGAAGACCACATCTTCGACGCGCGCTACCTGCCGCTGGCCTCGGTGGCCGGCCAGGCGCCCGACCAGTTGCTGCTGGTCGCGACCGACGTGACCGAGCAACGCGCGGCGCAGCAGGCCCGGCTGGAGGCGGCCATCGAGCAGCGCGACATGCTGGTCAAGGAAGTGCATCACCGCATCAAGAACAACCTGCAGGGCGTGGCCGGCCTGCTGCAGCAGACGGCGGTGCGCCGGCCCGAGGTGGCCGGGCTGATCAGCGAGGCGGTGGGCCAGGTGCAGGCCATCGCCCAGGTGCACGGCCTGCAGGTGGGGGTGTCCGGCCCCTTGCGCATCAAGCCGCTGGTCGAGGCCATCACCGCCTCGGTGCAACGCACCTTCGGCCGGGCGGTGACGGTGCAGGCCACCGGTACGCCGGCCCACCGCTTCGCGCTGCCCGAGGCCGAATCGATCCCGATCGCGCTGACCATCAACGAGCTGCTCACCAATGCCATCAAGCATGGCGCGCCCGGGCCGGTGCGCTGCCTGCTGCAGTGCGACGAAGCCCGACTGACCGTCAGCGTGTTCAGCCCCGGTCAATTGCCGGCGGGCTTTTCGCTGGCCCAGGTGCCGCCGGGGGTGTCGGGCCTGGGCCTGGTGCGGGCGCTGCTGCCGCGGCGCAGCGCCACCCTGACCTTGCTGCAGGCCGGCGCCGAGGTCGAGGCCCGCATCGTGCTGATGCCACCCGGCATCACCCTGCTCGAACCGCTTTGACGCGCCGGCCGGCGCCAGCGACGGGTGACAATCGGCCTCTTTCGACAGCGGGCGGGGCGATGGCGGACACAGGCAGGATCTTGGTGGTCGACGACGACCGGCTGGTGCTGGCCACCGTCACCCACGGCCTGATGCAGGCCGGTTTCGAGGTGATCGACGCCGACAACGGTGACGACGCGATCCTGCTGGCGCGCCAGCACAGGCCCGACCTGGCGCTGCTGGACATCCGCATGGAGGGCAAGAGCGGCCTGGACGTGGCGGCTTACCTGCGCGAATACCTGCATGTGCCCTTCATGTTCCTGTCGGCCTTTGCCGACGATGCCACGGTGCAGCAGGTCAAGGCGCTGGGCGCGGTGGCCTACCTGGTCAAGCCGCTGGACATCGGCCAGATCGTGCCCACGGTGGCGGCCGCCCTGGCCAACCTGCCGCAACGGTCGGCGCCAGCGCCGGCCGCCGCCACCTCGCCGGCCCAGCCCGCGCTGCCGCCCGGTGCCGCCGACTTGGTGCCGATGGCCGTGGGCGTGCTGATGCACCGCTATTCCTTGCAGCGCGGCCAGGCGCTGCAACGCCTGCAGCGTCTGGCTGACGACGAGCGCCGCAGCCTGGCCGACCAGGCCGAGCGTCTGGTCGAGGCGGTGGAACTGCTGGCCCGGCCGGGCCAGCAATAGCAGCGCCCACCCTCCTAGGGGCCGGCCGGACCGGCCTGCGGCAGCGTGAAGCTGAAACTGGCCCCCACGCCCACCTCGCCCTCGGCCCAGATCTCGCCGCCATGGCGGCGCACGATGCGCTGCACCGAGGCCAGCCCGACGCCGTGGCCGGCGAAGTCGCTGCTGCTGTGCAGCCGCTGGAACACGCCGAACAGCCGGTCGGCAAAGCGCATGTCGAAGCCGGCACCGTTGTCGCGCAGCCGGTAGACCCGCCGCCCGCCCTGCTGCACGCAATCGAAGCTGATCTGGGGCTGGGCCACCTTGGCGCAGTACTTCCAGGCATTGCCGAGCAGGTTTTCCAGCGCCATGCGCAGCAGCACCGGGTCGCCTACGGTCTGCAGGCCGGGCTGTATGTTGCAGGCCACGGCGCGCTCGGGTGCCGCGCGCTGCAGGTCGTCGGCGACCCAGCTGGCCAGTTGCGACAGGTTCACCGGTTGGTGCGCCAGCGGCTGGGTCGACAGGCGCGACAGTGACAGCAGCGCGTCGATCATATGGGTCATGCGGGCAGCGGCCGCCAGCACCCGGTCGAGGTGGTCGCGGCCCATGCGGTCGAGGGCGGCGGCGTAGTCCTCCTTCAAGATGCGGCCGAAGCCCTCGATCACCCGGATCGGCGCGCGCAGGTCGTGCGAGATGGTGTAGCTGAAGGCGGCTTGCTCCTCGGCGGCGGCCTGACTGGCAGCCTGGCGCGTGGCTTCGGCCAGGCCGGCGCCGGCCGGCGCCGTGGCCACCAGGCTCAGCAACAGGGCCGGGCGGGTCTCGCTGCCCGGGCTGTCCAGCCCGTCCAGGCGCAGCCGCCAACCCGGCAGGTCCTGGCCCTGGCCCGGGGCCAAAGCCGCCACCCCTTGCGCCAGCCCGTCCGGCAGTCCGGCCAGGGCCGTGGCCCAGGGCAGGCCTTGGGCCGGCAGAGCGGCCAGCGACAGCAGGCCCAGCGCCGCCGGATTGGCCCGCACCAGGGTCCAGCCGGCATCGGCCACCGACGGCAGGGCCAGGCAGAGTGCCGCCGGCCCCTGGCTGAGCAGGGCGTCCAGGCCCAGCTGGGCGGTACGTTGGGCGTCGGCTGCATCGCTGGGCCAGGCCACGCCCTGGAAGCCGGCAAACCGGCCGCGCCCGTCGAAACGC
>JANNZD010000183.1:0-10806 GCA_031410435.1 Betaproteobacteria bacterium | reverse complement strand
CATCGGCAAACACCGTGGGCAACACAAAATTGCCTTGGGTCAGCGCGGCGCCCAGGTGGGCCGGCGCGCCCAGCCCACCGCACAGCAGCGTGGCGCCTTCTTGCGGGCCCAGCTCGATGTAGCTGCGCACCTTGGCCAGGTGGGCCGGGCTGATCATCGGGCCGACGATGGTTTGTTCGTCCAGCGGGTCGCCCACGCGGAGGCGGCGGGCGCGCTCGGCGAACTTCTCGGCAAAGCCGGCGTAGATGCTTTTCTGCACCAGGATGCGGCTGCCGGCGGTGCAGCGCTCGCCGTTGTTGCTGAAGATCATGAACAGCGCCGCGTCCAGCGCCCGGTCCAGGTCGGCATCGTCGAAGACCACGAAGGGGCTCTTGCCGCCGAGCTCCATGCTGAACTTCTTCAAGCCGGCCGCGCGCACGATGCGGTCGCCGGTGGCGGTGGACCCGGTGAAGCTGATGGCGCGCACATCGGGGTGGCTGCACAGCGGCTCGCCGGCCCTGCGGCCGGTGCCGTGCACGATGTTCAGCACCCCGGGCGGCAGGCCGGCCTCCAGCGCCAGCTCGCCCAGGCGCGCGGCGCTCAGCGGCGACAGCTCGCTCATCTTCAGCACTGCGGTGTTGCCGAAGGCCAGGCAGGGCGCGGTCTTCCAGGTGGCCGTCATGAAGGGCACGTTCCAGGGGCTGATCAGCGCGCACACGCCCACCGGGTGGAACAGGGTGTAGTTCAGGTGGGTCGGCGTGGGGTAGGTGTGGCCGTCCACCCGGGTGCACATCTCGGCAAAGTAGTGGAAGTTGTCGGCCGCGCGCGGCACCAGCTGCTTGCCGGTCTGGCTGATCACCTGGCCGGTGTCCTGGGTCTCGGTGCGGGCGATCTCGGGCACATGGCGGGTGATCAGCTCGCCCAGCCGGCGCATCAGCGCGGCGCGTTCTGTGGCCGGCCGGCCGGCCCAGGCCGGGAAGGCGGCCTTGGCGGCGGCCACCGCGGCATTCACCTCCTGGGCGCCGCCATCGCAGACCTCGGCCAGCACCGCCTGGGTCGCGGGGTTGACGCTGCTGAAGGTCTCGCGGCTGTCGACCGCCTGGCCGTTGATCAGGTGCGGGATGCGCATGGGCTTGTCTCGTTGTAGCGGGGCTCAGCGGCCGAATCGGGTGTCGTCGACCAGGGTGTTGATCAGGCGGCCGATGCCGTCGATCTCGCACACCACCTGGTCGCCGACCGCGACATTGACCACGCCCTCGGGCGTGCCGGTGAGGATCACGTCGCCGGCCTGCAGGGTCATGAAGCCCGACAGGTATTCGATCAGCGCCGGGATGCGGTTGACCATGTTCGCGGTGCTGCCCTGCTGGGTGAGTTTGCCGTTGACGAAGGTGCGCAGGCCCAGCGCATGCGGGTCGGGCACATCGGCAGCGTCGACCAGCCAGGGCCCCAGCACGGTGCCGCCGTCGCGGTTTTTCACCCGCAGGTTGGGGCGGTACCAGTTCTCGAGGTAGTCGCGGATGGCGTAGTCGTTGCAGACCGTGTAGCCGGCCACATGGGCCATCGCGTCGGCGGCCTTCACGCCCTGGGCCGTGCGGCCGATCACCACCGCCAGCTCGCACTCGTAGTGCATGAAGGCCACGCCGGCGGGCCGGCGGGTCTCGCCGCGGTGGCCGATCAGCGAGCCCGGGCCCTTCAGGAAGACCAGCGGCTCGTCCTGGGCGCTGACGCTCAGCTCTTGGCGCAGCTCGGCCACATGGTCCGCATAGTTCAGGCCCAGCGCGATGACCGTGCCCACCTCGACGGGTGGCAGCCAGACCACGTCGGCTTCGGCCAGCACCCGGCCGTCGGCCAGTTGCAGGCCGGCCGGGTGCGGCGTGGCGCTGTGGAGGGCGCCGCTGTAGGCCACGCGGGCGGTCTTCATGCGCAGGCGCCGGCCCGGGCCTGGGCCACCAGGCTGATTTGCTGGCTGCCCAGGCCGGCGATGGCGATGCGTACCGCCTGGCCGGCGCGGGCCTGGGGGGCGCCGTGGGACGCGCCCAGCAGCAGCAGGTCGCCAGGCTGCAGGGTCATGAAGTCGGTGAGGTCGGCGATCAACCGGGCCACGCCGCGCACGCGGCCGGCGGTGTCGCTGGCCTGGGCCAGTTGGCCGTCTATGTGCACCTGCACTGCCAGGGCGTCCGGGTCGGGGACGGCCGCAGCCGGCACCACGCCCGGACCGATGACGCAGAAGCCGTCGCGGGCCTTGAAGCGCACCGCCGGCCGGTAATGGCTGGCATGGGGCAGGCAGAGGTCGTTGACCAGGGTGTAGCCGGCCACCCATTGCAGGGCCTGATCCACTGGCACGCGGCAGGCGGCGCGGCCGATCACGATGCCCAGGCTGGCGCCAATCTGCAGGGTCTGGGCATGGTCGGGCACCAGCACGGCCGCGCCGTTGCCGGCCAGCGTGTTGCGGGGCCGCAGCGCCAGCACCGGGGCCTGAGGTGGCGCCTTGTAGGGCGGCTGGTGCAGCGCATCGCCCAGCGCCACCCACTGCGGCCGATGGTTGAGCAGGGCGGCATACACCACCCCTGACAACCGGTAGGGGGGGTGATCGAAGGGCAGGGCGAAGGGGGTCATCGGCGTCAGGCCAGGGCGGCAAGGCCAGCGCCGCGTACAAGGCGACCAGCGGCCGGAAATTCACTAATAGATTAGCAATGTATTCGCTAAGATCCGGCCATGTCAACCGAGCGCCTGCGCGCGCGGCCCGCCCGGCCGGTGCGCACCGACCCCCCGTTCCGGCACCGCAATCTGCCGCTGCTGCTGCTGCAGGCGCGCGAAAGCGTGATCTCGCGCTTCCGCCCGCTGCTGCATGCCCATGGGGTGACCGAGCAGCAGTGGCGCATCGTGCGTGCGCTGCACGAGGACGGCGCGCTCGAGCCGCGCCAGATCGTCACCCGTTGCCATATTTCCAGCCCCAGCCTGGCCGGTGTGCTGGCGCGCATGGACGAACTGGGCCTGGTGCAGCGCGAGCGGCTGGCGCATGACCAGCGCCGCGTCAGGGTGACCCTCAGCCCGCGCGGCCAGGCCCTGGTGGCGGCCATGGCGCCGCAGGTGGAGGCGCTTTACCAGGCCATTGAGGCGCATATCGGCACGGGCTTCATCGGCGGCTTCTACACCGCGCTGGACGAGCTGATCGGCCTGATGGCCGAGTTGCCTGCAGCCGGCCGCGCGGGCGTGGCAGCCGGCCCGCCGTAGCTTGTCATGCCGGCGCACAGTGCGCGCCGGTCAGGCCGGGTCAGAAGGGCGCGTCGCCCGGTTTGCGGCGGGCCTTGGCCGGGCCACCGGGGCCGGCATGGCCGGGGCCGCGCCGGTCGCCTGCGCCTTGCGGGCCGCGCGCCGGGCCACGGTCGGGGCCGACGCCAGGGCTGCGGTCGCCGCCGCGGAAGTCGCCCCGCTTGTCTGGGCGGCTGTCCGGGCGCTTGTCCGGGCTTCTTTCCGGGCGGTTGTCGGGGCGATGGTCGGGGCGGCTGCCGGCGCGCGGCGGGCGGCGGTCGTCATGGCGGCCGGCTGCATGGGCAGGGCTTTCGGGCGGCAGATCCAGCCTCTTGATGCGCACCGGCTTGCGTACGCGCTCGGCCGGGGCGGCTGGCGTGGCCAACGCGGCGGGCGCTGGGGCATAGGCATCGGCGGCCGGCTCGACACCCGCGGCCAGGGCCAGCGCCAGCGCGCTCACCGGTGACGGGTTGGCGGCGCTGCCGGCCGGGGCAGCGGCCGTCGGGTCGCCGCCGTCCTCCTGCCGGATCGCCTTGCTGTAGGGCGCCAGCAGCGTCACCAGCTGGCCGTAGATCTTGGGGTTGGCCGCCACCACCTCGCGCTGGTAGAGGAAATCCGGCTCGCCGGTGAAGTTGCCCACCAGGCCGCCGGCCTCGGTGATGATCAGCGAGCCTGCCGCCAGGTCCCAGGGGTTCAGGCCGGTCTCGAAGAAGCCGTCGTACCAACCCGCCGCGACATAACAGAGATCAAGCGCGGCAGCGCCCGGCCGGCGCAGGCCGGCGCAGGCCTGGGTGACGGTCTCGAACATCTTCAGGTAGCGCTGGAAGTTGTCGCCCTTGCGGAAGGGGAAGCCGGTGCCGATCAGGCCGTCGGCCAGCCGGGTGCGTTTGCTCACCCGCAAGCGCTTGTCGTTGAGGAAGGCGCCCCGGCCGCGCGATGCGTAGAACAGGTCGTTGCGGGTGGGGTCGTAGACCACCGCCTGTTCGACCTTGCCGCGGAAGGCCAGCGCGATGCTGACCGCGTACACCGGAAAGCCATGCAGGAAGTTGGTGGTGCCGTCCAGCGGATCGATGATCCAGGTGAACTCGCTGTGCTGCGCGCCATGCTCGCGGCCCGATTCCTCGGCCAGGATGGCATGCCCCGGGTAGGCCTCGAGCAGGATCTCGATGATGGCGTTTTCCGCCGCGCGGTCGACCTCGCTGACGAAATCGTTCGGCCCCTTGGCGGTGACCTTGAGCAGGTCCAGATCCTGCGAGCCCCGGTTGATGATCGCCCCCGCGGCGCGCGCGGCCTTGATGGCGATGTTGAGCATGGGGTGCAGAGATTGCGACATGGTCGTCCTGGCGGGGCGGGGCCGATGACATGCATGGGCCCGGCGGATCGGGGGGGCTGGCGGAAGGAAAGAGCGTGGCCCGGCAGACAATGCGCAGCGACCAAACCCAGGAGTTTACCCGCACGTGACCGCCAACACCCCCCTGCCCAGCCCCGATGGCACCCGATTCGTGCTGTTGAACACCAGCCACCGGGGCAATGTGGGCGCCACCGCGCGGGCGATGAAGGTGATGGGCTTTGCCGACCTGGTGCTGGTGCAGCCGCGCTTTGCCGATGTGCTGAGCCACGAGGAGACGGTGGCCATGGCCAGCGGCGCGGCCGACATCCTGGTGCGGGCCCGGGTGGTGGACAGCCTGGCCGAGGCGCTGGCCGGCATCACCCTGGCCTGTGCCACGGCGATGACGCCGCGCGACTTCGGCCCGCCCACGGTCGCCCCGCGCAGCTACCTGCCGGCGCTGGCGGCCGAGGTGGCCGAGGGCCGGCAGCGGGTGGCCTTCGTCTTCGGCGGCGAGCGCTTCGGCATGCGCAACGAGGACGTCTGGCGCTGCCATGCCTGCCTGTCCATCCCCACCCACCCCGACTACGGCTCGCTCAACCTGGCCCAGGCGGTGCAACTGATCGCCTACGACTGGCGCACGGCCCTGGGCGGCTACCCGGTGCAGGCGCGCACGGCCGAGCCGGCGCTGGCCGACGGTGCCGAGGTGGCCGGCGCGCTGCAGCACTGGCAACAGGTGCTTGAGCAGATCGGCTTTCTCGACCCGGCTGCGCCCAGGCGCCTGATGCCGCGCCTGCAGCAAGTGCTCAACCGCGCCGGTCTGACCCGCGAGGAACTGCACATCCTGCGTGGCATTGCGCGGGCGGTCGGCAAGCGGGGATAGGGCCGCATACACTGATTGGCCGATCCGCCCCCCAGCCGTGCAGCCCCGGCTGCGCCGAGCCCGCCATGTTCAGCCGCCTCCGTGAAGACATCGCCTGCATCCGTGAGCGCGACCCCGCTGCGCGCTCGACCTGGGAGGTGCTCACCTGCTACCCCGGCCTGCATGCGCTGATCTGGCACCGCCTGGCGCATGCCGCCTGGCAGCGCGGCTGGCGCTGGGCCGGGCGCTTCTTGTCGCACCTGGGGCGTTTCCTCACCGGCATCGAGATCCACCCGGGCGCCACGCTGGGCCGGCGTGTCTTCATCGACCACGGCATGGGGGTGGTGATCGGCGAGACCGCCGAGATCGGTGACGACTGCACCATCTACCAGGGCGTGACGCTGGGCGGCACATCCCTGGGCAAGGGCACCAAGCGCCACCCCACGCTGGGCAAGGGCGTGATCGTCAGCGCCGGGGCCAAGGTGCTGGGCAGCTTCACGGTGGGCGACGGCGCCCGGGTGGGCGGCAATGCGGTGCTGCTGCAAGCGGTGCCGGCGGGCGCCACGGCGGTGGGCATACCGGCGCGCATCGTCGTCAAATCGGCCGATATGCAGCGCGAGGAGGCGGCCGCCAAGATGGGTTTCTCGGCCTACGGCGTGTCCAACGGCGACGACCCGGTGGCACTGGCGATGCGCGGCCTGATCGACAACGCCAGCAGCCATGAGCACCAGATTGCGCTGCTGTGGCAGGCGATCGAAAAGCTCTCGGCCGGTGCCCGTGAATTGCCCAGCGGCGACTGCGTGCCGCACGACGCCCAGACCACCGAGTGTTTCGATGCCGCCGAATTGAACCGGCTGGTGAAATGAGCGGGTGGCTTCAGCCCGAGGCCGGGCGCAGCGCGCTCTTGGGCCGGAAGGCCTTGCAGACCGCAGCGTCGGTCTCCAGGTAGGGCCCGCCAAGCAGATCGATGCAATAGGGCACTGCCGCAAAGATGCCCGGCACTGGCGGCGTGGTGTCGGGCAGGCCCTGCAGGGTCTCGGCAATCGATTTGGGTTGCCCCGGCAGATTGATGATCAGCGCACTGCCGCGGATCACCGCCACCTGCCGGCTCAGGATGGCGGTGGGCACGAAGCGCAGGCTGATCTGGCGCATCTGCTCACCGAATCCCGGCATCTCCTTGTCGGCCACCGCCAGCGTGGCCTCGGGCGTCACATCGCGTTTGGCCGGGCCGGTGCCGCCGGTGGTCAGCACCAGGTCGCAGCGCGCCTCGTCCACCAGTTCGCGCAGCGCCGTGCTGATGCCGTCCTGCTCGTCGGGGATCAGGCGGGTCTCCCAGGTGATGGGGTTCTTCAAGGCCCGGGCCAGCCAGTCCTGCAGCGCCGGGATGCCCTTGTCCTCGTAGACCCCGGCCGAGGCCCGGTCGCTGGCCGACACCAGGCCGATGCGCACGGCGTCATAGGGGCGTGCGGCATCAGGCATTGTCGGGTTCCTCGCTGTCGCCATCCCCGTCGTCCGGGGCATCGGGCTTGATCTCGGCCTTGAGCCAGGGCTTGATGAACTGGAACAGGTCGCGGTAGCCACGGCCGTTGCGCTGCTCGGGGGCCGCTGCCGCATCCTTGCGCGCCGCGCGCAGCAGGCTGCGCAGCTGCTGCAGGTCGCTGCCGGGGTAGGCCTGGGCCCAGCGCGTGGCGGCATCCTCATGGGCCACCAGCTCGTCGCGCCAGCGCTCGATCTCGTGCAGCAGCAGGGTGTCCTTGGCCGATCCGAGCTTGAAGGCGTCCACGGCTTCGCGCAGCGGGGCCTCTTCGGCAAAGCGCATCTGCTTGCCGATGAACTGCATCTGCCGGCGCTTGCCCTCGAAGCTGCGGGTGCGTTGAAACTGCTCGATCGCGTCGCGCAGGGCCTCGGGCATGCTCAGGGCCTGCAGGCGGCTGGCGGGCAATTGCACCAAGGCCTCGCCCAGGGCCTGCAGGGAGTGGGCCTCCTGCTTGCGCTTGGTCTTGCTGGGCTTCTCGGGCAGGTAGTCGGCCGAGGGGTCTGGAGTGAATTGGCGCATGAGCCGCAGGCGGGTGGGGGTGGAAAGCCGGGTGGCGCGGGGGGGTGGCTATCATTGTCCTCCACCCACGCCAGCAGCCCACCTCATGTCCGGTTCCACGATATCCCAGGGTTTTGCCTTCAACCGCGAACAGTTCCAGCAGATCATCGACGATACGCTGGGCATCGCCAAGGCCCTGGGCGCCACCGACGCCGCGGCCGAGGTGAGCGAGGGCGCCGGGCTGTCAGTCTCGGTGCGTAAGGGCGAGCTGGAGAACGTCGAGCGCAACCGCGACAAGACGGTGGGCATCACGGTCTATGCCGGCCAGCGCCGGGGCAACGCCAGCACCAGTGATTTTTCGCGCGCGGCGCTGGACCAGACCGTCCGGGCTGCCTTCGACATTGCCCGCTTCACCGCCGAAGACCCGGCCGCCGGCCTGCCCGAGGCCGATGAACTGGCCCCCCCCGACGTGGTGGCCATGGACCTGGATCTGTTCCACCCCTGGGCCCTGGACGCCAACGCCGCCGCCGGCCTGGCCCGGCGCTGCGAGGATGCGGCCTTTGCCGCCAGCCCCAAGATCAGCAACAGCGAGGGCGGCGGCACGTCGGCCCAGCAGGCCCATTTCTGGGCCGGCAACAGCCGGGGCTTTCGCGGTGGTTATGCCAGTTCGCGCCATTCGATCTCGGTAGCGCCGATCGCCGGCAAGGGCGCCGGCATGCAGCGCGATGCCTGGTACAGCTCGATGCGCGATGCGATGGACCTGGCCTCGCCCGAGGCGGTGGGCCGCTATGCCGCCGAGCGCGCGCTGGCGCGCCTGAAGGGCCGCAAGCTGCCGACTTGCGAAGTGCCGGTGCTGTTCGAGAACACCCTGGCCGCCGGCATGCTGGGGGCCTATGTGCAGGCCACCAGCGGCGGGGCACTCTACCGGCGGGCCACCTTCCTGCTCGATTCGATCGGCCAGACCGTGATGTCAGCGCACATCGACATCGACGAGGACCCCTTCATCCGCAAGGGCAAGGGCAGTGCGGCCTTTGATGACGAAGGGGTGCGCACGCGTGCCCGGCGCGCGCTCGACGCCGGCGTTGTGCAAGGCTACTTCCTGTCGACCTACTCGGCACGCAAGCTGGGCCTGAAGACCACCGGCCATGCCGGCGGCTCGCAGAACCTGAGGCTCACCAGCCGCTTGACCCAGCCCGGCGACCACCTCGATGAAATGCTGCGCAAGCTGGGGCGCGGGCTGTTTGTCACCGAGCTGATGGGCCAGGGCGTGAACTACGTCACCGGCGATTATTCGCGCGGCGCGGCAGGCTTCTGGGTCGAGGGCGGGCGCATCGTCCACCCGGTCGAGGAGATCACCATCGCCGGCAACCTGGGCGAGATGTTCAAGCAGATCGTGGCGGTGGGCGCCGACACCTACACCAGTGGCGGCAAGACGGTGGGTTCGATGCTGATCGAGCGCATGAAGGTGGCCGGCTCCTGAGGCCGCGGGCCGAGTCCTCTGGGGACGTTGTCGGGGCTTACACCACCCGGCACCCAGGCCTTGCCCTCCTAGAATGCGCTGGTTTTGTTTGCAAACCTGCCTAGGAGAACTGCATGGAACGTCGTAATTTCGTCCGGGGTGCCGGCTTGGCCGGCATTCTGGCCACGGGCGCCGCGCCTGCCGTCGTGCATGCCCAAGCCACGATCCGCTGGCGCCTGGCGTCTAGCTTCCCGAAGTCGCTTGACACCCTGTTCGGTGTAGCCGATGTGTTTGCCAAGAAGGTCAGCGACATGACCGGTGGCAAGTTCACCATCTCCACCCACGCCGCCGGTGAGCTGATGCCTGCCTTCGGGGTGGTGGACGGTGTACAGAACGGCACCATCGAGTGCGCCAACACCGCGCCCTACTACTTCTTTGGCAAGGACGAGACCTTCGCCATTGGCTGCGCCATCCCTTTCGGACTGAACAGCCGGCAGATGACGGCCTGGATGTACGAGGGCAATGGCCTGAAGCTGATGCGCGAGTTCTACAAGGCCTACAACATCATCAACTTCCCGATGGGCAATACCGGCGCCCAGATGGGTGGCTGGTTTCGCAAGCCGATCAACTCGCTGGCCGATTTCAAGGGGCTGAAGTTCCGGGTCGGTGGCTTCGCCGGCAAGGTGGTCGAGCGCATCGGCGGCGTGCCGCAGAACATCCCCGGCGGCGAGATCTACCAGGCACTTGAAAAAGGCACCATCGACGCTGCCGAGTGGGTTGGCCCATACGACGACCAGAAGCTGGGTTTCTACAAGGTGGCCCAGCACTATGCTTACCCGGGCTGGTGGGAGGGTGGCCCGCAACTGGACTTGTTCGTCAACCAGAAGGCCTATGACGGGCTGTCGGCCGAGTACAAGGCCATCGTCGAAGCCGCCTCGGCGTATGCGCACATCGACATGCAGGCCAAGTACGACGCCCGCAATGCGGCCTCGCTCAAGCAACTGGTGGGCGGCGGCGCCAAGCTCTTCCCCTTCCCCAAGGACCTGATGGACGCGGCCTTCAAGGAGTCGATGGCGCTGTACAGCGAGATCTCGGCCAAGAACCCGCGCTGGAAGAAGGTCTACGACGACTACTCGGCCTTCCGCCGTGATGTCAATCTGTGGTTCCAGTTCACCGAGGCCAACTTCGACGACTTCATGCAGAAGCAGAAGCTGTGACTTGAGGGCTTGAAAGGGCCGGGTGTCGCAGGGCAGCCGGCGCAAGGCGCAAAGGCCTCGGTGCTGGTACCGAGGCCTTTTTTTTGCTGGGCAACGGGCCTGTCTCGGCCCGGGCCCCGGGATCATTTCTTCTGTTGGTCCTGCTGCAGCGCACGCCGCACCGATTCCATCGGGTCTTCGGCCTTGCTGGCGCCGTCGTTGGTGGTCGACTTGTTCTCGATCTTGACGTTGCTGGTGTCCATCTCGGCCTTCTTGGCCAGGCCGCCCGAGACCAGGTTGGGGAAGGCGATGATCAGCCCCACCATCGCCACCTGGATGATCACGAAGGGCACCGAGCCCCAGTAGATCTGGCCGGTGGTCACCTTGGCCGTCATCTGGCCGGTGACGCGGTCCTTGTAGTCGTCGGTGGGGGCCACGCTGCGCAGGTAGAACAGCGCAAAGCCAAAGGGCGGGTGCATGAAGCTGGTCTGCATGTTCACCGCCAGCAGCACGCCGAACCACACCAGGTCGATGCCCAGCTTCTCGGCCACCGGACCGATCAGCGGCACGATGATGAAGGCCAGCTCGAAGAAGTCGAGGAAGAAGGCCAGCAGGAAGACCAGCACATTGACCACGATCAGGAAGCCCAGCTGCCCGCCCGGCAGCGCGGTCAGCAGGTGCTCCACCCACTTCGGG
>JANNZD010000182.1:0-6399 GCA_031410435.1 Betaproteobacteria bacterium | reverse complement strand
TGGCGCGACCCTGCGCAGTTCGGCTGGCGCTCTTTCATCGCCTAGGCGCTCGCATCGATCAGCAACTGGGCCAGCAGCGGAGCGATGTTCTCGGGGCCGACCCCAGCAGCCCTGACTCAGGCATGATGGCCAGCCAGTGTGAAACTGCCATATCTGTCAGTTGGAAACTGAAACTACAAGAGATCGCAGATTGCGACGCTGCGTGGTTGTCACGCATGAAATCGAACGCTGGGCGGCGCCAAACTGTCGAACTTAGGAGCCCGGCGCATCTGCTGCCATCAAGGGCGCCAGGAGCCTGTCTGAATTGGGGCGACGAAGCGAAATTTGGCCCCAGCGAGGACAGTTTTTGCCGGGTTTGCAGGCCCATAGCCAAAGCTATGGGACAAAAGGCCGGTGAAAAATGGACCGCTGCGGCCAAATTGCAGCCGGCGCTCCCCAAGCCCGACAGGCTCCTAGGCGCGTGCGCGGCGGGCTGCGGCCGGCCTATGTTGCAATCCGCAGACCGTAAGCCTCTGCCTGCACCTGCCGATGACCGCCAAGACCATCCCCATCCTTGCCGTGCCGGCACAGCGCCAACGCCAGCGCGAGGCGCCCACGGGCCGGCGGGTCGACCCGCAGGCCCTGGCCGAGGTGCTGGCCTTGTTGGGCGATGCCTCGCGCCAGCGCGACCTGTTGATCGAGCACCTGCACTTGATCCAGGACCATTGGGGCCATCTGGCGGCGGCCCACCTGGCCGCGCTGGCCCAGGAGATGCGCCTGGCACAGGCCGAGGTCTTCGAGGTGGCCAGCTTCTACCACCACTTCGACATCGTCAAAGAGGGCCAGGCCGCACCGCCAGCCCTGACCGTACGGGTCTGCGATGGCCTGTCCTGCGAGCTGGTCGGCGCCCAGGCGCTGCTGGCCGGCCTGCCGGCCCTGCTGGGGCCGGGGGTGCGGGTGATCGCGGCGCCCTGTGTCGGCCGCTGCGAGCAGGCGCCGGCGGTGGTGGTGGGCCAGAACCCGGTGGCGCCGGCCCGTCTGCAGGCGGTGGCGGACGCGGTGCGGGCCGGCCAGGTCCGGCATCCGCCGCAGCGGCATCAGGATTCGATCGGGCTGGCCGCCTACCGCGCAGCCGGCGGCTACTGCCTGCTGCAGGATTGCGTGGCCGGCCGGCGCGATGCCGAAAGCGTGATCCAGGCGCTGGAGCATGCCGGGCTGCGCGGCCTGGGGGGGGCGGGTTTTCCGGCCGGGCGCAAATGGCGCATCGTGCGGGGCGAGCCGGGCCCGCGTCTGCTGGCGGTCAATATCGACGAGGGCGAGCCCGGCACCTTCAAGGACCGCGCGCTGATCGAGCGCGACCCGCACCGCTTCCTGGAGGGCTTGTTGATCGCCGCCTGGGCCGTGGGCATCGAAACCGCCTATATCTACCTGCGCGACGAGTACCACGGCTGCCGCGAACTGCTGGTTGCCGAGTTGGCCGCGCTGGCCGCGAACGCGCCGGTGCCCGACCTGCCGCGCATCCATCTGCGCCGGGGCGCGGGGGCCTATATCTGCGGCGAAGAGTCGGCCATGATCGAGTCGATCGAGGGCAAGCGCGGCATGCCGCGGCTGCGCCCGCCCTATGTGGCGCAGGTGGGCCTGTTCGAGCGGCCCACGCTGCAGCACAACTTCGAGACTTTGTTCTGGGTGCGCGAGTTGGTTGAGAAGGGTGGCGCCTGGTTTGCCGGCCAGGGCCGCCAGGGCCGCCAGGGCCTGCGCTCGTTCTCGGTGTCCGGCCGGGTCCGGCAGCCCGGGGTCAAGCTGGCGCCGGCCGGCATCAGCTTGCAGGAGTTGATCGACGAACACTGCGGCGGCATGCTGGCCGGCCATGCGCTGTATGCCTACCTGCCGGGCGGCGCGTCCGGCGGCATCCTGCCGGCGCGCCTGGCCCACCTGCCGCTGGATTTCGACACCCTGCAGCCGCATGGCTGCTTCATCGGCTCGGCGGCGGTGATCGTGCTGTCCCAGCACGACAGCGCGGTGGCCGCGGCGCGCAACCTGCTGCGCTTCTTCAAGCACGAGTCCTGCGGCCAGTGCACCCCCTGCCGCAACGGCACGGCCAAGGCCTCGGCCCTGATCGAGCAGGACCACTGGGACCTGCCGCTGCTGGCCGATTTGTCGCAGGTGATGCGCGACGCCTCGATCTGCGGGCTGGGCCAGGCCGCGCCCAACCCGATCGACTGCGTCATCCAGTACTTTGCGCAGGAGCTGGCATGAAGCAGCTCCCGGCAGCCGGCAATGGCGCCACGCCGACCCTGCAATTCAGCCTCAACGGCCGCAGCGTGACGGCCCGGGCCGGTGAGACCTTGATCGAGGTGGCCGACCGCGAGGGCCTGGCCATCCCGCGGCTGTGTTATCAGCCCGGCCTGCAGCCGGTCGGCAACTGCCGGGCCTGCATGGTGGAGATCGCTGGCGAGCGGGTGCTGGCCCCGGCCTGCTGCCGCCAGCCCAGCCCGGGCATGCAGGTCAGCAGCGACAGCGAGCGCGCCACCCGGTCGCAAAAGCTGGTGCTGGAGTTGCTGCTGGCCGACCGGCCCGAGAGCGACCACAGCCGCGACAACCAACTCGACCTCTGGGCCGGGCGCCTGGGCCTGGGCGCGTCGCGCTTTCCGGCGCGCGAACAGCCCGCGCCAGACCTTTCGCACCCGGCCATCGCGGTCAACCTGGACGCCTGTATCCAGTGCACCCGCTGCCTGCGCGCCTGCCGCGATGTGCAGGTCAACGATGTGATCGGCCTGGCCTACCGCGGCGACCAGGCGCGCATCGTGTTCGACATGGACGACGCGATGGGCGGGTCCACCTGCGTGGCTTGCGGTGAATGTGTGCAGGCCTGCCCGACCGGGGCACTGCGACCGGCCCGGGACGCGGCGCTGGCACCGCCTGACAGGCAGGTGGCCTCGCTCTGCCCCTTCTGCGGCGTCGGCTGCCAGCTCACCTACCATGTCAAGGACCAGCGCATCCAGTACGTGGAAGGCCGCGACGGGCCGGCCAACCAGGGCCGGCTGTGCGTCAAGGGCCGCTATGGCTTTGACTATGCCCACCATCCGCAGCGCCTGACGGTGCCGCTGATCCGCCGCGCCGACGCCCCCAAGCAGGCCATGCTGGCGGCGGATTTCAAGATGGACCCGAGCCGGGTGGGCGAGTTCTTCCGCGAGGCCAGCTGGGACGAGGCACTGGCCCTGGCCGGCGGCCGGCTGGCGGCCCTGCGCGACCAGCATGGCAAGCGCGCGCTGGCCGGCTTTGGCTCGGCCAAGGGCAGCAATGAAGAGGCCTACCTGTTCCAGAAGCTGGTGCGCACCGGCTTTGGCAGCAACAACGTCGACCACTGCACCCGGCTGTGCCATGCCTCGTCGGTGGTGGCCCTGCTCGAGGGCATAGGCTCGGGCGCGGTTAGCAACCCGGTGCGCGACGTGGCCCAGGCCGAGGTGGTGATCCTGATCGGCGCCAACCCCACGGTCAACCATCCGGTGGCGGCCAGCTTCCTGAAGAACGCGGTGCGGGCCGGCACCCAGCTGATCGTCTGCGACCCGCGCCGGTCCGACCTGGCCCGCATCGCCCAGCGCTACCTGCAGTTCAAGCCCGACACCGATGTGGCGATGCTCAATGCGCTGATGCATGTGATCGTCGAGGAGGGCCTGGTCGATGCCGACTTCATCGCCAACCGCACCAGCGGCTATGCGGCCCTGCGCGACAACGTCGCGGCCTATTCACCCGAGGCCATGGCGCCGCTGTGCGGCATCGACGCCCAGACCCTGCGCGAAGTGGCGCGCCTGTATGCCCGCAGCAAGGCGTCGATGATCCTGTGGGGCATGGGCGTGTCCCAGCATGTGCACGGCACCGACAACGCGCGCTGCCTGATCGCGCTGGCGCTGATGACCGGCCAGATCGGCCGGCCCGGCACCGGCCTGCACCCCTTGCGCGGGCAGAACAATGTGCAGGGCGCGTCCGACGCCGGCCTGATCCCGATGATGCTGCCCGATTACCAGCCGGTCGACCAGCCCGAGGTGCGCGCCCGGTTCGAGGCCGCCTGGCGCCTGGCGCCCGGCACGCTGGATGCGCAGCCCGGCCTGACCGTGGTGGAGGTGATGCAGGCCATAGCCCGGGGCGAGGTGCGCGGCATGTATGTGATGGGCGAGAACCCGGCGATGTCCGACCCGGATGCCAACCACGCCCGGCAGGCGCTGGCCGCGCTGGACCATCTGGTGGTGCAGGACATCTTTCTCACCGAAACCGCCTACCTGGCCGACGTGGTGCTGCCTGCCAGCGCCTTCCCCGAGAAGACCGGCACTTTCACCAACACCGACCGGCTGGTGCAGATGGGGCGCCAGGCCATAGCCCCGCCGGGCCAGGCCCGGCCGGACCTGTGGATCATCCAGCAGATGGCCCGGCAGCTGGGCCTGGACTGGCCCTGCGCGGACGTGTCCGAGGTGTTCGACGAAATGCGCCACAGCATGCCCAGCATCGGCGGCATCACCTGGGCCCGGCTGGAGGCCGAAGGCGCGGTCACCTATCCCTGCCTGCACGAGGGCGACCCGGGCGACCCGGTGGTGTTTGTCGACCAGTTTCCGCGCGCCGGCGGCCGGGCCCGCTTTGTGCCGGCCGACATCATCCCGGCGGCCGAAAGGCCGGACGCCGACTACCCGCTGGTGCTGATCACCGGCCGCCAGCTCGAGCATTGGCATACCGGCAGCATGACCCGACGTGCCAGCGTGCTCGACGCGCTGGAGCCCGACCCCACCGCGCTGTTACACCCGCTGGACCTGGCCGCGCAGGGCCTGCTGCCCGGCCAGGTGGTGACCCTGCAGTCGCGCCGGGGCGCGGTGAGCCTGTATGCCCGGGCCGACGATGGCACCCCGCGCGGGGCGGTGTTCGTGCCCTTCTGCTATTACGAGGCGGCGATCAATCGCCTGACCCATGCCGCGCTCGACCCCTTTGCCAAGATTCCGGAGTTCAAGTACTGCGCGATCAGGCTGCTGCCGGGCGGGCCGACGCCGCTGGCCGGCAGCTATGGCGGCGGCCAGGCGCTGCAGGCCCTGGCCGCGGGCTCTGCCTGAGCCGATGCAGCGGGTTCAGCCGGTTCAGCCGGCCAGGCCGCGCCAGGCCATGTAGCTGGCCAGGCCGTAGAGCAGCAGCGCGAACACCTTCTTCAACTGCCGGGTGTTCATTGCATGGGCGGTGCGTGCGCCCAGCGGCGCAGTCAGCACGCTGACGCCGGCGATCACCACCAGAGCCGGCACCATCAGGTAGCCCAGCGCGCCCGGTGGGGTGTTGGGCAGGTTCCGGCCGGCCACCACATAGCCGATGGTGTTGGCCAGGGCGATCGGGAAGCCCAGCGCCGCGCTGGTGGCCACGGCGTTGTGCATGGCCACATTGCACCAGGTCATGAACGGGACGCTGATGAACGCGCCGCCCGCGCCCACCAGCCCTGAGACCAAGCCGATCACGCCGCCGGCTGCGGTGGAGCCCAGGCTGCCCGGCATCTGCCGGCTGGGCTTGGGTTTGCGGTCGATCAGCATCTGGGTGGCCGAGAAGCCGACGAAGACCGCAAAGAACAACGCCAGCGCCGAGCCCTTGATCAGCGCGAAGATGCCGGCGCCCGACACCAGGCCGCCGACCACGATGCCCGGCACCAGCCGCCGCACCAGGGCCCAGCGCACTGCGCCGCGCCGGTGGTGGGCCCGCACGCTGGCGATCGAGGTGAACAGGATGGTGGCCATCGAGGTGGCGATCGCCATCTTCACCGCCAGCCCGGGCTCGATGCCCCGGTGGCTGAAGATCAGCGTCAGGAAGGGCACCAGCAGCATGCCGCCACCGATGCCCAGCAAGCCGGCCAGGAAGCCGGTGCAGGCGCCCAGCAGCAGCAGTTCGGCCACCAGGGCGCTGTCGAGAAAGGACATCAGGTCTCCGGGTGCTTGAGCAGATGGGTCACGGCAGCCCATTCGGCAGCACTGACGGGGGTGATCGAGAGGCGGTTGCCCGGCTTGAGCAGCAGCAGGCTGGCCAGTTCGGGCCGCTGGCGCATTTCGCGCAGGCTCAGCAGCCGGGTCTTGGCCACCCATTGCACATCGACATGCAGCCAGCGCGGCGCCTCAGGGCGGGCCTTGGCATCGAAGTAGGGGCTGGCCGGGTCGAACTGGCTGGCGTCGGAGTAGGCGCTGCTGGCCACCCGGGCCAGGCCGGCCACGCCGGGCTCGGCGCAGGACGAGTGGTAGAACAGCACGCCGTCGCCCGGCCGCATCGCATCGCGCATGTAGTTGCGCGCCTGGTAGTTGCGCACGCCGATCCAGGGCACGGTCTGCGCGGGGGCGGCGGCCAGATCATCGATCGAGCACTCGGCCGGCTCGCTCTTCATCAGCCAGAAGTTCGGCATGGGGTGGGGGG
>JANNZD010000181.1:0-2065 GCA_031410435.1 Betaproteobacteria bacterium | reverse complement strand
GGTGGCCAGCCGCTGCAGCGCCAGATCGGCCTGCGCCGGATGCTCGGCCAGCAAGCCCAGCAGGCGGCCGTCCTGCAAGACCTGCAACACCCCCGGCATCGCAGCAGCCGCGGCGACGGCGCTGTCGGCGGCGATCAGCTGCGCCCCGCGCTCAGGCGGATGCAGCACCCGGCCGTGCAGCAGGCCCGGCAGCAGCAGATCATGGATATAGGCGGGCTGGCCGCTCAACTTGGCCACCAGGTCGGCACGTGGCCAGGGCCGGCCCACCCAATGGGCGGGCGGCCCCGCAGGTGGGCTGCCGGCGCCGGCGCTGCGCAGCGCACGGCAGGCCTGGCGCAAGGCGGTGCCGGCGTCCTGCACCGACAAGCTGCCCGAGGTGACGCCTTCATCGGGGCCGAAGGCGGTGTCGGCCGGCAGCATCCGCACCTGATCAGGGTGCAGGCCCAGCTCATCGGCGATGATCTGCGACAAAGCGCCCAGGATGCCCTGGCCCAGCTCCACCTTGCCGGTGCGCACCAGCACCGTGCCGTCGGGTTGCGGGCTCAGCCGCAAGCCGGGATTCATGGCGCCGGCCCCGCTGCCGCCGCCCGCAGCACCGCCCGCACGATGCGGTTGTGGGCACCGCAGCGGCACAGGTGGCCGTCCAGTGCCTGGCGTACCTGCGCGTCGGTGGGCCGCGGGGTGCGCGCCAGCAAGGCCGCCGCGCCGATCAACATGCCCGAACTGCAATAGCCGCATTGCGCCGCCTGCTCAGCGATGAAGGCCTGGTAGAGGCGGGCCTCCAGCCCCTCCACCGTGGTGATGGCCTGGCCGGCCAGCGCACCCACCGGCAGGTTGCAGGAGGCCATCGAGCGCCCCTCCACCAGCACTTGGCAGGCGCCGCACTCGCCCGCGCCGCAGCCGAAGCGGCTGCCGCGCAGCTGCAGGTTTTCGCGCAGCACATCCAGCAGCGGCCAACGCGGGTCGACCTGCAGGCTGTACGGCCGGCCATTGACGCTGAACCGGATCGGCGCGTGTGCGGCGTCGGCCGGCGCCGGGCTGCCGGCCGTGCTCACTCGGCCTTGGCCCCCGAGATCTTGACGATCTGGGCCCATTTGGCGATGTCTGCCACCAGGTAGCGGTTGAAATCGTCCACGCCGAGGGTCATCGCGGCAGTGCCCTGGGCCGCCCAGGCCCGCCGCACCTCGGGGTTGCCGGTGATGCGGGCCACCTCGGCATTGAGCTTGTTGACCACCGCCGGCGGCGTGCCCTTGGGCGCCATCAGGCCCAGCCAGATGGTGGCCTCGTAGCCCGGCACGCCGGCCTCGCTGGCGGTGGGCACGTCGGGCAGGGTGGCCGAGCGCTGCTTGCCGGTGGTGGCCAGGGCCTTGACCTTGCCCGATTTGATGTGCTCGGACATCGTCGGGATGGCATCGAACATCAGCTCCACCTGGCCGCCCAGCACGTCAGTGCGGGCCCCGGCGCTGCCCTTGTAAGGGATGTGCACCATCGAGATGCCGGCCATGGCCTTCAGCAGCTCTCCGGCCATGTGGTAGGGGGTACCCGGGCCTGACGACGCATAGGACAAGCTGCCCGGCCTGGCCTTGGCGGCCTTGATCAACTCGGGCAGGGTGTTGGACGGCAGGCCGGCCTTGGCTACCAGCACCAGGTCGGACGCATTGATCGGCGCGATGCCGACGAAATCACGCATCAGCTGGAAGGGCTTGTTGGGGATCAGCGACTCGTTGACGGTGTGGGTGTTGGACATCAACAGCAGGGTGTAGCCGTCGGGCGCACTCTTGGCCACCGCATCGGTACCGATCACCGAGCCGGCACCGGGCCGGTTGTCGACAATGAAGTTCTGGCCGGTCGACTCCTGCAGGCGCTGGGCCAGGAAGCGGCCGAACACGTCGGCCGACCCCCCGGGCGCGAACGGCACGACGATGCGCACCGGCCGGCTCGGGTAGTCCTGGGCCTGCGCCGGCAGGGCCGCAGCCAGGCAGGCGGCCAGGCAAGCAGCCAACAACAGGCCGGGCCAGGCGCGGCGGGATCTTGATCGGGGCAGGTCGGGCATCGGGGGTCTCCA